>JBBAWJ010000004.1:1381-44959 GCA_040397255.1 Candidatus Limnocylindrus sp.
CCATTGATACCGCCGATGAGGAACATGCTAAGAAACCCCAACGCGAAGAGCATCGGCGTTGCGAAGGTGATCTGCCCGCGCCACATGGTCGCGATCCAGTTGAACACTTTCACCCCTGTTGGGACCGCGATCAGGAAGGTCATCACTGAGAAGAAGGGCAAGAAGACGCTCCCCGTGGTGAACATATGGTGTGCCCAGACGCTAAAGCCGAGGGCGCCGATGCCGGCGGTGGCGAAGACGAACGCCTTGTAGCCGAAGAGCGGCTTACGGCTAAACACTGGAATGATTTCAGAGATCACACCCATCCCTGGCAGCACCATGATGTACACAGCTGGGTGGGAGTAGAACCAGAAGATGTTCTGCCAGAGAATCGCCGAGCCACCGAGCGTAGGGTCAAAGAAGGCGCCGCCGAAGTTTCGATCGATGAAGAGCATCACTAAGGCGCTGGTCAGCACCGGTGTGCCCATGAGTACGAGCACGCTCGTGACGAGAACCGTCCAAACAAGGATTGGCATTCGGAAGAGGGTCATGCCTGGTGCACGCATGCGGAAGACCGTGACCATGAAGTTGACGGCGCCAAGGATCGAGCTTGTGCCTACGAGGATGACGGCAACAATCCAGAGGTTCATTCCCGGCCCTGGGCTGTATTTGATGCTGCTGACTGGCGGATACGCCGTCCAGCCGGCGTCGGCGGCACCGCCGAGTAGGAACCCCGATGCAACAACGAGCCCAGAGAATGGGACCATCCAGAAGCTGAGGGCATTGATGCGCGGGAAGGCCATGTCGGGTGCGCCGATCATGAGCGGCACAACGTAGTTGCCGATCGCCGCCAGGAACGGAATGATCACCCAGAAGATCATGATTGAGGCGTGCATGGTGAAGAGCTGGTTGTACGAGGACTCATCGAGGAACTGCAGCCCTGGCATCGCAAGCTCTGCGCGAACGCCGAGTGCCAAGAGGCCACCGATGGCCAGGAAGATAAACGACGAGATCGTATAGAGGATGCCGATCTTCTTGTGGTCGGTTGTTGTTAGGTACTCATAGAGCGCTGACGGGGCGGCGCGCTTGGCTCCCACTACGGTTGTTGCCATCTTCTATCTCCCTTACGGCTGCGCTACTACAACGAGGTCTGCGTACATGCCTTGAGCAAAGTGTCCAGTGATGTTGCTCATCACGACATAGTTGCCTGGCTCAAGGGTAACCGCGACCACGCCCGTCATCGGGCCGATAGCGGCTGGCTCCTCCTTCGGGCGGGTCGCCTCAATCCATGCGTCGTACTCAGCACGGGTCACCACGCGCACCGTGAAGCCCATCTGATGATGTAGCAGCCCGCAGAATGCAGAGCACTGGCCAGTGAACGTGCCGAGCCTGTTCGGCGTGAACTCAAAGTGATTCGTCTTGCCAGGAACTAGATCGCGCTGGAAGAGGAACTGCGGAATGTAGAAGCCGTGATTAACGTCTTGAGCAACCAGGGTGATCTCGATGCGCTCATTGATCGGCACGACCATCTCGGGATAGGCCGTGGCGGCGCCGAAGATCTCAATCTTCTCCGCTGGATAGGCAAACTTCCACTGCCACTGGTAGCCGACCACCTCAATCTTGACCGCAACGTTCTCTGGCTGCCTGTCGTCAACGATGTTGAGCACGCGAGCCGAGGCGAAGAAGAGGGCGACCACGACAATGAGTGGGATCACCGTCCAGATAATCTCAAGCACGAGGTTCCCGTGGGTCTGCACGGGAAGCGTGGAGTCGCTCGGCTTACGCCGGTAGCGAATGACTGACCAAATAATGAGCCCCTGCACCAGGAGAAAGACGATGGCGGCGAGGGCGAAGACCAGGTCGTAGAGGGCGCGGACCTCGATCGCCTGATCGGTCACCGCTGGTCGTGGGAAGGCAGCCTCGCAGCCGCTCGCAATGAGGGCAACGGCGCCCAGCCCCAGCAGCAGAGAGAGTTTCTTCATGCCTGAGATGATACGCGCCCTCGGCGTGAGGCGCTCCGCCGCTATCCCGAGCGCGCTCGTCGGATTACAGGGGTCAGCGCTCAGTGTGGGCAGGCTGGGCGTGCACGCGCGCGATGCCAGAGACCAGCAGCGGAAGGGGTCCCAAGATGATCCCAATGGAGCCCGCGAAGAGGGCTGCACGGAGTCCAAAGTTCTCTGCGATCACCGAGCCGATGAGGGCATCGAGGGGGAGGCCGAGCAACATCACCGGGCAACGCCAGCATGCGCGCCAACTTTGACGTTCTCGCCCCGTAAGGGGGTGCCGCAGCGGAGCAACTGGCGCAACAAGGGCTCCGACCGCTGAGGCCGCATGTAAAGTCTCCCGTAATATGAGCAAATATCGCGATTTAGCTCGGCGCTTCCCCAGGGACTTCGCCTGGGGTTTTGGCACCGCCTCCTATCAAATTGAGGGCGCCACAAAAGAGGATGGGCGCGGTGAATCCATCTGGGATCGCTTCGCGACGATCCCCGGTAAGACGCACCGCGGCGAGAACGGTGATCCCGGCACCGACTCGTACCACCGCTGGCGCGAAGACATCGCGATCTTGAAAGATCTCGGCGCAACGTCATACCGATTCTCGATTGCCTGGCCGAGGATCATTCCGGACGGAACGGGCGCGGTGAACCCGAAGGGGCTCGCCTGGTACGAGCGATTTGTTGACGCGCTACTTGAAGCGGGCATTGAGCCCTTCCCCACGCTCTATCACTGGGATCTGCCACAAAAGCTGGAGGACCGCGGCGGCTGGCCCGCACGCGACACCGCCCTTACCTTTGCTGAGTACGCAAGTGTCATGTTCGGCGCACTTGGTGATCGCGTCACGCACTGGTCGACGCTGAACGAGCCGCTCTGCTCGGCGTGGCTCGGATATTTAGACGGCAGCATGGCGCCTGGGATTCAAGATCCGCAGGCGGCGTTCTCCGCATCGCACCACTTGCTCCTCGGCCACGGCCTGGCGGTGCAGGCGGCCCGCAGCATTGCGCCGAAGGCACAGATGGGCATCGTCCTAAACGTGGGACCAGGGATGCCCGCGACCGACACCGACGAAGACCGCGAGGCAGTGCGACGACACGATGCCAGCGACAGCGGCTGGTTCCATGACCCGATCTATTTCGGAACGTATCCGCAAGAGGTGATTGATGCTGCAGGCATCACGATGCCGATTCAGGCAAACGATCTGAAGATCATCTCTGAGCGCATAGATTGGCATGGGCTCAACTACTACTTCCCGGCCAAGATCGGCAATGACCCGAACGGCGATGGCATGAAGACAACCTGGGATCACATTGATGGGCCCACAACTGATATGGGCTGGGGGATGAACGCCGGCGTGATGCGCGACTTCCTGATCAAACTGAAGGAGCACTGGAAGGCTCCGAAGATCTACATCACCGAGAACGGTTCAGCGTGGCCCGACACGGTGGCCGCCGACGGTAGGGTTTACGACCCGCAGCGCGAAGCTTTCTTGATTGACCACCTCACCGCCGCAGCCGAAGCGATCGAGGCTGGGGTTGATCTGCGTGGCTACTTCGGCTGGTCGCTCCTCGACAATTACGAGTGGGCCTACGGGTACGACAAGCGGTTTGGCTACACCCACATCGACTACCCCACCCAGCGACGAACAATCAAGGAGTCGGGGCGTGCGTTCGCGGAGTTGATCAAGGCAGCTCGCGCCGGCTAGTTCGTTCCGCCGCCGCTCAGCCCGTCTGGCTGGACCTGTACGTGCGCTATTCCAGAGAGCAGAAGCGGGAGCGGACCGACCAGCACACCGAGTGCGGAGACGACCAGCGTAGCGCGAAGCCCAAAGTTCTCGGCGATCAGTGACCCCACTACGGCGCCGAGTGGCAGGCCGAGCAGCATGAGTGTCTTCATGGAGGCGTTCATGCGCCCGAGCAGTCGCGACGGGGTGATGAGCTGTCGGTAGGTGACCTGGTTGACATGGAAGAGCCCCGCGCCGAAGAGCGCAACGAATTGCGTCACGACAGCGATCACTGCAATGAGTGGCGTGCCCATCGAGCGATCAAGGAAAGCGAAGAAGAGCGGCATGGAGGGAAGAAGGAATCCCCCGGCGATCAGTGTGCGACCCATGCCAAAGCGTCGAACAAAGAGGGCGTTCGTGGTGGTGGAGAGGACGAGGCCAAACGTACCGGCGCCGATGATGATGCCGATCAACTCGGTCGGGAGTTCAAGCTCGCGACGGAAGTAGGCGATCATCAGCGCCGAACTTGCGACGCCGCCGAAGAAATTAAAGATCAGCGCGGCAAGTCCATTCCCTCGCAGGTGCGGGTGCTGCCAGATCCACGCTGCGCCCTCGCGCATCTCGCTCCAAATGCTGACCGTCTGGTCTCTCTGAAGTGTCACTTCGGGCAACTCTTCAACATGCCGAACACGGTGGACCATGAGAGCAGAGATCAAGAAGCTGAAGGAGTCAATCACGATCGCAATCGGACCGGTGAGTCGACCCACGGCGATTCCAGCGAGCGCTGGCCCGGCGACTCCCGTGGCGGACTCCATCGCCATGAGGCGACCGTTCGCCGTGGCTAGTTGCGGCCCACGAATGATCGCCGGCAAATATGACTGGTGTGCGACGTCATAGAGCAGCGTGCACGCTCCCACGAAGAAGAGCACGACGAGCAGGATCGGCATGCTCAGCACGCCCGCGACGTACGCGGCAGGGACAACGAGGAGAAGGGCCATTCGCGCGACGTCGGTGGCGATCAGTACGGGTCGACGCGTGCGGCGATCGAGCAGTGCTCCCGCGGGAATGCCGAACAGCACGAAGGGGAGCAGGAAGGCCATCTCAAGCAGGGCGATGGAACCGTTGCTGGCATGGATCACGTCAATGGCAATCAGCGGAAAGGCAATGTGGGAGATCTGCGAGCCAAGTGAGCTGATCCCCTGCGCCCCAAAGAGGAGGCGCACGTCCGGGTTTTGAAATGGGTCGTCCGCGGCGAGGCGCAGACGGGTGAAGGGGCTTCTCATTCCCCGATGATAGGCGGCACATCGCCGCCGCACGTATGATCTGCGCATGCCAGCAGTAACCGTTCCCGACATTACGCTTCTTGCGCGAACGCCCGTCGCCGACCTGCTCACCGCACGGCCGCGACCGGTGATTTCGCTCAGTACGGCGCCGAGCGGCTTTGAGGGCGAGGGCTTCCCCGTGCGCCGCGCCTTCATGGGCGCACCGCTGGCGGCAATTGATCCATTCATCATGCTCGACCAGATGGGCGAGGTGGAGTACGCCCCAGGCGAACCGAAGGGGACGCCGTGGCATCCACACCGCGGATTCGAGACGGTCACCTACATGCTCGACGGGATCCTGGATCACCGCGACAGCAATGGTGGTGGTGGACGCATCAGCGATGGCGACACGCAGTGGATGACCGCAGGTGGCGGCATCTTGCACATTGAGACACCACCAGAGTTTTTGGTCGCAAGCGGCGGACTCTTTCACGGCTTCCAGCTCTGGGTGAATCTGCCGCGCGCCAAGAAGTGGTCGCCGCCCGCCTACCAAGACATTAGCTCTAGTGAAGTCAAACTCCTCGCCTCGCCAGATGGCGGCACCCTCCTTCGTCTGATTGCCGGTGACGTAGGTGGCCACAGCGGACCAGGCTCCACGCAGACGCCGATCGCGTTGGTGCACGCAACGCTGCAGCCTGGCGCCGAACTCGACCTTCCCTGGCGCCCCGACTTCAATGCGCTCGTTTACGCGCTTTCGGGTCGCGGCACGGTTGGCGCCGAACGCGTCGGCATTCAGGCAGGGCAGCTCGCCGTCTACGGCGCTGGCGATCGCATCGTTGTAAAGGCCTTGGAGCATCAAGATCAGCGCACCCCTGCGCTCGACGTTCTGATCCTTGGTGGGCTCCCCATCAAGGAGCCGGTCGCTTGGCTCGGGCCGTTCGTCATGAATACGCGCGACGAGGTGGTGCAGGCCTTTGAGGACTACCAGGCTGGAAAGCTCGGCGTGATCCCTGCCGCCCATAGCAACCCACACAACACGCCAACAAGCGTCGTCGAGTCAGGTAACGAGTAGCGGTGGAGATCTTCCTCCTCGGCGCCGCCCTCGCCTTCTCGATCAATATTGAACTCGGTGTGGTGAACGTCATGCTGGTGCGCACCGCCATCGATCGCGGCGCTTGGCCCGCCTTCCTCATTGGGCTCGGCTCTTGCATCGGCGACGTCATCTGGGCGTGCGCGGGCGCCCTCGGTGTCAGCGCACTGCTTCAGTGGCCTCCGGCCGCCTGGGTGCTCTGGATCGGCGGGAGTGCGATCCTCTGCTGGTTCGCCGCAGCCGCACTGCGCGATGCGGTGCGCGGCGGCTCAATTGATGACTCATCACCACTCCGTCGCGCCACCGGACTGCGCGCCATTGGGCTCGGTCTCGGCGTTGCTCTCAGCTCCCCCACGCTGATCCTCTGGACCGCCACCGTTGGTGGGAGCGTCGTCGCCGCACAGGCGACGAGCATTGCTGGATTCGTGCCGTTCATCTCTGGATTTGCGACGGCGGCGGTGCTGCACTCTGCGGTGATCTCAGGGGTGGTCGGCGCAACCCGGCGCTTCACCGGACCACGCACCATTCGCGCCGTCTCACTCATCTCCGCGGTGATGTTCGCAGCCTTTGCCGTTGGGATCTTTATTGAGGGGGCGCACCGGCTACTCCTCCCTCTTCTCGACTGACGAGGCTGAGACCCGCTCTGGTATCGTATTAGTATGACCAGCATGCAGCTCCGCGCACTTGAGGGTGAGCCGTCGATCTGTTGACGCTCGCATTGCGCCAACGCTGACTGAACACGAAACTCATTGATTAATAAGGAGAGCAAAATGAGCAAGGTACCTCTCGATCCAACACCAAAGTTCCAGGAATACGCCACTCCGGGCGTACTCGTCTCAACTGAGTGGCTCGCCGCCAACCTGAACACCCCAGGGCTGGTTGTGGTGGAGTCAGACGAAGACACGCTCCTCTACGAGACGGGGCACATTCCGGGGAGCGTCAAGGTGGACTGGCATACTGACCTGAACGACTCCGTGTATCGGGACTATGTCGGACCAGAAGGCTTTGCGGCGCTGATGTCGCGCAAGGGGATCGACCGCGACACCACCGTGGTCTTCTACGGCGACAAGTCAAACTGGTGGGCCGCCTACGCCCTCTGGGTCTTCCGCCTCTTCGGCCACACCGATGTGCGCCTCGTTGATGGCGGTCGCCAGAAGTGGGAGGCGGAGGGTCGCGAGATGACCAAGGCTGTGCCGACGCGCGCGGCCACGAGCTACCCGCTCTCTCCACGAAACGACACTGAGTTGCGTGCCTACCGCGAACAGGTGATCGAGCACGTCGGCGCCAAGGGCTGCATGGTGGACGTCCGTTCACCACAAGAGTTCAGTGGTGAGCTGACGCACATGCCGGACTACCCGCAAGAGGGGACGCTCCGTGGTGGCCACATCCCAGGAGCGAAGTCTGTCCCGTGGAAGCGAGCCGCCAATGACGACGGTACGTTCAAGGGAGTCGCCGACCTTCGCGGCATTTATGAGGGTGAGAAGGGCCTAGCGGCCGACGACAATGTGATCGCCTACTGCCGAATTGGTGAGCGGTCGAGCCACACCTGGTTTGTGCTCACCTACCTGCTTGGCTTCAGGAACGTTCGCAACTACGACGGGTCGTGGTCGGAGTGGGGCAATGCCGTTCGACTTCCGATCGCCGTCGGCGCCGAATAGGCAAGGCGCACATATATGTCAGACCCAGCCGCAGCACAGCTTCCACCCGGACTCGCTGCGGTCGCTGCCGACTTTGCCGACACGCCGCGTGAGATGCGCCTCGAGCTACTCCTCGAGTATGCAGATCGCTTGAAGCCACTCCCAGAACCGTACGCGTCGCAAACCGACCTGATGGAGCGTGTCGAAGAGTGCCAGTCACCACTCTTTGCGATCGCAGAGGTGGTCGGTGACAGCGTGCGGATCCATGCAACGGCACCGCAAGAGTCGCCAACTACCCGTGCGTTTGCATGCATCATGCAGCTCGGCCTTAGCGGCCTTACACCAGAAGAGATTCTCGCCGTGCCAGCCGCTGCTCCACTCCAACTGGGCCTGACGGAGTTGGTCTCGCCACTTCGCATGCGCGGCGCAACGGGGCTGCTCGCGCGGATCCAGCGCCAGGTGCGCGCCGCAATCAGCGCCTGATAAGCGGGCCCAGCTAGACCGCGTCGCGCGTGCGCTCGTTGTTCTTTTCGGCAATCTTCAGCAAATCGCGCGTTAGTCGCTCCATCTCACTCGCCGGCAGCGCGCCGCCGAAACGCTCGGCGACTGCAGTGAGATGTGCGGGCGCCGCACTCTTCAATGCACGTAAGCCGAGTGGGGTGAGCGTTGCCCAGTGCACGCGGCCATCTTCGGTGCAACGACGTCGTGTCACCCAGCCATTCACGGCGAGCCGGTCGATACGACGCGTGAGGCCACTCTTCGAGATGAGTGCAGCATCAGCAAGTTCGCTCATGCGTAGCCTGTAGCCATCGGATCGAACGAGCTGCGCCATCACATCGAAGTCAGCAAGGCTCATCCGAGAGGCATCCATCAGCTCTGCCGAGAGGGCGCGCGTCACGCGGCCATAGGCGGTGAGGAGGGCGATCCACGCGCGGGCGACCTTTGGGTCGAGCAGTTTTGACGCGTCGGTACCAAGCACTGCAGAGAGTGCAGTAATTTCGTTGCTGACTGGATCGCTTGTTTTTGCCATTGCTTGCAATAGTTGCACTTGCAATCTTTCTGGTCAAGTGATATGGTTGCGCCTGCAACTACCTTGGCAGACGCTGAGGGGGCGCACGATGGAGGTACCAGATGAGTCCAGCACGTTTTAAGCAGGTAGCTGACACGGCCAAGATCGATCGCGCCGTAGCGGCGTTGAACAAGCACGGCTTCTCAACGAAAGTCGTCGCCACTGGTGCCGAGGCTATGGATGCGGTGCTCGCTCTGATTCCAGCAGGCTCGGAGGTCTTCACCTTCACCTCGGCAACTCTCGACGCGACCGGTCTTACCAATGCGCTGAATGCCGCGCCGTACAAGAGCCTGCGCGACAAGATGTACGGGCTTGACCGCAACACCCAGAGCGCTGAGATGCGTGCCATCGGTTCGGCTCCAGCATTCGCCGTGGGCAGCGTGCACGCCGTCACCGAGACGGGTGAGCTGATGATGGCATCGGCAACCGGCTCACAGCTCCCTTCGTACGCCTACGGCGCAGGCCACGTGGTCTTCGTTGTTGGCGCACAGAAGATCGTGAAGGATCTTGCTGAAGCGACAGAGCGCATTGCCACCTACACCCTGCCACTCGAAGATACGCGTGCGCAGGCTGCCTATGGCGTCAACAGTGCGATCAACAAGACCCTCATTCTTCACGGCGAGGCTCCAGGCCGTATTGACGTCGTGATCGTTGCGGAGGAGCTCGGCTTCTAATGCTCAGTGCAGTGAATCGCGGCGCGGCACTCGCGGTAATCGTCAACTTCGCCCTCTGGGCGGTTGCGTCGATCGCGGGTGTCGTTCCGCCTATCGCTGAAACGGTGCCGACAGTAGTTGGCGTTGCGTTTGCATCTGCTGGTGGCGTTGCGGCGGCTGGCCTTGTGGCGCGGATCTTTGTCGGCACATGGCGCCGGTACCTGTGGGATCGCGCCGCACTTTTAGTTTTGGTGATGTCACTTGGCTCGCCGCTGGGCTTGGCAATGGGAGTGATCCCGGTATCGCCAATTGATCCGACGAACGAGCTGTTGATTTCGTTCAAGGAGGGGATCGCCCTGATCTACGGTGTGATGCATTTCACGACATACTTGGCGGTACAGCGCACGGTTGCCAAAGAGTTCAGTGCGTAAGTTCCTTTAGCATCTCACGCTTCAATCACGCCGTCCTCTTCGTTCGCAGCGCCAAGGCCGCCTCTATGTTTTACACGCGGGCGTTCGGCTTTGTTGAGGTGAGCGAGGAGTTCGGCGGGAAGGCCATCTTCATGCGCTCGGCAACCACCACAAACCATCACGACCGTGGCCTCTTCGAAGTTGGGCTAGACGCGTCACGCCCACCGCGCGGTGGGACTGGTCTCTACCACCTGGCATGGGAGGTGCCTACGATGCGCGACCTCGCCGCCGCAGCGCAAGCGCTTGGCAAACTTGGTGCCCTCTCTGGTGCGAGTGATCACGGAGTTAGCAAGAGCCTCTGTGGCGCAGAAACAGACGGTAACGAGTTCGAGATCATGTGGCAGGTGCCGGCCGCGTCGTGGGGCGAGTACGCAGAACACTCGGTGGTGCAGCCGCTCAACCTCAAGGCGGAGCTTGCCCGCTGGGGGTGAACCCAGCGGGCGCTCAGCGCGTTACGGAAGAGTGACTGGCGCCGAGGAGACCAGAGCGCCGGTATCTTTGCGAGTGACGACGACGATGTAGCGGGTGCCGCGCTGCACCTTCCCCGCTGTACTCCCCGTCGTTTTCTTCGTTACGGTGAAGTAGAGACTCACGTTGCTCCCCTTCGCCGACGTCTTCACGCCGATATAGGTGAGTGCACTGGATACCTTTGAGGTGGAGGCCTTGAACAGCTTCACCGTGCACCCGTACTTCTTGCAGGTACCGTTCGCCGTACTTGTTGAAGTGCTCGTACTACCGCTGGCGACCGTGATCTTGTAGGTACTTCCTGAGAGTTTGGCCGACGGTGCCTTCAGCGCACCCGACTTAGGCGCGACCTTAAACTTCGGAGCAGAAAAGGTCATTCCCACGATGTCGATCAGCACACCGTCTGTGCCTTGGACGTCGCTCGTCCACTCGGTAAACGTTGTGTCACCGTCAGAACAGCCTGTACCGCAGCTGCCTTCGCGGACAGTTGTGAATAGCGCCGATGGCGTCGCAGCGGCAGGCACGGCGGTTCCATCCGTAAAGGACGGCACGCCGAGCTGTTGCACGAGTGCGCTTGCCGGAATCACGGCGTGCATCTTTCCATATCGCACATCACCTGCCGAGGTTCCTGTGTGCAGGTAGTGGCTTGATGCTGCCGCATACTTCAAGATCGGTAGATTTGTGGTTGGATCATTCGCCACTTCGACCGAGCCCATGATCGCCCCTTCAGTGGCGAAGAGTGCGCCAGTCATCGCCGCCGACATCGTTGCGTCAAGGCTGAAGACCATTTCAAACGTCAGCCAATCACTATTAGATCGGTTGACAGCACATGCGCTGATCGGCACCGTGGTACACAGATGCGTGTCGTAGGTTTCGTTGCTGTCAATGATTGGCTTTGATGCCAGCTTTGCATGAACTTCAATAGAGGCCGTGTCGAGACCAAGATCGGTGGTCCGCCAATAGGACGGGATCCCGTTCATCCAGGTCCAGCGCAGTGATTTGCCAATTGAATTGAGGTTAATCTTTAGATTCACTTCGGTATCAGCGTCAATGGTAAGTGGATTTCCCTCATTATCTGTTAGCGTCACATCGTTGTGCGGATTTTGCCCATCGTTTGGGCTGGTGAAGTTGTACCCTACCTGCCCTGAACCCTTCCGATAGACCAGCGTGACACCGATGCGATTCGGCGTGGCGTAGCAGTTAGTTGTTTGGGGCGATGGAAGCCGATCTTTATCGCACAGGTTAAACGGGGCGAGGACGACTCCAATCTTGCCCGCGCCGCTGCCAAGTGTGGTCGTTGTGTCACCGGCAGAGATGATTGACGTTGTGGTTGCACCAT
The DNA here is from genome assembly GCA_040397255.1 of Candidatus Limnocylindrus sp. Lineage (GTDB taxonomy): Bacteria > Chloroflexota > Limnocylindria > Limnocylindrales > Limnocylindraceae > Limnocylindrus. The sequence continues at coordinate 13,064 of JBBAWJ010000004.1, forward strand.
TTTGAATGGTGAGGCTCTCGACAAACGGTCGGAGCGTGAGGGCACCTTCTAGGTCGTACCAATTTCCAGGTCGTTCATCGCTGCCCAGATCATCATTTGAATAGTCGAGTTCCTGCTGATCGGGCATGCCATCACAGTTGTAGTAGCCGTACGTCGTCGAGCATGAGCCCCACGGGCTCGCATCATCAACATAGTTTGGGTTCTCTGCCGCTACGGCGGGTGAAGCGGCTGGCAGCAGTAGTGCGACTGAGAGCGCGAGGGTCGCGATTCGTGATGCGTGACGGCGCATGGTTCAACCTCCCATCACTGGAGGCCGCAAGCGCAGCCTAGCTAGCCCAGTTACGTAGAACTAGAATACCCTCCCCTTCCCCGTTTTGTGAAGGGGTTTCATAGAGCAAATGTCCCATCTCGGCTACGCTGCTGGGCATGAGCTTTGATCCACTCGGTCCGCTGCACGCACAGCCGCGGCTGGTCACCTTCACGACCGACTTCGGGCTGCGTGACCCCTCTGCCGGGGTCCTCTCGGGCGTGGTGCTCGGCATTGCGCCGGAGGCACGCACCCTCGACCTCACCCACGCGATTCCCCCGTATGACGTTGAGGCGGGGGCTGAGGCGCTCGTTGAGTCGCTCGTGCACCTGCCGATCGGCGCCCATGTGGCGGTGGTTGATCCAGGAGTCGGCACCCAGCGACGGCCAATCGCCATTCGCTGTGGGCGTGGTGACGCCCTGATCGGCCCAGACAATGGGCTCCTCCTACCGGCGGCAGCGGCGCTTGGCAGCGCAGTGGCGGCGGTCATCCTTGATGACGAGCGCTGGTGGGGCTCGGGCCGATCGCACACCTTCCACGGACGTGACCTGTTTGCGCCAGTTGCCGCGCACTTCGCGGCGGGGATCCCCTTCGGCGACCTCGGCACGCCGATCTCCCCCAGTGACCTCGTCCCGGCGACCAAACTGCCGATTGAGATTGGCGCCGGAGTGCTGCACACCTCGGTACGCATCGTGGATGGCTTCGGCACGCTGGTGCTGACGGGTGATCGCCAGGCAATTGAGGCGTCGATCGGCGCCCTGACCTCTGGGGATCCGCTGAAGATCACCGTGGGCGATAAGCAGCTGACCACCGTCTGGGCGAACCGCTTCGGCGACGTACCTGAGCAGGAGCCCCTCTGCTACATCGATTCGGCTGGGCGGCTTGCCCTGGCAATCAACCGCGGCAGTGCCGCCGAGCAATATGGTGCAGTCCGCCGAACTCCTGTGGTGATTACTCGCGCATAGCTCGGTTTCTAGCGAGCACCCCCCTGCTATCCTTCCGCTCGTGGGGGCACAACGTCGACGGCGCGCCGCGCGCCGATCACCGCCCCACCGTCGCTCTGACGCTGTGTCAGATCGTCGCCAATAGCGGCTGTACAGGAGGTATGGATATGAGCACAACGCGCTCACGCATCGCAATCGGCCAGACCACACGTATGGCGGTCGTGGTCATGGCGATGGCAATGTTCCTCGCCGCCTGTGGCGGCTCCGCAGCTTCACCATCAGCATCTGTTGACGCTTCTTGCGCAAAAGAGACGTTGGCACTGAAGACCGCAGGGAAGCTCACCCTTTCCACCGACAACCCGGCCTACAGCCCGTGGTTCCAGGGTGGTAATGAGGGCGCCACGGTGTGGGTTGGTGATTACAACAATGATCCAGCAAAGGGTCAGGGCTATGAGGGCGCGGTGGCATACGCCGTTGCCGCAAAACTTGGATTCACTGCAGACGAGGTTGTGTGGATTCACACCACCTTCGATGCATCCTTCGCGCCTGGCGCAAAGGACTTTGATCTCTTCCTGAATCAGGTCTCAATCAAGGCGGAGCGCGCCGAGGCCATCGATTTCAGCAGCGGGTACTACGACGTTGCCCAGGGTGTGGTGACGATCGAGGGTTCACCAATTGCTGGTGCAACGAGCATTGCCGATCTGAAGACGGCGAAGCTTGGCGCACAGATCGGCACGACGAGCCTTGACGCAATCAACAACGTCATCAAGCCAGACACTGAAGTCGCCGTGTTCAACACGAATGACGAGGCTGTTGCTGCGCTGAATGGCGGCATCATTGACGGCATCGTGACCGACGTTCCAACTGCGTTCTACATGCGTGATGCACAGCTTACGGGCGGCATCATCGTTGGGCAGCTCCCTTCAGAGGGTGGCGCACAGGAGCAGTTCGGCATCGTGATCGAGAAGGGCTCAGCACTCACGGCTTGTGTTTCGGCTGCTGTCGACGCTCTCAAGGCTGACGGCACGTTTGCGGCACTACTCACGGAGTGGATCGCGGACAAGGCGAGCGCGCCAGTCCTGAAGTAAGCGAATCGCACGATGACGGCGGCGAGGTCGGCCCGCAAGGGAACCCTCGTCGCCGTCATCAGCACACTCGTCGTCGCGACACTCGTCGCGGTCTCCATCGGATCATCGCCGAGCTGGCCACTCGTTCAGAAGGCCTTCTTCGACGGTACCTACTTCTCCTCCTCCCTCCCCGACGTGATCGGCGCATTCGCCATCAACATCCAGCTCTTCGTGTTGGCGGAGATCCTCATCCTGCCGCTCGGGCTCCTGATCGCACTCGCGCGATCAATCACTAATCCTGCCTTTACGCCGCTGCGGATCTTCGCCACCATCTACACCGACTTCTTCCGTGGTGTGCCGAGCATCTTGCTCATCTATGTGCTCGGCTTCGGTGTGCCTGCGCTGCGCCTTCCTGGCGTACCGAAGGAGCCCTTCTTCTGGGCGCTCGTTACGCTCGTGCTGATCTACAGCGCCTACGTGAGTGAGGTCTACCGCGCCGGCATTGAATCCATTCATCCCTCGCAAGAGCGCGCAGCACGGGCGCTCGGCCTGACACGCTTCCAGGCGCTGCGCTACGTCGTGTTGCCGCAGGCGCTCCGCCGCGTGGTGCCGCCGCTCCTCAATGACTTCATTGGTCTACAGAAAGATACGGCGCTGGTCTCAATTCTCGGTGTCGTGGAAGCCTTCAAGCAGGCGCAGATCCTGAAGTCGGCGAACTTCAACTTCACGCCCCTGATGGTGACCGCGGTGATCTTCTTGGTCATCACAATCCCAATGACGCGCCTCGTTGATCGCCTCGCCGCCAAGGATCGCGCGGCACAGCAGGGGGGCACCCGCTGATGGCCCGCAAGGGGACGAAGCAGGCAGCCGCGCCGGTGCTGGAGCTGCGCGGTCTCTCGAAGCGCTACGGGCGCGCGCTGGTGCTCGACAAGATTGACCTCTCGCTCGCCGAGCACGAGGTGGTCTGCCTGATTGGGGCTTCGGGTTCGGGGAAGTCAACCCTGCTCCGCTGCGCCGACCTCCTTGAGCCGATCGACACCGGGAGCATCACGCTCGACGGTCGCACGGTGAGCGCTGACGACCGCGATGCGGATGCCACGCGACGTCAGCTCGGGATCGTCTTCCAGGGCTTCAGCCTCTTCCCGCACCTGACCGCACTCGAGAACGTCGCCCTTGCGCCGCGCGTGGCGCTCGGCCTGACCGCCGCTGCAGCAGAGAAGCGCGCTCGTGCACTTTTGAAGCAGCTCGGACTCGCCGCAAAGGCGAACGCCTATCCCGACAGCCTCTCCGGTGGGCAGCAGCAGCGCGTGGCAATTGCGCGTGCGTTGGCGACCGAGCCGAAGGTCTTGTTGCTCGATGAGATCACGAGTGCGCTTGATCCGGTCCTGGTTGCCGATGTGCTCGAGGCGCTACGTGCGCTGGCGAAGAGCGGTGCGACGATGTTGATCGCCACCCATGAGATGGCGTTCGCCGCCGACGTTGCCGATCGCATCTGTTACCTCGAGGGTGGACGCATCATTGAGCAGGGCTCCCCAGAGAAGATCTTCAAGGCGCCACGAGACCCACGCACCCGCGCATTCCTGAAGCGTGTGCGCTCTGTGGGAGCAAGCGCCCTCCGCTAACCAGCCGCGATACGCCTTCAATACTGGGCTCACGATAAAGTGAATCAATGAGCCGTATGTATCGCGTCAAGATCGCCGGGCGTTGGACCGAGGCGCCAAAGTGGGCGCTCGACCTCCCCTTCGAGGTGCGCCCAATGCGTGGCTTTACCGTTGCCGCCTGGCCGCACTGGCGCCCTACTCTTGAGTTGCTCGCGCGTGCGACGGCGCGTGCCAAGACCAAGCTCGAGTGGGTGCGCATCCACGACCACACGGGGACGCGACGTGAGCCGGCACATCCGTTCGGCTGGGTGATCACCGAAACGGGTGAGATGTTCCTCTGCTCCTACGACAAGGGGACGGCGCTACACGAACTCGCACATCTCATTAGTGGCGATTCGCATGGTGACGCCTGGGCGAAGAAATGCTTCGATCTGCATCGCATCTGGCTGCGGGGTGCCGCGATTAAGGCGGCTGACCTTGAGGTGACGCGCTACCTCTCTGGGCGACGTGAGTGGAAGCGGCGATTTGGCGAACGCCCACCGAAGCAGCCGGTGCCGAAGAGCTCCTGGGTTACCGAGGGTCGACGGGCGGCGGCAGCAGGGCGGTAAGTCGCTGCACGTAGGCGGCACCAGCCGCTTCCCAGCTGAGACCGCCGCGGATCGCTGCGAGGCCAGACTCAATGCGGCTCGCACGTTCTGCTGGATCTGACGCTAGTCGTCGAATCACGGCGGCAGCCTCCTCCGCACTCCCCGATGTGTAGCGTGCGACCGACGCTTCTGGGACAAGGTCGTCAAGGGTCTTTAGCCGCGTTCCTAGTACGAGTCGACCGCTTGCCATCCCCTCAAACACCTTGTTGGAAATGGAGAGGTCGGTGAACTCATCGAGCCGCGTTGGTGCCAGTGCAATATCGGTGCCACGAATAAGCGCCGATACCTCTTCAAATGGCACGCGGCCGAGGAACTCCACCGCATTCGCAACGCCAAGTTCTGTCGCAAGCTCACGGAGTGCCTGCTCGCGATCACCGCAACCCGCAACCACAAGGTGTACCGGGAGCGGTGCCGGTGCTGCGCGAAGGAGCGCAACGGCGCAAATGATGACGTCAACCTCGTAAATGGGAGTGAGCGCGCCGGTATAGACAAGTCGTAGAGATCCGTCGGCCATCCAGGTTCGATCACCTGCTGTTGCGGCTGCAAAGCGTTGCGTCTCGGGGACGTTGAGGAGCACCTCCACCGCATCTGCGCGTCGCGGAGCGATCGTAACTAGACGATCACGAAGGCGAGGGGCGGTGACAAAGACCCAATCGGCGATGGCGATGGAGCGTCGTTCAGCAAACGAGACGAGGGAGACCATTGCCCGCGCAGCCACTCGCGTGAAGAGTGAGCGCGACGATCGCGCAAAGCGCATGCGGAAGAGCTCTGGTGAGGCTTCGTGAAGATCGAGGATCAGGCCGATGCGGTGGCGCCGGCGCAGTGGCAGTGCCGCGAAGACGAGCCAGTCTGGAACGCTATTTGCATGGACCACATCGATCGGTCGCTCACGGTCAACGCGGAGCAGTTCGCGTGCGGCCAGCACGGCGAAGCGGCCGTACTCAATCACGTAGGTGCTGATCCCGGCTCCCTGGTGCCGCTGGACTGGCTGTCGGTAGAGCTGGGCGCCGTCGAGCTCACCGCGTGCGGGATCGCCGTTGCGCTGTAGGCAGATGATGCTGACGTGCCACCCAGCGGCAACCGCGGCGCGGGCGGCCCGCCGAACGCGCGGATCTTCATCTACGTACGAGTGCACCACGAGTGCCAGGTGCGGCATGAACTCCCTCGCCTTCTCTAAGTATCTGGGCGATCGTAGCAGGGGCTTGGCGCACGTCAGGCACGCAGGTGGGGGGCAGAACCCGTACACTCTCCCCCTTATGGAACGCCGAAAGATCTTGCTCGACGCCGACGTGGGGATCGATGACGCGATCGCCATGCTCCACCTCGCTGGGCGCAGCGACGTTGAGCTACTCGCCGTTGGCAGTGTGCACGGCAACATCCCCTCAGACCTTGCCGCGACCAACGCCCGTCGCCTCCTTGAGCTCTGCGGCCTCGACGACGTGCCGGTCGCCATCGGTGCACGCCGACCGATGGCCCAGCCGCTGGCCACCGCCGAGTGGGTGCACGGTGAAGATGGCCTCGGCAATACCAACCAGCCCGCGCCAAAGCGCGGACCTGTTACCGAGGATGCCGTCTCGCAGATCCTTCGCCTAACGCGCGAGATGCCCGGAGAGATCGATCTGCTCGCCGTTGGCCCACTCACCAACCTCGGGCTCGCCCTCTGCCTTGACCCAGAACTTGCCGGGCGCTTGCGCTCTGTCGTGGTCATGGGTGGCGCCATCGCCCACGAGGGGAACGCCTCCGCGACCGCTGAGGCAAACATCTGGCACGACCCTGAAGCGGCAAACCTCGTCTTCGGCGCCGAGTGGCCAGTCACCATGGTTGGGCTTGATGTGACCCAGGTCACGCGACTCCGAACCAAGGAGCTTGCTGACATCGAGGCGCTCGGCTCGGTGCGTTCAAAGTTCGCCCTCAAGGTGTTGAGCCACTACCTCGACGTCTACCAGCGCACGTTCGGCACGCGCGAGTGTCCACTTCATGATCCGCTCGCCGCGGGCATCGTCGCCGACCCCACCTATATGACGGAGTGGCTCGATCGCGCCGTTGAGGTGAATACCGCTGGCCCAACGCGCGGCGCAACGATCATCGACCGACGCGCCTGGATGGCCCCCGCAGCCGACGCCCGCGAGACACGCGAGCGCAACGGCGGCAAGGATGCAACCCCACCCCTCGTACGAGTGCCGATGAAGGTTGATGGTCCGCGCTTCGTCGCCGACCTGATCTCCTCACTCAAGTAAGGCTTCCTACTCGGCGCGACCGTGCCACGCTGCTGGCACGCGCACCTGCCAGACTAAGAAGATGAAGAGGACTCAGCGCACCCCTTGGCTTGCGACCGCAGCCCTGGTCGCCCTGATCGTTAGCTCAATTGCCGCTCCACGAACGTTTGGCTGGGCTGCTGGCTTGGCCGCTGCGGCCGACGAAGAGCCGATCGACGGGGATCCGATCGCCGACGAGAGCGCCGATCCCGACGAGAGCGTGTCGCCCGATGAGAGCCTGGATCCCGATGCCTCCGCCCCTAGCGAGGAGGAGCCAGAGCCTGACCCGGGGCAAGATCCGGGAGAGGAGATTGACCCTGACGCCACGGACGGCGAAGGTGGCGAAGACGGTGATGTTGAAGTCTCTCCAAGTGATGAGCCATCCACGCCAACTCCGCCAGAGCTCACACTCGGCGATCTGCTCGCCGCTGCCACCGCCAGCACACCGTTTGATGCCGACCTCGCGCTGCAGATCTTGCAGGACTATGCGCCATCGGGCGCACGCGCCATTGAGGTTGCGGATCGGCAGACCTTCCGCAACGCACGTACCTACACCATCCGCGAAGTGCGTAACTGGTCGCGACTTCCGCAACTAGGAACTTCGAGCGCAACGGTGTGGATGCGTTTCGTTGGCGGCTCAGAGCGCACGCCGTTCGCGGTTGCCGCTGGGCGAGATCGCACCGATCCACGAATCAGCAGCGTACGGGTGCGCGAGGGGCGAGCATCGCGCGGGAATCCCGCCCCATATCTTCTGACGATTGCTGGCAGTGACACGGGCACTGGCACCGTTGTCATTGAGGTGCGGGTTGGATACGAGAAGCCGATCAGGTTCGCCGCTGGTGATGAGATTGAGATCGGCCCCTTCATGAAGACTACGGGCGGGAAGGTTCTCTTGTTGATGCGTGGCGTCACCGTTGAGGTGCGCCTGATTGATGCAGCTGGGAACGAGAGTTCCTGGCGCCGGGTGCGCCTCCCCTAGCTAGAGGATCGTCCGCCACCGCGCGGCCGCGTACGCCGTGGCGACGAGTGCCAGCCCACCAGCAACGATCAGCGCGCCTGGGGCGCCAATGAGTGACACCACCGCGCCTGTGCCAAGGCCACCGATTGGTGTGGAGCCGGCAAAGACGGTGGTGTAGACGCTCATCACTCGTCCGCGCAACGCCGGTGGCGTAGAGGTTTGAATCGAGGCGTTCGCAGTGGCGGCCATGGCGATAGCGCCGAAGCCAGCGCCGAAGAGAGCAACGCCAGTGGCGACTGCTGCCCACCCTGCGCCGCTGCCGCTCGTGAGTCCCGCAGCGATCGAGAGGATCCCGAGCGCTGCAGCTCCACCAACGATCACCACGGTGCGGGGTTTGCGGAGCATGGCAACAGCGAGCGCCCCACTCAGCGAGCCGAGACCAATCGCGGCCATCAGCAAGCCGAGGCCTGGTGCTCCAACCTGCAGCACACTTCGGGCGAGGATCGGGATGATGACATTGAAATTCATCGCCACGCCAGAGACCACGCCGATCACAAACACGCAGAGGGCGATGAGGGGCGTGCGCGCCACAAATCGCACTCCTTCTGCGAGGCTGATCAATACGTTGGCAACGGTGCGCGGGCGTGGAGTGCGCGGCGCGGGTCGCAGTTCATCGGCACGCATAAAGATGAGCGCCAACAACACGGCAAGAAAGCTTGCACCATTCACGGCAAAACATCCCGCGACGCCGATAATGCCGATCAGCACGCCGCCGATCGCCGGGCCAATTACGCGCGCGCCATTGAACATGGCTGAGTTCATTGCCACAGCACGGCCAACCTCATCTTCGGGAACCATCTCACTGAAGAACGACTGACGTACGGGCATGTCGACAGCGTTTACCACGCCAAGCAGGACGGCCATGAGGATGAGGAGGGGCAGCGTCATGAGCCCCGCTGCAACGAGGGTGGCCTGAAGGAGTGCGAGGGTCATCAGACTGACCTGGGTTCCCATGAGTGCGCGGTGTTTCGGCAGCGCATCGGCAAGGACACCGCCGAAGAGGCCGAGGATCATGACCGGAGTGAACTGCGCGGCGGCAATGATGCCGAGCCACGCCGGCTCGTGGGTGAGCTCGGTGATGTACCAGGCCTGGGCAATGGACTGCATCCAGGTGCCCGCCAGCGAGACGAGTTGCCCGAACCAGAAGAGTCGGTAATTTCGATGGCGAAACGGCCCACGCCAGGCTGGGGCGACGCGAGATCGAGTTCGTGGTGAAGGCATGCCCAGAGGCTACACCTGTGCGGAGTCACCACGCATTCGCGCGGCGGGGTGAATTAGCGGCGCTTACCCTTTGCGGCTCGCTTCACCATTTTGACGCTAACGGGGGGCTTATCGCGGCGAATCGCAGCGACGGCGGCAACAACTGGCAAGGCGAAGATCGCGCCAAGGACGCCGCCCACGAGCCCGCCGATGCTGCCGGCGACGAAGACCGTGGTTCCTGAGAGGCGCAGCACGCCGTTCATCAGTCGTGGCGCGAGCTGCGTGGCGCAGAGGAGCCAGCCCACAATGATCACTGCCGAGCCGGGTAGTACGTAGGGGCCGGCGGCGAGGATTGAGAGTGCAAGTGGCGGCAGCACCGCAGCGCCTTGGCCAATTGATGGGATCGCCATGACAATGCCACTGAGCACTGCGGCCAGCAACCCGTCCGCTCCAGCAATCGTGGCGCCGACATATACGACGACGCCGTAGACGAGCCCGAGTACAACATGGCGACCGATAAACCGTCCAATGATCTCTTCGAGAATCTTGCGCGAGCGCTGTGCGCTGCGCACTCGCCCGCGCGTCGCGAGTCGATCGACAGAATCGAGGTGGGCGGGATTCGCCGAGAGGATGACGCCGATACCGATCGCCAAGATGAGTGGGCCGAGCGCACCAATCGCGCCAGCTGCCACCGCCGCAATGTTTGACTGCACCGATACCGCCAGTTCGCGGATGGCGAGAATCACCGTCGTTGCCAGGGGAACAAGATCAACGGTGAGCCCGACGGAGGCGAGCAGGGCGGTCAGACGCCCAACCATCACGCCTACATCGGCTGGCGTTGGCTCTGGCCCCGCGATGATGCCACCCAACGATCGGGCGAAGGCGATCGCAAGTTCTATCGCAATAACGATGACAGGAACGGCGCCAGCTATCCAAACAAGGAGCGCCGCTCGTGTACGCGTCCAACCGCGCGCCACCAGCCGGTCGATTGGCGCATCGGCCAGGGCGGCGAGGAGCCACCCGCCAGCAAGCGCGTAGAGGAGCGGCCCTTGTGCTGAGATGAGGGTGGTGACGACGCCAAGTCCCGCCATGGTCGCCACCAGCGCTCCGCTAGCGAGCGCTACCCATGCGATCAGGCGAACAGTCTGTGGCCACTCATCGCTGCGAAGAGGATTCGGCAGATTCATGGGCTGATCTTAGTCCAGCGCTGCGCGCACGATATCGAGCGGGAGCGCCACGGCGGTGGCGCCGTCGGCACCGCTCATGCTTTCAGCGGCAAAGAGCGCATCCAGGATCGCCGACTCCGTCGCGTCAGCGGTCGCCTCAAAGAGCGCGGAGAGATGCGCGTTGACCACCATCGTGATCGAGGTTTCGAACGGCTCCTTCGGCTCAAGGTCCTCTGGCGGGAGGTGACCGTTCGCGGTGCTGAAGCTGAGCACGAAATCACCCGACGAATGTTCACCGACGCCACCAACGCGGCCGATGCCGATGACCGCTCGCTGCGCGAGACGATCAAGCTGCATCGGAAGGAGTGGTGCATCGGTGGCCACGATCACAATGATGGAGCCCGCTCCCCCGCGGGGATCATCGGGCTTCGGTGCGGCGCCGAGCCTTGTCTCCCATGGAAGTGGGTAGTGCTCGGTCGAGAGCGGACCACCGGCGGCGCCCAGCATCTTCCCCTGCAACGTCAACCGATGGCGACGGCCATGGTTCGCCTGAACGAACACCCCAATGGTGTACCCGCCAAGTTCTGCGGGGAGTCGGCGACTCGATGTGCCGTTGCCGCCCTTAAAGCCGTGGCAGATCATGCCCGTCCCACCGCCCTGATTGCCGCGCGGCACTGGCGCACCGCTCGGTAGCGCAGCGGCGGCGTCGAGTGCCTGCTGTGCATGCGCCGTGGTGACATGGAATCCGTTCACGTCGTTCAGCACACCGTCCCAGGTCTCGCCTGCAACAGGGAGGCTCCACGGTGGCGCGTCTGGCACGTGATCTAGCGACCAGGCGATCATCGCGTCATGAACCACGCCGACCGAATGCGTATTCGTGAGGCAGATCGGCGAGGTGAGAAGTCCAGACTCGCGAATCCATTCCAGGCCCGTGAGCTCGCCGTTTCCGTTCAGTCGATGGGTGCCAGCAAAGAGCGGGTGTCCCATCTCGGCGAGCGGGCGGGGAAGAATGGCGGTGACGCCGGTGCGAATCGGTCCAACGCCGCGCTCGAATGCGCCGTCGCCCTTGACGATGGTGGTGACAGCAACACGCACTCCTGCCACATCAGTAATTCCGTCCGTTGGGCCAGGAGTAAACCGGCCGATGCGGATTCCAAGGTCGGTAGCTCGAGTGTCTCGTGGCATGGGGGTAGTGTGCCATCCCGCACTACACTCTCCCTATGTTGCCGCCGACCAAGCCCAAGTCCCGCACTCCGCGTGAGCGCATGCCGTTTCGGCATATCGGCTCAACGATCCTGCTTGCTACCTCGTTCATCCTCGCTGCAGGCGCTCTCGTCACGTGGGGGATCGATCAGCAGATCGGACCATGGGCCCCAGGCGGCGTGGTGGTCGTCACTGAGGAGCCATCGGTCGACCCAAGCGGTGATGGCGGTTCGCCAAGTCCTGAGGTCGACCCCTCCGACCCTGCAGAGCGAGCGCGCACCACGCCACCACCCCTCCCGCCAGTCGATCCAAGTCTGCTCGTCCCCTCGGTCGCCGGGGATCCTGTGCGCGTCTTGGTGAGCGGCGTCTGGATCAACCTTCCCGTCGTCCGCCCACCACTTGAAACAGATGGCTCGCCACGATTCCCCTGGTGTCGTGTTGCCGAGTGGATGCCGAACAAGGGGAAGGCCGACGGCAAGACGGGCATCCTCTTTATCTATGCGCACGGCCGCTACTGGGAGTTCGGCGGCCTTCTCGACAAGACGCCGAAGCAGATGATCGGCCAGATTATTGAGGTCGATGTGCTGCCGAAGGTTGCTGGCGCGACGCTGCTCCGTCTGCGCTACCGCGTGACCGAGGTTCGTCAGCACATCTCCACATGGGCAGACATCGCTGATGTGCCGAACGGTCGGGTAGTCTTGCAAACCTCTGAAACCGATCGTCACGACGGAACGAAGATGGTCGTCATTGGAAAGTACATTGATACGAAACCCTCCACGCGACCAATACCAGTAGCAAAGCCACAGATCTGCGAATAGCCTGATGCAGGCTCCAAAGAACACCGCCGAGTTCCGCCCCGACATTGAGGGGCTACGAGGTATCGCCATCCTTCTCGTACTGCTGTTTCATGCGGGGCTCCCGTGGACGCCGGGTGGGTTCATTGGCGTTGACGTCTTCTTTGTGATCAGCGGATTCCTCATCACCGGCAAGCTCTGGCGTGAGTCACAGCAGCCTGGTGGGCTCAACATCGCCAAGTTCTACGCGTGGAGAATCCGTCGGCTCCTCCCAGCGGCCCTCGTCGCCGTGGCGCTCATCTCACTGGTTGGGCTACTGATTGCTGCGCCGCTCGATCGCAGTGAGTTGGCGGCAGATGGCGCAGCTTCGGCGCTCTCAATCGCCAACATGCGCTTCATCGGTTCGGTGGACTACTTCGCGCCAACCTCGAGCCCATCACCCTTCTTACACTTCTGGTCGCTCAGCGTCGAAGAGCAGTTCTACCTCGTCTGGCCGGCGCTTATCGTGCTGCTCACCTGGCGTGGCGGCAGTTCTCGGCGCTTGATTGCGGCGCTGCTCATTGGTGTCGTCGCCTCCTTTGCACTCAGCGTGTGGCTCACCGACGCCTCCCCTGCGCGCGCCTTCTACCTGCTGCCGACGCGCGTCTGGCAGCTAGGGGTCGGTGGCCTACTCGCCCTCATCGGCGTGATGGGCACCTCGCACCGTGCGGGTGCCCTCGCGTGGGCTGGCCTTGCCGCGGTTGTCGTTGCGGGGGTGGCTCTCACCGCTGAGATGCCGTATCCAGGGCTCGCCGCCCTCCTCCCCACCGCAGGCGCCGTGGCGCTGCTCTACGGCGGTGCTGCGCCAAGCGGACCGGCACGCCTCCTCGCCGCCGCACCACTCCGTTTCCTCGGCAAGATCAGCTACTCGCTCTACCTCTGGCACTGGCCGCTGCTTGTGCTCCCCCTCATCTTCCTCGAGCGCGCCCTCACCGGCGTTGAGATCGTGGCCTCCGTCGCTGCGGCGATCGGCGTCTCGTGGCTGAGCTGGCGCTTTGTTGAGCAGCCCTTCCGCTACGGAGATCGCTCACGTCGCACCACCTCGTGGAGCGCCATTCGTATTGGCGTTGCGGGGATTCTCAGCGTGGCCCTCTTCACGCAAGGACTTGCCGCTGCGCTCCCCTCGTCAGCTGTCGCCGTTCAGCCAACACCGAGCCCCTCGGGCTCACCGGCACCGAGCCCTTCGGGCTCACCGGTCGCGAGTCACGGGCCGATCACGCTACCTGCAGATCTCACCCCGTCGCTGGCATCGGCGCGCGATGATGAAGAGCGACTGCGCGGCGACGGCTGCCTCGCATTTGAGCGCGTAACGACGCCGCCAGACTGCGAATACGGCGTCAAGGGATCAGCGATCACCATCGCCCTCGTTGGCGACTCTCACGCCTCGCACTGGTTCCCTGCGATTGAAGCGGTCGCACTAGAACGCGGCTGGCGTCTGCTGACCTTTGTCAAGGTGTCGTGCTCGTTCACCAGCCTCGTGCAGCGCAACTTGGCGCTGAAGCGTGAGTACCGTGAGTGCACCACGTTCAACGAGGCGACGGTGGCGCGTCTCAATCAAGTTAAGCCGGCACTTACGATCATCGTGAATCGCCGCACCTTCCGGCCAATCAATGAGGGCATCACCTCTGCGCTGGCTGGAGCCGCGCTCGGCGAGATGGTCGCCCGCCTCCCGGGAGCAACGGCGATCCTTGTCGATACGCCAGACCCTGGTCGTGATGTTCCCGCCTGTCTCTCAATGCACCCTGATGATGTTCGTGCGTGCCTCTTTACGCAGAACGATGCAGATAACCGTGAGATCGGTGTTGCAGAACGTGTGGCGGCCGAGGTTTCAGGGGCGCTACTGATTGATCTGACGGGCAAGATTTGTGCCGCATGGCCCTGCTCGCCAATTGACCAGAGTGTGCTGATCTATCGCGACGAAGACCATATGACGGAGACGTTCTCACGAAGCCTCGCCGCTCCACTCGGAGTAGAGATCGCGAAGCTGCTGCCGCGCTAGCGCTGCGCCCGCTCCGCCGCGTAGAGCATGATCGCGGATGCCACCGCAAGGTTGAGGCTCTCAGCGGATCCAAGCATCGGAATGAGTGCCGCACTGGCACAGGCGCTGCGCAGATCGGCGCTCAGTCCATCCGCCTCAGTGCCGATCACGATCGCGGTTGGCGCTGCGTACGAGAGCTCGCTGTAATCTGACGCCCCGTCAAGTGCAGTGGCAACGGTGCTCCCTGGCCAGCGCTTCAGTAACACGACCGCCTCTTCGTGTGTCGCGCGATAGATCGGCACCGTGAAGATGGAGCCCATCGTGGCGCGCACTGTTTCAATCGAGTACGGGTCACACGTGTTGCCAACGAGAATCACGCCGCCGGCAGCGCAGGCATCGGCGCTACGAATGGCGCTGCCGAGATTGCCAGGGTCGCGCGGTGCCTCGAGCATCAGCCAACGCGCAGCACGACTCGGGTCGAGGCTTGCCACTGATTGGGTCTCTGGCGCAGGGTCGGCATACACGGCGAGCTGCTCCTGCGGGTTGTCGCGCCCCGTAATCTTTGCCAGCACCTCGCTCGTCACCGAGAACGACTCGCGAGCGTGGCTCGCTCCGCCGTCGATGGGGGCGCGCAGTGGTCCGGCGGTCAACAGCATCTCGGGGATCCAGCCCGCGGCCGTGGCGGTGACGATCGTGCGCTCACCCTCAGCCAGGAAGAGGCGCTGCTCGTCGCGCCCCTTCGGCGTGCGCAGGGCGCGCAGCCCCTTCACGACCGGGTTGGAGAGGCTCTCAATGCGCAGCGGCTGCATGAGGGGAGGATACCCCTGAACGCCACCCCTCCCCGCCCAGAAGCATCGCACCGTGGACACCAGCCCCTTCGCGAGGGCTAGAATCTCCCTCATGAATATTGTCTCAACGGTCCGGCGCATCGCTCCTGATGCCCATCAGCGCACCATCGTCCTGATTTGGGCCTTCTGGGCTATTGCGCTCATCAGCTTTCAGGCGATCAGTGTGGAGCGCGTTCGTCTCGAACGACCCGACTATGCCGTCTCCTGGAGCGAGTGGGAGACCGACGCAAATAACAACGCCGATAAGCCATACCTCTCTGACCGGTTTATGAATCAGCAGGTCGCATGGGACAGTGAGTATTATCTCGGCATTGCGGTTGGTGGATACGACGACCCTCTTGCTGGAACTGCAACTGACCCTGATACCGGCAAGGAGATTCCTCGAAACTACTCCTTCTTCCCAGGGTATCCAGCACTGATCAACTTGCTTGCCTGGCCGCTCTACATCTTTAACATCACCGCCATCGCACGAGCCACGTTAGCCGGCATGATCATCACCCTTCTCGGAACGCTCGGCGGCATGTTCGCGCTCGACTACCTCGTCCGGCGCGGATACGCCAAGGCGAAGCAGCGCAGCGACGAGGCGACCTCAACGGCGATCCGCGCGCTGACCTACCTCTTGGTCTTCCCGGGCGCCCTCTTCTTTGCCCAGGTCTATACCGAAGGGCTCTTCATCGGCACGGCGCTGGGAGCGATCGCGCTCGCCTATCGTGGGCGATGGGGGTTCGCCGCGCTCCTCGCTGGGTTGGCGGCGCTGACACGAGCGCACGGGGTCCTCACCGTGATCCCACTCGCGATTATCTGGTGGACCTCTGGTGGCTCTGCCCAGTTGAAGCTCCTCGCCTCAGGCAAAGGGGCCACGACGCTGCGCACACGGCTGACAGCGCTCCTCCCCGTGTTCGCCATCCTCCTCCCGATCGTGGTGCACCTACTCTGGCGCACCTCAACGCTCGGCGAAGGTTGGGCGCGCCTCCAGGATTTCTACTTCGGGCGCGGGTATCTCTCAATCCTAGAAACGGTCGGCTCGTGGATTGTTGGCGGGGCATACGCGTTTACACACGGACATGAGGCGCTTGTGACCTTCTTGCTTGATCGGGCGGCAATCTTCTTGGCCCTTGCTGCATCAATCGCCCTTTTGCGGCGGCGCGAGTGGGCGATCGGCGCATTCAGCCTCGCCCTCGTCGTGGCCTCGGGGCTCAGCGGCGATCACCAGAGCACCATCCGCTATATGGCAGTCGTTCCGGCGCTACCAATCTGGCTCGCCGGCATTGGGCGTCGCGCATGGTTTGACCGCGTCTGGGTGATCGGCTGCGTGCTGCTGCTCGGACTCCTCGCCCTCCTCTTTAGCCGAGACTTCTGGGTCGCGTGACCCTTCGCCGCGGCCGACCCGCCGGCCGCACGACAACCCCCTCTGCGCCACGAGGACACATGGGGATCCCTGAAGGTCGCATGGCGCGGCATCGCGCTCAGGCTGCAGCTGCGGAGGCCTCTGCGGCGGCTGGTGGCGGCGCACTCGTGCTCGTTGGCGACTCCATCACCCAGGGTTGGCAGACCGAGGGCCACGACGAACTCCTGCGCCCACACCGCACCGTCAACCTTGGAACGAGCGGTGACCGAACCGAGCAGATGATCTGGCGCCTCCAAAATGGTGAGCTTCCAGCAGGGATTCGACCCCGAGCGTTCACCCTGATGGCCGGGACCAACAACGCGGGCCTCATGTGCGACAACCCTGACCATATTGCCGATGGCATTCTCGCCATCATCGCCCTACTCCTCGCCGCTGACGCAGCCGCACCAATCCTGCTCTATCCGATCTTCCCGCGGGGGCGTGGCGCTACCTGTGAGATGCGACGCATCACCGATGGAGCAAACCGCTCGCTCCTGGCACGACTCCCAACGTCACCGCGCATTATTGTTCGTGACATTCGACAGCAGTTCCTCAACAGCCAGGGCGAAACGATCAAGAGCTTAATGCCCGATTACTTGCACTTAAGCCGAGCTGGCTACGAAATTTGGGCGAAGGATTTACAGGAGGCTCTCGCCGCGCCACAAGCACGCTAGGGCCAGCTCTTCAGCCGATCGGCCGACTCTTTCATGCGCTCCGCAGACCAGGTGTTGTAGTAAAACCAGGCGACTGCGCTGAGATCCGGGTAGCGACTCTGAAGATCGCTGACGACCTGCACGACTTGGGCCTCGGTTTCACTGGCACCGATCGTGGGAATGATCACCGTTGACGCTCTCGCCTTGGCGATGCGCGCCTCTACCGTCGGAATGCAGTCGTCCACGACCCAGGAGGGCGAATAGCCCCAGTCACTCCAGTAGCACATCGGCTCAACCTCATCGAGAGCATCGGCGAAGAGGGCGAGGTTCTGGCCGACCTCAACAAACGACTGCGGCAAGACGAATGCTGCCACATGCACCGACGAGCGTATCGCTCGCACGGCTGCGGCGACAGCGTGAACGTGATCCGAAATGATTCCGCTCCTCCACACCTGCCATTTCGCTACGCCGAGATCAATCATCCCGCTCGGAAAATCAAGCGACAGGGGATCAATGCCGATTGCCGCCTGAGCTGCGGCGCGACTAAGTGGGCCCACATCCATATTGAACCCGTCAAAGCGCACCCAGTCGAGATCAATGCCGTCGACGTTGTAGTTGCGCACAACCTCCTCAACGATCGACTGCTCGTAGGCGCGCACACTCGGATCAATCGGGTTTACGAAGTACGAGTGGCCCACAGAGCTGTAGAGCTTCGCCTCGCCGTTTACGGCGATCTGCATCTCCCATTCGGGATGGGCGAGGGCAGCGGCTTGGTCGTGGAATTGCGGAATCCAGGCGTAGATCCGCAAGCCGCGCCGATGTGCCTCGTCGATCGCGACCGCAAGGGGGTCCCAGGTTGTGATTGAGCGCCATACCGGTGCAATAGCGCTGCGATAGAAGGCGGTGCCGCTCGGGATCACATCATCCTCGTCGTGCTTCACCACGAGATGCACAGTGCTAATCCCTGCGTCTGCCGCCGCCTGCATGAAGAAGGCGACCTCCTCAGGGGTGTGCCACCGCTGCAAGCGCGCAACGATGTGCGAGGCATGCCGCTCAAGGGCGCTCTGGCTGCAGCCACTGAGGAGCGCTGCAATCAGCAGCAGAGACGCCGCGAAAGAGAGCCTACGCGCAGCGACGCGTGCGCGTGACATACCTACTTGTCTAGGCCCGTGGTGACGACCACTCCACGTACAAAGTAGCGCTGGAAGGCGATAAAGAGGATCACGGGAATGATCAGCGTAAGAATGGTCGCCGCCTCAACATACCCGGCGCGAGTGTAATAAATGCCCGAGAAGCGATTGAGTCCAACGCCAAGCGGCTGTAGCTCAGGTTTGGTTGCGAGGTAGATCAGTGGACCGAAGTAGTCGTTCCACGAATAGACGAAGTGGAAGATCGTCACTGCAACAAGCACCGGCCACGACTGCGGGATGATCACCTTACTAAGGATCTCCATCGGCGTGGCCCCTTCAATTTGAGCCGCTTCATCATGCTCACGCGGGATGGTTAAGAAGTACTGCCGCATTAGGAAAACGTCAAACGCATTCGCTACAAACGTCGGCACTAGGAGCGGCAGCCACGTGCCAATCCAACCCAAGTTTAAGAAGAGGATGTAGGTTGGGATCAGTGTGACCGTTCCCGGAATGAAAATGGTGGCCACCATGACCTGGAAGAGTCGGTCGCGGCCCGGGAAGCGGAAGCGCGCAAAGCCGTAGGCAACAAGGGTACAACTCAACACGGTGCCAATGGTCCCAACAATCGCGATCACGATGGTGTTGAAGAGGAGTTGCGGGAAGTTGATCAGCTTCCATACGGCGCCATAGTTGCCGATCGCAAACGAGAACTCCCAAACGTTCTCTAGGGTTCGCCATGACCCTTTCCACACGAACGTCTTGGTGAGATCGGTCGGATCGGCCATCGTGCTCTGCTGCCGTCCAGACTTAACGAGCGCAAACTCTTTGACAGTGCCATCTTCGAGAGGGACTTTGTAGATGGTGTAGGTCTCTGTGCCAACGGTGATGGACTTCGGTCGTGCAGGCCAGATTGGCGTACCAGTGGCGACCGCCTGATCGGGGTCTTTCAAGCTCGATGAGAAGAGATTGATGATCGGTGCAAAGAAGACGAATGTGAGGATGGCGACCACAAACGTGGTGAGAATCCGACGGCGCGTCGTCTTGCGGTGCTTCGCCTCCTTGCGCTCAGCCCCTGTTAGGCCGTCCTTTCCCACGGCCGCCATGGTGGTCACTTCGTCTCTCCTGCGTAGTAGACCCAGCGTCGCTGCGTGCCGAAGAGCACGAGGCTAAAGAAGAGCGTCACGATGAACAGCACCCAGGCGAGTACCGAGCCGTACCCGGGATCTTGGTAGCTGAAGAAGGTCTTGTATTGCAGGATGTTGAAGAAGAGCGTGGAGCCGCCCGGCGTCCCATTGCCGCCGTTGACCACGAACGGAACAAGGAAATACTGCAGGCTCCCGGCGATGCCGAGCACCAGGTTGTAGAAAATAACGGGCGTGATCATGGGCAGGGTGATGTGGCGGAAGCTCGACCACCAGCCTGCCCCGTCCACTGTGGCTGCCTCGTAGAGCTCCGTCGGCACGCCGCCGAGTCCTGCGAGGTACACGATGATGGCGCTGCCGATCCCCCAGATCCCCATCAACACTAGCGCTGGGTAAATCCAGCCAATGTCGTTAAGCCAGAAGGGGGGATTCTCTACGCCAAGAAGATGGAGGACGCCGTTCACGGGGCCGTCTTGACCCAGCACGCCGCGCCAGGCGACGACGCCGGCAACGAACGGGATCACGTATGGCAGGAACCAGAGGACGCGGAAAAGCCCCGGCGCAATGAGCGCCTTGCTGTTCAGCAGGATCGCCACCATCAGCGGAATGAAGAGCCCGACGGGGAGCGACAGCAACATGAAGCGAAGCGTGACGCCGAGTGCGGACCACGCCTTTTCATCGCCAAAGAAGCGCGCCCAGTTATCAAGGCCCACAAAGGTGAAGTTTCGGCTGTCGCCGGTGAGCTGCGCTGAGAAGAAGGTCAGCAGCAAGCTCGCGATAATTGGGAAGGCGGTGAATACGACGAGGCCCAGGATCCACGGCGAGATAAAGGCATATGCCCACTTCGCCTCGCGTCGAGCAGAACTGCTCGCAAAGAGTTTCAAGTTACAGCGCCTCCTCGGTTCTTGACCGTGGTTTTGTTGCCGCTCGCTACTGAGCCGAGCGTAGGTTACCCCACGCCCGGCTCCGTAGCATGTGTGTCAGCTACCGCTGACGCGAAGCCTTACGGCTTTTCGTCGGCGATTGCCTGCAGCGCAGGCAGGAACGTTCCGCTCACATAGCTAGCAACATCCATCGTTGCGTCCTTCTGCAGCGCCGCTGTGAAGTCCGCATAGATGTAGTCGCGAGCCTTCAGGTAGTTCGGAATGAATGCCTCGGCGCTCGGGCTTGAAACCCGCGTGTAGCTCTCTTTGGCAATATCCCAGTGAACGCCCTGCGTGAACTGCGCGTCCTTCGTAGCGAAGAAGGCAGCCTGGTCGGCTTCACGAGCGGGCATGCCGCCGTAGATGTCGAGCAGACGAGCCGATGCCTCGCCAAGCAGGTACGTCATGAACGTAAAGGCCTCTTTTGGATGCTTGCTCCCCTTGCTGATGCGGAAGGTGTCCGCATTCATGTCAGGGCTGACGGTTCCCTTATACGAAGGGGCTGGTGCAATGTTCCAGTCCGTCTTTACAACGTCACCCAAGCAGCAGGTGTACCAAAGGTACGACATGCCCATGGCAATCTTGCCCGTTGGGAATGCATTCCCTTCGCCCCACGACGGCTGGGCGATCACGTCGGCGGATGGAATGAAGTGATCCTTGAAGATTCCGTCGTGCGTCCAGGTCCAGGCGTCAACCCAACCGTCTGGGACGGAGAGGGTCTTCCCATCGCTGCCGAGGAACTGTCCAGCCTTGAACCAGCTGCCCCACTCAGGTGCGCCGTTCCATGGCTGTGCATATCCGTACTGCACGATCTTCTTTGCGTTGAATCCCGCCTCGGTGGCGTTCTTGCCGGCGCTGTCAACCGTCAGGAGCATGCCGATCTCGCGAACGGTGTCCCAGCTCCAGTCAACCTGTGAGCCATCCGGCATCGTGTACTTCTCGCCGTATGCCGTTGGTGGCAAGTTGAGACCCGCCTCTTCAAAGAGTGAAGGGACGAAGTACATCATCGACGGGAACGTGGCGAATGGCAGGCCAAGCTGGCCCTGACCGCCGACGTTAAATGACTTCACTGCAGCTTCAGGGAACTGCGACAAGTCGTAGTTCGACTCTGCGATCAAATCAGTGAGGTCGAGCCAGTTTCCGTAGAAGCTGTTTGAGCCGGCAACACCGGCTGGCCCAACGACGTCTGGTGGATTACCGGCAGCATTCTCCGTGAGAAGCGTGTCTTTTGCTGATGGATTCGGGACAACCTCAAGGGTCACCTGAATCTCTGGGTGTGCAGCGTTCCACTCGTCCACGATTGCCTGCTGGACTGGGACCTGCGTCTCCGCATCAGTACCGGTTCCAAGGCCCACGAACCAGGTGATTGCTACTGGCCCGGTTGGGCTTGCCGCACTGCCGCTGCAGGCGGACACGATTAGCGCGAGTACTGCAAACGCAGTGCTCAGTCGCCACCTCTTGACCTTCATGTTCTCCTCCTCTTTACTCCGCGGTGGGCCGGCCCTTTGTGGGGAGGCCTCGCTGAGTAATGAATACGCTTCGAATTACCCTTTGGGGGTCTGTGGCGCGTCTGACGCAACGTATCCTGTAACAATTGGCCTATTCGTCGTGGATCTGTGCGAGAATGGCAACTCGCGGTGGCCTCACTAGCCCTAGAATCGCCCTAATCGCCCTAGAGGCCAAGGGTCAGGAGGAGGGGATCGTGCGGATCGGTATTATTGGGGCGGGCAGCACCTATACCCCGGAACTGATCGAAGGGATCGGCAACGGCCGGCTCGGAGCGCCCCTCGACGAGCTAGTGCTCATGGACATCAACCCTGAGCGCCTCGAGATCCTCGGGGCCCTGGCGCAACGGATGTTGGATCGTGTCGGCTGGGCTGGGCGCCTCACCCTAACGACCAGCCAGAGCGAGGCGACGGACGGGGTTGATGCATGTCTGGTGCAGTACCGCATCGGCGGCTCGCAGGCCCGCATCATTGATGAGTCGATCCCACTGCCGCATGGGGTTCTTGGCCAAGAGACCGTTGGCCCAGGCGGATGGGCCAAGGCACTTCGTACCGTTCCACCAACGCTCGCCATCGCCGAGGAGCTCGCGCGGCGCAGCCCGCAGGCGTGGCTGCTTGACTTTGCGAATCCTGTATCGATTGTTAGCCAGGCGCTCATCAGCGCCGGCCACCGCGCCGTCGGCCTCTGTAACTCCGCAATCGGTTTGCAGCGCCGTGCCGCGGCACACTTTGGTGTGGAGCCTGAACGCATCGAACTTGAGTCTGCTGGACTCAACCACGGCACCTGGTATCGCGAGATTAAACTCGACGGTGTTCCGCAGCTCGATAGGTTGATCTCTGAACATGGTGATGAGATCGCCGCGATGACCGGATGGACTCGCGAATACCTTGAGACCGAGCGGGCGATTCCAAGTTACTACTTGCGCTACTACTTTTCGCCGAACGAGGTCCTTGCCGAACAGCTTACTGGGGGAACGAGAGGAGAAGAGGTCGTCCGCATTGAGGCGCAGCTCCTCGAGATGTACAAAGATCTGACGCTTGCAGAGAAGCCAAAACTACTTGAAGAGCGTGGTGGTGCGTTCTACTCTTCTGCAGCACTTGATCTAATTGCAGCGCTTACTGGCGCGCGACCGGCGAAACTCGTCGTGAACGTTCGCAATGACGGCGCAATTCCCGATCTACCTAACGACGCAGTAGTTGAGGTGCTGAGCACCGTTTCTGCTGACGGCGCACGGCCGCTGCGAATCGCGCCACTCGGAGGGGCTCGACAGGAGCTCATTTCAAAGATCATCGCCTTTAACCAGGCAACGATTGCCGCCGCGCTCTCAGGCGATCACGCCGCCGCAATCGAGGCGCTCGCTCTGAACCCTGTGGTACCGAGCCACGATGCGGCTGAGAAGATTGGACGCGAGCTCATCGCCGCCCACGCAAAGAACCTTCCGAACTTCTCGAAGTAGGTTCCTGGCGCTTAGGCGCTGCGCGGCTTGACGCGCGTAAACGAAACGCGCAGCTTCTCTTCAGCAATTCGCCGTTGGCCGAGGCGCGGCTCTGCCGCGTCAAGTGCGTAGAGGAGCGCGCCAAGGGCGGGGGCGGCGCGCAGTGGGCGAACGTCAATCGGCGGAAGAGCGGCGCGAAGGGCGGAGCGAATACGTGCCTGATATCCGCGTAGCGGTGCATTGAGCGTTCCGCCAATGAGCACAACCGGAATCGGCCGCCGCTTGATCGGTGCGCGAAGTTGTGACGCCGTCGCATAGGCGACCGCGTGCTTGATCATGTAGGCCTCTATCTCCCGCGCGACGTGATCACCGCGCTCCGATTGCTGCAGAACCACAGGGGCTAGCGCACCAATACGATCCTGGTCAAATGTTCTATCGAGGATCGCGTCGAGAAGTTCACGTAGCGATGAGTGCCCCGTTGACGCAAGGATCGCGCGGCCAAGGCTTGTCTTTGGTCCGCGTCGCTCCTCTGCGCGAACCGCCGCACCGACGCCGGCAACTGCAATGCCACCGCCACCGCCAAAATCGCCACTGATATCGCCAAGGGCAGCGAAGCGTGCGTCTACGCCGCGCTCATTCACGCCGATCGCGTTCACGCCAGCACCGCCAACGAGGGCGATGCCCACGCCGTCATCGGTGGCAACGCGAAGGCCAGCTTCGGAGTCGTTGCGCGTTGCGATGCGCTGGGCAAGGCTGCGCTCTCCGCGCTCACGAAGCGCGCTCCGCACAGCTTCGGCGTCACGTGGCGTATCGATACCAGCCATGCAGAGGGAGAGCACACTCAATTCAACACCGGGGCGCTGTGCCGACCCGAGAAGCGAGTCGATGGCAGTACGGATCAGGCGATTCGTCGCCGCTAGGCCGATCCCCTGTGGGTTGCTTCCCGTGGTACGAAGCCAGCCAAGAAGTTGCCCGTCAGCGGTTGCGAGCACGACGTCAGTCTTTGAGTTCCCCCCGTCGATCCCAACGATCAGCTGGTCAGCCGCGTTCGGGCGCATAGGTCAACGCTTTGGCAGGCCCGGGATCCCCGGGACAAGCTCTTGGTTCAACTGATCGATGGTCACGAATGTTGCGCCTGCTTCGCGAAGGCGACGCACGGCGCCAGCAAGACCTTCGTGCGTGTATGAGGGCCAGGTGTGACAGAGCAGAATGGCGCCATCACCATGCGCCACCGCTGTGTTCACCATGTCGTCTTCCACCTGCTGCGCCGTCTTACGGTGGTCCCAATCGTCTCCCGATGCGTTCCAGAGCACTTGGCGATATCCGGTCTCAGCGAGAGCCTCTTGCAGGCGTAGGTCATCTGCTCCGGCGCCGAACGGTGAGCGGAACCACGGTGCTGGATCGACCTTGATGATGCTCGAGATCACATCCTCTGCCATCTTGATGTCTTGGCGAATGGCAGCCTCGGTGAACATCTGCATCTGGGCATGAAAATGTGAGTGGTTGCCGATGAGATGTCCGTCATCGCCAATGCGACGTGCCTGATCAGGGAATGCCTCTGCCCAACGCCCTTGAATGAAATAGGTGGCCCGGACCTCGAGAACACCGAGCTGCTCTCGAAGACGATCCTCGGCGCCCACCAGATGGTGCGGGCGATCGGGATGCTCCGCATCAAAGGTGAGGGCTACCCGAAACTGGCTCGCGTTCATGACGGGAGTGTGCCACCAGCCGCGGTTTTGCGCCGCCGAGTTGCGCGCTGGCCTATGGGCTCGTGCGGGCCGTTTCGGCGATGACCTTGAGCAGTGAGTCTTCTCCGAACGCGTCTTGCGATAACTCCCAGATCATGATCCCGCCCCCCTCGCTCATTGCTAGGCGCGTCTTCTTTCTAAGTGTCTCGGGACCGTTATAGAACTGTTCCGTTGTGAAGTAGAGCAGGTGATCACCTTCAGCCGCGACTTTGTCGTAGGCGAGCAACTTCTGGTACGAGACATCGCTTGGTCGCGCATAGAACGGTACGCCGAGAACGCATTTCTCTGGTGGAAGGCCAAGAGATTTCCATGACCGCACAGCATCCTCAGCAAGTGTGTACGACGAGTGATCGCCTGACCCATCGTCATATGCCATCACGTTGACAAAGTCGAGCTGGTCAAACACTTCGGGCAAGATGCCATCCGCATCGCCCGCGCGTGCAATCACCGCGGTCGTTAGCAGCACCGGCTGAGGTAACGCCTGCCGCAGCTCGCGCATGAGCGCGAGGAAGTTCCGTGCCGATGTCCCAGCGTTCGGATACTCCCAGTCAATATCTACCCCATCAAGGTTATAGCTATTCATAAATTCAACAACGAGACCAATGAAACGGGCGCGCGTTTTTTCGGTGGCGGCCATCGCCTCAAACTCATCATCCCAGCCCCATCCCCCAACAGAAATCAGTACGCGCGCTCCCGCGGTGTGCGCTAGCTCAACAGTGCGCTGCAGGTGTCGCGGCGCGCCAAATGGCCGAAGGGTGCCATTTTTTCGCGGCAGCAGAAATGCATAGTTGATGTGCGTGACCTGAGAAAAATTGATCAGGCTTAGCGTTGCTGCTGGAGTGACGTACCCCACAATCTTGAAGTTGCTCGCGCCCTGCGTTGGCGACGTTGACGGACCCGATCCGTCGCTTATTGCGCACCCCGATAGCGCCAAGATCAGGGCAAGTACGAGGGAGGTTGGTCGGATCATGCTGGGCATTATCGTTTCGTCTTTATTGTTCCAACCGGTATGAGTGGACATGGCCCAGCTGGCGCAGACCAGGCGACGAGTGTCACCTTGTAGGTGACCCCCTTCACGAGGTTGGTGATCGTGCAGTGCGCAGGGGTTCCTGCGGCTGGGGCCACCGTGGATCCAGCAACCGTGCATCTGCGCGTCGTCCGGCCCTTTGCGGTAGCGGTGGCGATCCACCCGCTTGCCAGAGTTGAGTCAGCAGGGAGCATCCAGTCGACACGAATGGTGCCGCGACCCGCCGTGAGCGTTGCACTAATAGGGGCACCAGGTGCCTGGGTCGCCCAGACGCCGATGCAGCGCCCGCCGCTGCCGCCAGGAGCTGTGCTGCGCACCCGTGTCGCGGCATAGAGCGTTCCAAACGCGCTCGACGCAAGAGCATCGGGCTCAATCGCAAGACCAGCACCGATCGTCGTGTACCGCTGCGTGATGGGATCCCACACGGCGAGGTTCGGCGAATCCAGCGCGCCAGCCTTTGCAAAGTAGCCACCAACGGCAACGGTGCCGTCGTCGAGCGTGGCTATCGCCGTTACCCATGCCGTGCGTCGCGGGTAACTCACGCCACCACCCAACGCGATCCAGCCGCCGGGAGCAGCAGGTTCAATCTTCTGGATCGCTTCGCCATACCAGCCAACACCACGCCCGATCAACGGGTGGCCGAGCGAATCAACGACCATGCTCGTCGGAAGATCAGAGAAGAGGCGAGCATCACCGATCGTGCTCCACACTTTTGTTGTCGGGTTCCATGTCAATACCAGCCCATCAATAAACCGACCGGCCGCGTAGACCGTGCCATCGCCTGCAAGTGCAACAGTGACAACGTCGGATTTTAGTCCGGTGCCAAGGGCGAGCCACCGCTTTCGTGCTGGGCTCCACGTTGCAATGTTTGCCGAGGCGACGCCGCCCGCGCGTGTAAAGTGGCCCCCAACCAGCAGGTTGCCACTCACTGCATCCAGCGAAAGTGTTCTGACTGAAATCCCTTTTCCGCTGAGTCCCGTGCCAACCTTCGACCAGATGCCTGTTTTCAGATTGAGCTGGGCGATCCCGACGGCGGCAACGCGACGGTTACTCCGCGTGACGCTGCTGAAGTTGCCAGCAACGTAGAGGAGATTGCGCGAGGTATCGACGGCGAGCGCGTATACCGAGGCAACGCGTCCGTTGGAGGTCTTCAGGTTTGCGAGTGCCTGCCATGTGCCGGTCCGTGGATCGCGCACGGCGAGCCCCGCAACAGTTTTGCCAGCGGCCTTTGTGAGCCCAAGGCCCCCGACCACCAAGCGCCCATCAGGCAGCTCAACCATCGTTGTTGTGCTCCCCACCCATCCGGCGGAAGAGCCGAGGGCGATCCAGCGGGCAGCCAGAGCATCGCTGCTGCTGATCGGTGTGGGATCACCGCAGTAGTCGGCAGCGAGAACCACCGGCGCGTCGGGTGGCTCCGGGTCGCCGCTGTCGGCAGCGGTGAGGCGCGGTAGGCCACTGCCATCAACTGCGGGCTGATCAATCAACTTGAAGAGCTCCATAACAAGATCGTTGGCGAACGAGTTCCTTGTCGGCGAGCCGTTCGCCACCGCAGCGATGGTGATTCCCAGCGTGGGGATTCGCTTGAGCGAGCTCGTGACGCCAGAGAATCCACCATCGTGGCCGTACGTGCGCAGTTCGCCGAGCCAGGTTCGATCCACTTGTGTGCCGTAGTTGTAGAGCCATGGGGCCCAGGTTCGATGCGCGATTCCGTTCATGGCGAGTGTCGCCTCTCCCTCGGTGAGTCGGTTCCCCCAGAAGAGTTCCCCGAACCGTGCGAGATCGCGTGGCGTGGAGAGCATGTCACCTGCGCCACGCAGGATCGTGCCGACCGCCTTGCTCGGCCCCCAGCTCGCAAAGCCGTACGGCTTGCCGCTCATGTGTGGCCGCGCCGCGCCAACTTTTGGTCCCCAGCCTGTCTCAGTCATGTTCATTGGATCAAGGAGCAGCGACTGCACCAGCGTTTTCCAGCCAACACCAGTAGCGCGTTCAGCGGCGATTGTGAAGAGAGTGAAGCCTGAGTTGGAATACGAGAAGTTCCCGACAGTTGTCGGCGGAAGTAGGCCCTGCACGGCCGTCAGTGGCGTCACCTTGGCGTTCTGATTTCTGCTCAGCCACCCCATTCTGGAATCCTTGTCGGTTAGCCAATCGCTCATCCCTGATTGATGCAAGAGCAACTGCGCAATGGTGACTTCAGGTTTCACGTCAGCTTCGGGCACGAGATCAAAGGCGCGTGTGCTAAGTGGCAAGATTCCACAGTGATCCAGAAGCAGCGCAACTGCGGCGGTCAGTGCCTTGCTGGTACTCGCGATGGTGAATGGCATTGCGGGCGAAACGACACGCTTACTCTTCGTATCACCAACACCGACGGCAGCGGTAAAGCTGCGGCCATCATCCCAGCGAATGGCGACGGAGACGCCAGGGTGGCGGGTTCGACGCCCCTTCTGCCAGGCAACGACTTTCGCGGTGAGCGCACTCGCAAGGGTTGGATCAATGGCGCGCGCCGGTGGGAGCGGGACAGGGCGGGCGGCACAGGTGCGCCAATCGACTGGATCCGTTGCCGCAACCGGCGCCACCGATTGGCCCGAGAGGCTGATGGCGACGGTGAGCAGCGCGACGCAGAGGCGAGCAGCGCGAAGCGAGGTGGCGGCGAATGGCATAGGTAGATTCTAGCGCCGTCACTACAAAGTAAGGCGATAGAATCAAGGGCGCGGGCTACACGGCTCGCACCAGAGGGAGCGTGACATGCCTGAAGTGAGCGGCCCCTCACGAGTTGAGCGGCTCCCACGCGTTACCGGCTACGAGTCGGTACGCGCGGCGGGGAGAGATTTTGAGCAGTACTCGTCGCTCCATCAGGGCGACGAAGATGTGCGCGCCTATCGGCAGCTCCCGCTCGAGGCAGACCCACCGCTGCATTCGGCTTTGCGAGCGTTTCTCGTGCCGTTCTTCTCCAAGGGATCGCTCGCCCCATTTCAGCAAGGGATCGAAGCAGATGCACGCGAACTCGTTGCACCGTTCAAAGCGGGCGAGCTTGAGATGGTTCGTGGCGTTGGGCTCCCCCTCGTTGTTCGAACGATCGCCCGACTCCTTGATCGCCCGAGTGACATTAAGGAGTGGGCGTCGTGGGGTCCCTCTGTCTGGGGCGATCACGATGGGCGACGCGACGGGGCTGCCCTCCTTACCTTCCTTGAACGAGCAGTAAGTGAGGGCGCGGCGGGAACGGGTGGGCGCCTCTTTAACCTGCTTGCCAGCACCCCAATCGCCGGAGTGGTGCTCACTCGCGACCAGCAGATCGGCGTCGGCAGTCTCTTACTGGCTGGGGGTCGCGACACGGTGATGAACCTCATCTCGGGGATCGCCTGGATGATTGCCGCACACCCGACGCACGTTGCGGCACTGCGTGGAGACCTTGCTGTGCGAACCGCCTTCATTGAAGAGACGCTGCGCCTCACGACGCCGCTCGGGATCATGGAGCGCATTGATCGTGGAGTAAGCGGTGGTGATCCGGAACAATCACCGCACGTTGGTCTTGACTTCGCCTCCGCCAATCACGATTCAACCGTCTTCACCTGCCCCGCTGAGCTACGACTCGATCGCCCCGCGACATCGCCCCACATTGCATTCGGGATCGGCCCGCATGCCTGTGTCGGCGCACCCCTCGCGCGTATTGAGGCGCACGCCGTACTGAACGAACTGCTCGCCGTCGCGCCGAGCGGTTGGGGCACGACCGAATGTGACGCGCAGTTTAGGAGCGTTGATGGCGTGGAGGTGCCGGCGAGTTTTCAGCGTCTGGTGATCACCAGCCGCTGAGCCAGTAACTACGCGTGTAGCCCGAACTGCACCGCGGCGAGTTCGGCGTAGAGGCCGCCCTTTGCGCGCAACTCTTCATGTCGACCGCGCTCCACAATCGTGCCGTGGTTCAAGACGATGATCTGATCTGCTGACGAGACGGTGCTCAGCCGGTGCGCCACGGCGATCGTGGTGCGGCCCGCCATGGCGCGCTCAAGTGCTTGTTGCACATGACGCTCCGAGACCGAGTCGAGTGCCGAGGTCGCCTCGTCAAGCAAGAGAATTGGTGGGTCTTTCAAGAGCACGCGGGCGATTGCTAGGCGCTGGCGCTCGCCGCCGGAGAGTTTGTAGCCGCGCTCGCCCACGACAGTGTCGAGCCCCTGCGGCAGCTCCTTGATGCGCTCTGCCAGCGATGCTCCCGCAAGTGCCACGAGGATCTGTGTGTCAGTCGCCTCTGGTCGCGCATAGAGCAGGTTGTCGCGGATGCTCGCATGCAGCAAGTGCGTCTCTTGCGTTACGACACCGATCATTTCGCCGAGCGATCGCAGTTTGATCCCGCGAACATCCACGCCATCAAGCTGCACTGAGCCTGCGCTCGCATCCCAGAAGCGCGGAATCAAACTCAAGATCGTGCTCTTCCCTGAGCCCGATGGGCCAACGAGAGCGGTGAGGCTCCCTGGCTCGGCGGTGAACGAGATGTTGCTCAAGCCGAATGCGTCACGCCTCTGCCGACCCTGCCCTGCTGGCGGCGCCGGGTAGCGGAAGCTCACCTCGTGCACGGTGACCTGCCCGCGAACGCCCGCACGTGTCAGCGTGACTGCGTTCGGCGCGTCCACAATTTCTGGAACAAGGTCAAGGTAGGCAAAGATGCGCTCGAAAAGCGCCAGGCTTCCGCCGATCTCTACCTGCAGACCGAGCAGAGAGGCGAGCGGGAAGAAGAGGCGGCTCTGCAGCGTGGTGAAGGCGACGATGTCACCGATCGTCGGCGCGTCGGGTGCGCCGGCGACAGAGAGTGAACCGGCGGCGAAGTAGACCAGCGCTGGAATGCCGCTGAAGACCACCTGCACCACCACGCCAACCCAGCGACCAGTGAGTGCCTGTCGCAACTGCAGCGTGGCGAGTTCGTCGGATCGTTGTGTGAAGCGCTCGGCACCAGCCTCAGAGCGACCGAATGATTTCGCCAAGAGTGCGCCGCCCACGGAGAGGTGCTCTTCGGCAATCGCCGTGAGGTCAGCGAGTGCCGTCTGCACCTCGCCACTCGCCTTGCGACGTGCGGCAGAGGCCTTTGAGCTCAAGAAGAGGAAGAGTGGGGCAACGGCAACGCTTACTGCCGTGAGGCGCCAGTCGATGATCGTCATCGCCACCAGCGTTGAGACGACGATGGCAATGCTTGAGGCGAGGTTCGCCGCCGCGTCGCTGACGACCGACTGCACTCCCGACACGTCGTTGGTGAGGCGACTCTGAATCTCGCCGGTGCGCGTCTCAGAGAAGAAGCGGATCGGCATCGACTGCACATGGGTGAAGAGCGCATTGCGCAGGTCGCGCATCACGAACTGGCCGACCGAGGCGGTGAGCCACGCCTGGGCGAGCCCGATACCGCCGTTGATGATCGGCACCACCACCATCAGCCCGGCGTAGAGCGCCAGTAGGCCCAGATCGCGCTGCGGAATCGCCTCGTCGATGAGGAGCTTTAAGAGGTACGGGTTGGCAAGCCCCAGGATGCTTGACCCAAGGATGGCGAGCCCAATGACGCTCAGTCGCCCTCGGTATGGCCCGAAGAACTTCGCCGCTCGTCGTAGCAGTGGCATCGCCGCCCCAGCTGGCTTCGTTGGGCCGCTCGCGTCGCCACCGAACATCTGGCCGCCGCGCCCAGGACCCATGCCGCCGCTCATGCGGGCACGGCGACGCGGGCGAGTGCGTTCATCAATAGAAGGCCGGTGGGCATGGCGGGATTCTATCCCGCCGAGGGCTAGATCCCCGAACCGTCGGCTGCCAGCTCGTCGGTGCGCACGCGTGCCTGCGACAGTTGGCTCCCGGCAGGAACGCTCTTCGTCAGCCATACGTTGCCGCCGATCGTTGAGCCGCGTCCAAC
>JBBAWJ010000005.1:0-44381 GCA_040397255.1 Candidatus Limnocylindrus sp.
CGAGCTGTGGCGCGCGCTTATCAACGGCGGTCAGGAGGACGGCGTAGACCAACACGGCAGTGAGGACCGCCTCGATGGCGATCGCCGTGACCTGGGTCAGGCCAGCAGCAACAGCGGGTGATCCACCGCCTGCAACTGACCAGGCGGTGTCGCCTGGCTCGAAGCCGCCGAAGGCGAGCTTGAGGGCGAACCCAGCGGCAACGGCGCCGACCAGCTGGGCCGCGATGTAGCGGATCCCCTCAATGGTTCGGACTTTGCCAACCAGCCAGAGGGCCACGGTCACCACCGGGTTGAACTGCCCGCCACTGATCGGCGCGAAGGCGGTGCCAAGGGCGGCAAGAACGAGGCCGTGGGCGAGGGCGATGCCGATCAGGCCGACCGCCCCGCCGGTCTGGGCGTCCATGATCACCGCGCCCGCTCCGACCACGAAGAAGAGGAAGGTGCCGATCACCTCAGCGGCGAGGGCGGCGACGAGGGTTCGACTGGGCATTCGTAGGGACCTCCACGAGTCTTTGGGGGGCCAGCGGCACCCCATTGCGACTGATTGTAGGGCAGCCCCTATGAGAGATGAGCCGGATGCCGTATGCTACGGAGGTCCCCCGGGCTTCGGTGGACATAAGCACGCACGCACGCGACCGAGATCAGTCAACCGTTCCCATCCAGGGCTCGCGAGACCAGCATCGGACCACGAGGCGAGCCAGCACTAGGAGTGAACGGAATGTACACAGACAAGAACTTGGTCTGCATGGATTGCAGCCAGGAATTCGTATTCACAGCGCGGGACCAGGAGTTCTACGCTGAGCGTGGCTTCACGGAGCCAAAGCGCTGCACACCATGCCGCAATGCCCGTAAGGCGCAGCGCGAGGGTGGTTCAGCGGGTGGCGGCTTCGGCGGCTACACCGGTGGCAGCTCTTACAGCGCCGGCGGCTACGGCGCCCCACGCGCACCTCGCGGACCACGCGAGTTGCACCCAGCAACCTGCTCGGATTGCGGCAAGGAGACCATGGTCCCCTTCCTGCCAACCAGCGGCAAGCCGGTTTACTGCGACAACTGCTTCTCGACCCGACGCCCAGCGCGCTGAGTCCAGTAGCCCTTAGAGCAACCCGGACGGCCGGGACCCTTCGGGGCCTCGGCCGTCCGATTTATCCCCGAGTTTCTAATTGAGCCAATCGATCAACGAGTAGTGCTGCATGCTCCGTTGCGGCGCGGTGGTCAAAGAGCGCAAGTAGTGCGGCGCTGCTGAGCGCAGCGGTAATGCGGGCATCTGCCAAACACACCTCATGTAGCTGACGGTTGTCGTCGCGCGCGCTCGTCGCCGCGGCCTGCACGATCGAATAGGCGGCATCGCGCTGCATCCCTGTATCGACCAGTGCGGTGAGTAGCCGCGATGCAGCGTGTAAACCGAGCCCTGACGCCAGATTCTGCAGCATGCGCTCGCGGCGGATCTCGGCACCGTTGATCACGCCGTTGAGTGAATCCACCATGAAGGCGAGGAGCGAGGTGGCGTCGGGGAGCAGGATGCGCTCGGCGGAGCTGTGGCTGATGTCGCGCTCGTGCCAGAGCGGCTGGTTCTCCATCGCCGCAGCGGCATAGCCGCGTAGGAGGCGGGCGAGACCCGCAATTCGCTCGCTCTTGATCGGGTTGCGCTTCTGCGGCATCGCCGAGCTGCCAGCCTGACCGGCGCGGAACGGCTCACGCATCTCGTCAACTTCAGAACGTTGCAGGTGTCGGATCTCGGTAGCGATGCGCTCAAGGGTGCCCCCGGCAATTGCGATCGCGGCAACGAAGGCGGCGTGGCGATCGCGCTGCACGATCTGCGTGCTCGCCTGGTCGGCGCGCAGGCCGAGCGCCGATAGTGCGATCTGTTCGATCTCTGGGCTGATCTGGCTGTAGGTCCCGACAGGCCCGGAGATCTTCCCGGTAGCAGCTTCAGCGGCGGCGAGAGTGATGCGCTCACGTGCCCGCGAAACTTCAAACGCCCAGTTCGCCATCTTCGCACCCATCGTGGTTGGCTCTGCATGCATGCCGTGCGTTCGCCCGATCATGATCGTGTCGCGCTCCTCGCGAGCGCGGCGAATGACGGTGCCGAGCAGTGTCGCGAGCCCTGTATCGAGGAGCGCAGCAGCATCGCGCATCTGCAGTGCGAGTGCGGTGTCAACGACGTCGCTGCTGGTCAACCCATGATGAATCCAGCGACCCTCTGGGCCAACGCTCTCCGCAAGCTGGCTCACAAAGGCGACGACATCGTGATCGGTGGTGCGCTCCAACTCGTTGATGCGAGCGACGTCCACCTTAGCCTTCGCACGAATCACCGCCACGGCGTCGGCGGGCACTTCGCCCGTTGTTGCTTGTGCGTCGAGCACGGCAAGTTCAACCTGCAGCGCCGCACTCCAGCGCGCCTCATCGCTCCAGACGGCCGTCATCGACGGCGTAGCGTAACGGGGGATCATCGCTTGGCGTGGCGCAGTGGGCGCCAGGCACGCTCAATGGTCTGCGTGCGCTCGGGGCCAACAGAGAGGAGCACGATCGGCGCACCGGCAATCTCTTCGAGTGCCGTGACATAGCGACGGGCGGTCTCAGGAAGGTCGGCCATTGCGCGAACGTTGGTGATCTCCTCCTCCCAACCAGGGAACGTTTCGTAGATCGGCTTCGCGCGTGCAAGCTCAGCACTCGACGTTGGCCAGCGCTCAACGCGCTTGCCGTCGATCTCATACGCAACGCAGAGCAGAATCTCAGGAATGCCCGAGAGCACGTCAAGCTTGTTCAACATGATGCTCGAGACGCCATTCAACTCAACGGCGTAGCGGAGTGGAACGGCATCGTTCCATCCGACGCGGCGACGGCGACCGGTGGTCGTGCCGACCTCGTGGCCGGTGACAGCGATGCGCTCGCCGATCGCGTCGGTGAGTTCGGTGACGAATGGGCCAGACCCGACACGTGTGGCGTATGCCTTCATGACGCCCATCACCTCATCAATCTGGAGCGGAGCGACGCCGCCACCAGTGGTGGCGCCGCCGGCGATCGGATGTGAGGAGGTGACGAATGGGTAGGAGCCGTGATCAAGGTCGAGCATCGCCCCCTGCGCACCTTCAAAGAGGAGGTGCTCCTTACGGGCATAGGCGCGCTGGACCAGGTCGTTCGTGTCGGCGATGTGTGGACGGAGTCGCTCGCCCCAGGTGGCGATGAGCGCAGCAATCGCGCCGGCGTCAACCGCGTCGGCGTAGTCGGCGGCGCCGAGCGCGGCGAGGAGTGCGCGCTTCTCAGGGAGCACGCGTGAGAGGCGCGTCGCCGTCGAGGCTGGATCGAGGAGGTCTTCGACTCGGAGGCCGAGTCGAGCGGCGCGATCCTCATAGGCAGGTCCGATGCCACGCTGGGTGGTGCCCACCTTGTCTCCAGCGAGCGCGCTCTCACGGGCTTTGTCGAGCGCCACGTGATACGGCAGGATCAGGTGTGCTGCGTGGCTGACGCGCACCTTCGAGATATCGATGCCACGACTGATCAGCCCATCAAACTCCCGAATCAGCGTGGCGGGGTTGACGACCACCCCTGGCCCGATGATCGGGGTGATATGCCCATAGAGGACGCCCGACGGGACCAGGTGCAGCTTGAAGGTGTCGCCGCCGATGACGATCGTGTGGCCGGCGTTATCGCCACCCTGATAGCGAACGACCGTCGATACCTGCTCGGCGAGGAAGTCTGTGGTCTTCCCCTTCCCCTCGTCGCCCCACTGGAGTCCGACGATCACGCTCGCAGGCATAGCCCCCCGCTCTCGGTTGCTTGGATGCTGCCGGGCAACGCACGGCGGGGGGATCGTACCCCCTCACCGCCCCGAGAGGGAGCCCCGCGGCGCGGGTAAGGTGCGATGATCTACCCACGATGCCACACCCCCCAGTGATCCTTTGGTTCCGCCGAGACCTTCGCCTTGCCGATCACCCCGCCCTGGTTGCGGGAGTGGCGGCGGCCAAGGATCGTGGCGCACCCCTGCTGCCGATCTTCGTCTGGGAGCCGGGACTCATTACTGGCAAGCTGTCGAGCGCCAACCGCACCTGGTTCCTGCGCGAGAGCGTCACGGAGCTTGCCACCAGCCTGCGCGCCATCGGCTCGGATCTCATTGAGTTGCAGGGGCCAGCCGCTACTGCACTCCCACAGCTGATTAGCGAGCTGCGCGCTGCAGGCGGCACTGGAGACATTGATCTCTTCATGACGCGCGACCACACTCCGTTCGCGCGAGAGCGCGATCACGCCGTTGCGGATCTGCTCACACCACTCGGCGTGAAACTGCATGCGAAGCGCGGCCTCGTGGTGGTGGAGCCAGAGGAGCTGCTCACCGGTGGCGGCACACCGTACGGCGTCTATACGCCGTACTTCCGCCGATGGCTCGAGCAGGTTGACGCGAGCGCACCACTCCCAGCGCCAAAAAAGCTTCCACCGCTTCCAACGCCAACTCCAGCCTCCACCGTTGATCAGGCGCTCCTTGATGCGCATGCGGTACCAACGGCGCAGATTGATCAACTCCCTGTGCCAGGTGAACGCGCTGCGCGCAAATACGCCGATACGTGGCGCAAATCAATTAACAAGTATGCAGACCGGCGCAACGCGTTGGCCGACGACGCTGGAACTAGCCGCCTCTCGGCGGCGCTGCATATTGGGCTCCTCTCCGCGCGCGAACTCGTTGCGCGACAGCTTCCACTACCGCCAGTGCAAGAGGGTGAACGATCAGGTGAGCGAGTCTGGGTGAGCCAGATCGCCTGGCGTGACTTCTATACACAGGTGCTCTGGCACGCGCCGCATGCCGCGAGCAGCGCGTGGCGTCCAAGCTACGACGCAATCAAGTGGAGCAGCGATAAGCGCCTGCTTGAAGCGTGGAAGAGCGGCAAGACCGGCTACCCCGTTGTAGATGCAGGGATGCGCCAACTTGCAGCAACCGGCTTCATGCACAACCGCTCGCGCATGATCACCGCATCATTCCTAACAAAAGACCTGCTGATTGACTGGCGTGAGGGTGAGGCGCACTTTCTACAACATCTTGTTGACGGCGATATTGCCGCCAACAATGGTGGCTGGCAGTGGTGCGCGGGTAGTGGCACTGATGCGCAGCCGTACTTCCGCATCTTCAATCCAGTCACGCAGGCGGGAAACTTTGATCCCGATGGCGAATATGTGCGCCGCTGGGTACCAGAGCTTGCAGCCCTACAAACACCCGCGATTCATGCGCCATGGGCACACCCGAAGGCGCTCGATGCAGCGGGCATCAAGCTCGGCGACCAGTACCCAGGGCCGATTGTCGATCACGCCGAGGCGCGTCAACGAACACTTGCGGCCTACAGCGCGGCGCTCAAGCCAGAGAGCGGCCGCTAGTCATGGGCGGCGCACGACGTGAGGCACGTCAGCCACATCGACCGCCGAGCGAGCGCCCCGAGAAGATCTGCGTGGTGTGCGGCCGACCGTTCCAGTGGCGCAAGCGCTGGGAGCGTGTCTGGGGCGAGGTGAAGTACTGCAGCGACGCCTGTCGCCGCCGACGGTCGTAGCGTGAACCACCTCGTCGTTCTAGGAGATCAGCTCACCGACCAGGTTGGCCCACTTCGCGCGCATCTTGATGGCAGCGCCAAGTTCGCCGATCCAATCCTCGTCCTAGAGATCACGGGCGTGCGGCACGAGGCACGGCACGTGCAGGCCGTGGTGCTGCAGGTCGCGGCGCTGCGAGGATTTGCGGCGGATCTTCAGGAGCGAGGGGCTTCAACTAAGGTCATTCAGGCTCCCACCCTGGGCGAAGCGCTCACCGCTGCTTCTGAGCGGTATCGGCCGTCCGGCGTCACCCTGATGGACCCTGCGCAGCCTCAGGACCTCGAGGCGATTCAGGCATGGTCCGCTGCGAGCGGTACGCCCGTGGAGGTCGTCGAGAACCAGCTCTGGCTAACCACCGTCACGGAATGGGAGGCGTTCAAGTCGGGTCGAAAAGAGCTCCGCATGGAGTACTGGTATCGACGCGTGCGCAGTGCCCGCGGCTGGCTGATGGAAGAGAGCGCGGGGAAGAGCGAACCGATTGGCGGCACATGGAACCTCGACAAGGAGAATCGGAAGCGCCTCGCTCCTGGCACCGATGTGCCAGCGCCCCTCTACGGAACAGTCACGCCGCTCGTGCAGTCAGTGATTGATGAGGTACTCAAGGAGCGCTCAGCACTCTTTGGCGAGTCAACCACACTGATCTGGCCGACAACCCGGCGTGAAGCACTCGCTGCACTCAACGCATTTTGCGACGAGCGGCTGGCGAACTTTGGACCATATGAAGATGCCATGTCAAAAGAGCATGAGCATCTCTTTCACTCGCTCTTATCGCCAGCGCTCAACCTTGGCCTGATCACCCCTGCCGAAGTCTGCGAGCGCGCGTTGCGCGCGTATGCCGAGCGATCGAGCGAAATCCCGCTCTCAAGCATTGAAGGATTCATCCGCCAGATCCTCGGATGGCGCGAGTTCATGCGTCATGCGTATCGTGAGTATTGGCGGGAGTGGCAGACCGACAACGGACTGAACGCCCACGAGGACTTACCGGAGCTCTACTGGTCGGGAGAGACGAAGATGGCCTGCATGTCACGCATCGTCAAAACGCTGCAGCGAACGGGTCACGTTCACCACATTGAGCGCCTCATGGTGCTCGGCAACTTTGCCCTTCTCTTCGGCGTGCAACCACAACAGGTTGATGCTTGGTTTCTGGAGGCATTTGTCGACGCGCTTCCGTGGGTCGTGACGCCGAACGTCGTGGCCATGAGTCAGTTTTCGGATCTGGGTCGCATCACGAGTAAGCCGTACATTTGTGGCGGCGCATACATCTCGCGGATGGGCGACGACTGCAAATCGTGTTTCTACAACCCAACCGAATCGGTGGGCGAAACAGCCTGTCCGTTTACCACCATGTACTGGGAGTTCATTGATCGTCACTCGGCACGGTTCGCGAAGAATCCACGCATGGCAACACAGGTTCGCTCCTGGTCTGCGCGGCCAGCGGGTGTCCGCAAAGAGATCCTGGTACGCGCAGCCGACGTTCGTAGCCGTGCTAAGGCTGGTGATCTCTGATCCGAACCAGCACGATCCCGTGGCAGCGGATCGTCACCATCTACGTGCTGGTGCAATTTGCTGAGATCTTCGGCGTCGCCATGATCTATGCCTACCTTCCGCTTGCTCTAGAGCGTGCGGGCGTACCACTCGCCTCCATCGCATCGGTCGCTGGTGCAACTACCGCGGGAATTTTCATCGTCGGCGCACCACAAGTGCCGATCTGGCTGGCCATCGCCGAGTTGCGATCGCGTCGACTCGTCATCGTGCGCAGTGGACTGATTGCGCTGATTGCACTTATCGCCTTCGCCCTCGCGCAAGAGGCGTGGCAGCTGATCGCCGCAACGCTCGCCCTCGGCTTCTGGCTCGGCAACACCGGAGTGATGCTGGCGACGATTCGCGAGGTCTCGCCAGAGCACGCACGCACCAGGTCGATCGCTCTCTTTAGCGCGGCGGCGCCAATGGGCTTCGCACTGGGGCCACTCCTCGCCGGCGCAATGATTGACGGCCTGGGCCTCTCGCTTGCGGCACCGATCATGGCCGCGGCGCTGCTCAATGCTGCACTCATCGTGGCCAACATCGTAGCAATCCCTGACGTACGACCGCACCACCCGCCGACGGGAGGCGTGCTCGAGGTGGCCCGCCGTGGCCTTCGCGAGGTCTTCGCCGACCGCAGGATTCGTGCGGGGTATCTGGTGCTCGGCCTGGCTATCGCCGGGGAGCGCATGCTCCGCCCCGTCTTCCCGCTGCGAATCGCGGAGGTGGTGATCGGCCCCTCGATTACGGGAATAGCCGAACCGCTCGCCGCCCCTGGTGTGGCGGGCGCCGTTGGCCTACTGACAGGGCTCTCGGCACTGGGGGGCGCCCTCGTTGCACCGCTCCTTGCCACACGCCTGGTGCCGCGCATCGGCATCCCGCGAGTGATGGCCGTCGGCTTCGTTGCTGCGGCCATCGCCGCTGGCGCAATGATCGTTGTCTCAACGGCGTTCGGCCTTGCCCTCTTGAACACGCTCCTCGCTGCGGCATCGGCGCTCCTGCAGGCGATGGTCTTCACCTGGTTGGCGAACTCGGTCACCGAGCACCGCCGCACCGCCGCGCTCAGCCTCTCGCTCTTCCCCCTCTACGCCGGTGCCGTCGTTGGGCCACTGATCTCCTCAGCCGCCGCGCTCATCGGCACGCCACGGCCGGGTGATGCGCTTGCCCTCACCCCCATCTTTCTTGGGTCGGTGCTGCTGCTCACACTCGGAATCGTTGCCGTGCGTCGCCTTCCCGCGGGAGACCACAACGCGCGCTAATCTGCGCACATGAAGCAGGTAGAGAGCGTTCTTGGCCCCATCAGCTCCGCAGACATGGGTCTGACGTTGACTCACGAACATCTTCTGAACGACGTCCTCTCCTGGTGGCATCCGCCACTCGACGATTCAGCGCGATCGCGCGAACTGGTCGACGAGAAGGTTTCCATCACCAACATCTGGGAGCTGAAGCACGACCCGTTCATCAATAAAGACAACTGCTCCATGCAAGACATTGAATTGGCCATCAAAGAGGTGCAGCGATTTGTTGATCAGGGTGGCAAGACGATCATTGAGACGAGCGCCGATGGAAACAGCCGCAGCCCCGAAGGGCTTGCCACGATCAGCAAACGAACCGGCCTCAACATCATCATGGGAACGGGCTACTACCTCGACGGATCGCAGCCAGATGCGAACGACGCTAAGAGTGAGCATGACATTGCCAACGAGCTGATTCGCGACATTACCGAGGGGGCACGCGGCACAGGGATCAAGTCGGGGATCATTGGTGAGATTGGCGTCGGCAGTGAGTTCACCGCGCGTGAGCGCAAGTCACTCGCCGGTGCCTGCATCGCCCAGCGCGAGACGCATATCCCAATGCAGGTGCACATGCCCGCCTGGTTCCGCTACGGCGATGAGGTGCTCGATTTCTGCGCAGCCCACGGCGTGCCAATGGAGAGCATCGTGCTCTGCCACTCCAATCCGAGTGGTGACGATCACGAATACCAGACGCGTCTGCTGAAGCGTGGTGCCTATCTGCAGTACGACATGATCGGCATGCAGGTCTTCTACGCGGATCAGCAGGCCTCATGCACGAGTGACGAAGATGACGCGCGCAACATTGCACGCCTGGTGCGTGACGGCTTCGGTCAGAAGGTGCTGATGTCGCAAGACATCTTCCTCAAGAGCCTCCTGCGCTCCTACGGCGGCCCAGGCTACGGGCACATGGTCGAGTTCTTCCTGCCACGACTCGCCCGGCACGGCGTGCCACTGGAGCAGGGAATCGCGATGATGACGGCGAATCCGCGTCAACTCTTCGAATCGGCGAGCTAGCCGCCATGGTCAAGATCCGAACCGTCACCGGCGAAATTGAGAGCGCCGACATGGGGCTCACCCTCACACACGAGCACCTACTCGGCGACGTGACCTCCTGGTGGCACCCGCCATTCGACGATTCAGCGCGATCGCGCGAACTCGTCGACGAGAAGGTCTCCATCAGCAACATCTGGGAGCTCAAGCACGACCCGTTTATCAATAAGGACAACCTCATTGTTCAAGACGTTGAGCTTGCGATCAAAGAGGTGCAGCGGTTTGCGGACCAGGGCGGCAAGACGATCATCGAGACGAGTGGCTATAACGACGGTCGTAATCCTGAGGGGCTCGCCACCATCAGCAAACGAACCGGGCTCAACATCATCATGGGAACGGGCTACTACCTTGACGGATCACAGTCCGAAGCGAACGACGCCAAGAGCGAACGCGACATTGCCAACGATCTGATTCGCGACATTACGGAGGGTGCGCCTGGCACCAAGGTGAGGTCGGGAATCATTGGTGAGATTGGCGTTGGCAGTGAGTTCACGGCACGAGAGCGCAAGTCACTTGCCGGTTCGTGCATTGCTCAGCGCGAGACACACCTACCGATGCAGATCCACATGCCCGCCTGGTTCCGCCTCGGCGACGAGGTGCTCGACCTCTGCGCGGCACACGGCGTGCCGATGGAGAGCATCGTGCTCTGCCACTCCAACCCAAGCGGCGATGATCACGAATACCAGACGCGTCTGCTGAAGCGTGGTGCCTATCTGCAGTACGACATGATCGGCATGCAGGTCTTCTACGCGGATCAGCAGGCCTCATGCACGAGTGACGAAGATGACGCGCGCAACATTGCCCGCCTGGTGCGCGATGGATTCAGCGAGAAGGTGCTCATGTCGCAAGACATCGGCTTGAAGACGCTGCTGCGCTCGTACGGCGGTCCAGGTTACGGCCATTTGGTCGAGTTCTTCCTGCCGCGACTCGCCCGGCACGGCGTGCCGCTCGAGCAGGGAATCAGCATGATGACCGCGAGCCCACGTCGGCTCTTTGAAGAGGCAAGCTAGTCACTATGACCAAGATTCAAACGGTCACCGGCGAGATCGAGAGCGCAGAGATGGGGCTCACGCTTACACACGAGCACCTGTTCAACATTGTGACGCCGTGGTGGCATCCGCCATATGACGACTCGGCTCGATCCAAGGAGCTCGTTGACGAGAAGGTCTCCATCACCAACGTGTGGGAGCTCCGCCATGATCCATTCTTGAACAAGGACAACTGCGCGCTCGATGACATTGAGTCCGCCATCGTTGAGGTGAAGCGCTTCGCCGCCCAGGGCGGCCGCACGATTCTGGAGGCCTGCGCCGACAAGGGGAACGGGCGCGACCCCGAGGGGCTGGCACGCATCAGCCGCGAATCGGGCCTCAACGTGGTGATGGGGAGCGGCATCTTCCTCGACCCCGTTCATGGCCCAGAACACCTCGACGGCAGCGTGCGTGAGATCGCCGACCGCATCGTGCGTGACCTGACCGTCGGCGCCCAGGGGACCAACATCCGCGCCGGCTTCATCGGCGAGATCTTCGTTGGCCAGCCATTTACCAATCGCGAGCGCAACTCGCTCGCGGGTGCCTGCCTGGCGCAGCGCGAGACGGGGGTGCCGATCCAGATCCACATGCCGGGCTGGTATCGCCTTGGCGACGAGGTGCTCGACTTCGTTGCGGCACAGGGCGTACCGATGCAGAGCGTGGTGCTCTGCCACTCCAACCCAAGTGGCGACGATTACGAATATCAGACGCGCCTCCTGAAGCGGGGCATCTACCTGCAGTACGACATGATCGGCATGCAGGTCTTCTACGCCGACCAGCAGGCCCCCTGCACCAGTGACGAAGATGACGCCCGCAACATCGCGCGCCTCGTTCAGTCAGGCTACGGCGACCGTGTTCTCATGTCGCAAGACATCTTCATGAAGATCCTGCTGCGATCCAATGGCGGACCAGGGTACGGACACATCGTGGAGTTCTTCCTGCCACGGCTGGTGCGTCATGGGGTGTCGCTCAAGCAGGGAGTCGCGATGATGACGGATAATCCGCGTCGGCTATTTGAAGAGGCGCGTTAGCGCCAGAAGGGGGAGCTCATGGGAAAGCGCGTTCTGCTCGTTGGGGAGTCGTGGGTATCTGAGGCGACGCACTACAAGGGGTTCGACTCCTTCACCAGTGTCACCTTCCACTCCGGTGCGGATTGGTACAACGGCGCCCTTCGCTCCAAGGGCCACGAGGTCGAGCAGATGTACGCGCACGATGTGCCAGCAAAGTTCCCGCACACCACGGCCGAACTGAGCAAGTACGACGTCATCGTATTGAGCGACATCGGCACCAACTCATTCTTGCTCCCGATTGAGACGTGGCTGCAGGGGAAGTCGACGCCGAATCGCTTGAAGCTCCTCGCCGAGTGGGTGGAGAACGGCGGCGCGTTGATCATGGCCGGCGGCTACCTCAGCTTCCAAGGTTTTGAGGCGAAGGCGCGTTTCGCTGGCAGCGCCGTTGAGCGCGTGCTTCCAGTGACCTGTCTCACCCACGATGATCGCGTTGAGGCACCAGAGGGTGCGCAGCCGATAATCGTTGATGCGAGCCACCCAGTGCTCGCCGGTGTTCCTGCTGGCATGCCAGCACTGCTCGGCTACAACAAGGTGGTGCTGAAGCCTGGCGCAACGCTCGTTGCATCCGTTGGTGGTGATCCACTCATCGCAACCGCGCAGGTCGGCAAGGGTCGATCACTCGTCTGGACGTCGGACATTGGCCCACACTGGTGCCCAGAGCCATTCGTGCAGTGGAACGGCTTTGCGCCACTGATGTCGAACATGATCGATTGGGTCACTGGCAAGTGAGTTTCGCCGAACGCGTCGCGGCCTATCAGGCGGCAACGAAAGCGTTTGAAGATCAGGTCGCCGCACTCGATCACCTGAAGCTCGACGCCAAGCACCCAGAGGGTTGGTCGCCACGTCAGGTGATCCATCACCTGGCCGACAGCGAGGCGCAGTCCTACGCGCGACTGCGACG
Organism: Candidatus Limnocylindrus sp.; assembly: GCA_040397255.1. GTDB lineage: Bacteria > Chloroflexota > Limnocylindria > Limnocylindrales > Limnocylindraceae > Limnocylindrus. Next base: position 12,431 of record JBBAWJ010000005.1, read on the forward strand.
CCTGGTTGCCGAGCCAGCCGGCTCCATCATTCACGGGTATGACGAAGGAGCGTGGGCGGCGAGCCCAGCACTCGGCTATGAGACCGACCCCATTGAGACGTCACTCGCCGTCTTCTCGGCGGTGCGGGCAGGCACGTTCAACGTACTCCAGCACCTCACCGAGGCGGACCTCACCCGCTATGCCGAGCACAGCGAGCGCGGCCGATTCACCCTTGATGACTGGTTGCGGATCTACTCCAAGCACCCTCTCGACCACGGCGAGCAGCTCGCCAAGGCGCTGCGCGGGGAGCTCTAGGCGGGGAACCGATCTCGCCCCGCGGGCGTTAAGGTGGCGAAGGGCCCCTTTGGGCCCATAACCGTAGGAGGCAGCTATGACCCGGGTACTCACCGCCGTTCTTATGCTTGGACTACTGATCGCACCTAGCGTGCGCCCTGCGGCGGCCGCAGACGAGGTCACCCCGGTACCCGCCTCTTCAGGCGTGGAGTGCCCACCCGTTGAGTACGTCGACGGCGTCCCTGTCATCCCTGAGGGGGCTCCCGCCGAGTGCGTCTACATCCAGACGGTCGGCGCAGAAGACCCATGCGCACCTGATCCCACCGGCGCGGTTCCAGTGATGTGCCAGTCAGGCCTCCCTGTGGATCCTCCTGTTGGCGGTGACGCCTGCTGGATCACATCCGACGGAAGCACGAACTGCCCGCGAACCGGCGGTGAGATCGTTCCAGCGTTCGGTCGACAGTTCGCCATTCTCGCGGTGTCACTCAGTGGCGTTCGCTATGAATTGATTGCTGGCCAGATGTACTTCGGTGATGACGGCAGCTTCAGCGCAACGGTCGGATGTAATCAGCTTGGCGGCAGCGTGACCACCAATAGCGATGGCACGTTCACTGTGACCGATCTCCTCTCCACGAAGATGTACTGCGAAGAGTTGAACGCTGCTGAGACAACGTTCAGCGCAATCCTCCTCGGTGGCGCGCTGACCTTTAGCTACACAGAGGCGGGCCTCGTTGCCCAGAACAACGTTGGCACACTTGAGCTCGCTGAGGCGATGTATGACGCCATGCCGCTCAACGGTGAAGAGCGCGCAAATGTTGGCGGGGTAGGCACGACAAGTGACCTAAGCGCCCTGCTCATAGCGATCGCACTGCTCGGTGTTCCAGCACTGGTTGGCGCAGCAGGCTTGAGCATGGGGCTTTCGCGCCGAGACTAATTGACTGACACACCCGCCGGCGTGCCGATTGGCGCGATCTCGTTAGGGACTGGTAAGGAGCGCTACAAGCTTTTTCTCGGTGGTTGAGGGCTGTACTCGCAATCTGGGTGACAGCAAGGCCGTTTTCGGGGTGTGAACCTTGCCCAATACCGTGGTGAACGCTAGTCGTAGGTTGGCCTTGGCAACGGCCTGCTCTAGGCTTTTTGGATGAGCACCAAACGGGTAAGCAAACGTTACCGGAGCAGCACCAAGCCAAGTGGTCAGCTGATCTTGCGCCTGGAGAACCTCGTTCGTGATGTACGCTGCTGATTTATTTGAAACATCTATATGGGTCAGTGTGTGATTTGCGATCTCCATGCCACTAGCAGCCATCTCTTGCAACTGTGTGACCGTTAGGTACTTTCTTCGGCCAACTCTCCCAGTGATCACATAGTAGGTCGCAACAAAACCAAGCTGTTGCAAGATTGGAAAAGCATTTGTGTATCCGTCAACCCGTCCATCGTCAATGGTGATTACCATCGTCTTTTTCGGAATCGTCTCCCCCGTTCCAAGATGTCCGGCAAGCGTTGCCGCGGTCACCGTTTTCCAACCTGCGCGCTTCAGCGCAGTTAGTTGGGATTCAAACTGGGACGGGGAAATCACGAGTTCTGGAAGGCTGTTCCCCACGTCGGTGCTGGGGGCGATGCGGTGGTACATAATGACAGGAACCCGCAGACTGACTGGGCCCACCTTTCGAGGCGTAGCCAGCACTGCCTTTGCGCTCGATGGGAGCGCGGCGACGAGGAGAAGTAGCGCTGCGTCGATCAAGAACTTGCGCCGCGTGCGCATTACGGCAGATGTCGCTCCGCATGGCCGATGTACCTGGCGTCTGGGCGAATCAACTTGTCGACCCCAGCCTGCTCAATTGCATGCGCTGACCAACCGGCAATGCGCGCCAGCGCGAACGTTGCTGGGAAGAGATCGGGCACCAGGCCAACACCCTGCAGCACGGCGGCGGCGTAGAACTCAACGTTGGTCTTCATCGCACGGCCCGGCTTCATCTCCTCGAACACCTTGAGGATCTGCTCTTCGGCGCCGATGGCGAGCTCAAGCCACGCGGGTCGCGTTGGCATCGCCTCGGCAACCTTGCGCAGCGCAGCAGCACGCGGGTCGTACGCGCGGTAGACGCGGTGGCCGAAACCCATGATGAGTTCCTTGCGTGAGAGCTTGCCGCGCGCCCAGTCTTCGGCGCGATCAATGGAGCCGATCTCACCGAGCTGGCCGATCACCTCAGCGGGTGCACCGCCGTGGAGCGGCCCCTTCATCGCGCCAACGGCGCCGCAGATTGCCGAAGCAATGTCTGATCGCGTGGCGATGATCACGCGCGCTGTGAAGGTGCTGGCGTTCAGACCGTGCTCCGCGCCCACCATCAAATAGGCATCAAGCGCGCGGGCGGTTGCTGGCTCGGGCTCCTTGTCGTGCAGCTGCTGCAAGAACGCCGCCGCGATGCCAAGTCCAGGCTGCGGATCAACGGGCTCGAGCCCCTGTCGCAGTCGTGCGAATGCGGCGAGCGCCGATGGTGCAAATGCGGCAATGCGCTTCGCCTCGTCGGCGGTTGGTGGCCAGCCGAGTCGCTCACCCGCGCCCCAGACCGAGATGGCGGTGCGCAGCGCATCCATTGGATGGGCATGGGCGGGGAGCAGTCGAAGTGCCGCGAGAACGGCTGGAGGAACCTTCTCGGGAGCAAGCTGTGCGCTCGGGTGCCATTCGCCGGTCAACAGGAGATCAAGAACGTTGGCGTAGTTCCCCTTGGTGACAACCTCTTCAATGGGGTAGCCGCGATAGAGGAGCCGACCCGCGGCACCGTCGACGTAGCCGACGGCAGTCTCAGCGCCAATGACGCCGGCAAGGCCAGGGCTGAACGGCTTCTCCACAACCTTCTCGTCACTCATCGGCGCGGGCGCCGATCCACGAATTCGAGTGCCAGGCGCAAGATCACCGATCCGAGCAGCGCCACGAAGACCGATCCAGTGAATCCGCCTGGGTCGCCGTAGCCCGCACCCTTGGCGAGCGTGCCGCCCACGATGCCGCCGAGGATGCCAACCAGAATGTTGGGGAGGCAGCCGCGTGCTGCACGGCCACCAACAAGGAGCGACGAGAGCCCGCCGGCCAGAAGGCCAACGAAGGTCCAGCCGATCGGATCAAGGTCAAAGAAGCTCATCGGCGCGATCGTACGCCCGCGAGCCGAAACGCGCCGCCCGCGTCGCGCGGCTAGACTCGCAACATGTCTGAAGGAGCCCTCTCCGCACGAATCATCGATGCGCCAACCGACCCGATCTTCGGGATCGTTGAGCTCTTCCGTGCCGACGCACGCCCACACAAGATCAACCTTGCCGCAGGTGTCTATATGGATGAGCAAGGCGTTACCCCGATCCTGCCGAGCGTTCGCGCCGCGGAGGAGCGCCTGCTCGCCTTAACCACCTCGAAGCTGTACATGCCGATCAGTGGTGACCCCGCCTATTTAGCGGCAGCCAAATCACTCCTCTTCCGCACAGTTGGCGGAGCATGGGGTGAGATCGAGCCTGCGGCCGCCGAACGTGCGCAGATGATCCATACGCCGGGCGGCACCGGCGCGGTGCGCCTCGCTGTTGACTTGGTTTCGCGACTACGACCCGGCGCAGAGATTTGGGTAGGTGAGCCGACCTGGCCCAACCACACGCAGATCATTGAGTCGTCGCGCATCACGGCGCGTCGTCACGACTGGATCACCGACGATGCGCGATCGCTGAACACCAGTGCACTCTTTGATGCCATCGCCGCGGCGAAGGGTGGCGACGCGATGATCCTGCACGGCGCCTGCCACAACCCCACCGGCATTGACCCAACGCCTGAGCAGTGGAGCGAGATCGCGCAACAGATTGCTCACCGCGGCATTTTGCCGATCCTCGACTTCGCCTATCAGGGCTTTGGCGAAGGGCTCATTGAAGATGCGGCATCGCTACGTGCCTTCTTGGCGACCGGCTGCGAGGTGCTCGTTGCCAGCAGCTCCTCAAAGAACTTCGCTCTTTATAACGAGCGCGTCGGAAGCCTGGCAATCATCGGTACCGATGCTGCAGCAGCCTCGTCCATCGCGTCACATGCGCGCATGGCGGTCCGCACGATGTGGTCCAACCCTCCAGCACATGGCGGCGCGATCGTTTCTACCATCCTCGGCGACGCATCGCTCCGCGCACAGTGGGAGGGCGAGGTCACGGCAATGCGCAGTCGCATTCAGGGGAGCCGCGCCGCCTTCACCGCTGCGCTCACCGCCGCCGGTGCTGGCGACTTCTCGTACCTGCTCGACCACCACGGCATGTTCTCGCTCCTTGGCCTCACCGACGACCAGTTGAAGCGCCTCCGTGACGAGCACGCGGTCTACCTCGTCGCCCGTGGGCGCATCAACATGGCGGGCCTCTCCGCCGCGAAGATCCCCATCGTAGCCAAGGCGGTTGCGGCGGTTCTCGCGTAGCCAAGGCTGCTAGCCCCTTAGACTGAGCGGCGTGGAGACGCCAGAGATGAGCCCAGCCCTTTTGACCCCCCGCCTGGTTGCGCGCGTGTGGGGCGGCAACCGGCTTCGTGCGCTAGCCGCTGCGAATGTGCCGAGTGGCCCGATTGGCGAAGCGTGGTTCGGCGATGCCGACGAGCAGTCGGGCGGCGTGCTGGTGAAACTGCTCGATGTGCAAGAGCGCCTCTCCGTTCAGGTGCACCCCGACGATGAGTTGGCACGCGCAACGCACGGTCCACACGCGATTGGCAAACATGAAGCGTGGGTTGTTCTCGAAGCGGCACCTGGCGCCGAGATTCTGCTCGGACGCGACCCGGGCGTAGCTGCTGCAGACATTACGCACGCCCTCACCACCGGAGGTGACGTCACGCCGCTCCTCGCTCGGCATGCAGTGCAGCGTGGCGATGTCTTCGACGTACCGACCGGTTGCCTTCACGCGATGATGCCCGGCCTCTTTATTTGGGAGGTGCAGCAGCGCTCCGACCGAACCTACCGTGTCGCCGACTGGGGGCGCAACGATCCGTCGAGACCGCTTCATCAGGCCGAAGCGCTTCGCGCAACCGATGCCACCTATCAAGCGACGCGAACTACCGCTATTGATTGGGAGGAGCCTGGCGAGCAGCTCTTGGTCGCGTCACCACACTTCTCCGCCCGCGCCGTGGTTGGCCCCTGGACCGGGGGGATTGCGGTGGGCAGTCATGGGGCGACCGCCACGGCGATCGGCGCAGGTACAGTCGGCGGCGTACAGCTCGGCGATCTGGCCACCGCCCATCTTGCAACCGGGTTGCAATCTGTTGACCTTGCGGCGGGGGCAGCCCTGCTTATTGCCGAAGGGCGCTAAGCGAAAGATTCGGATTCCTTAACCTTCGTGCGTCTGAGCACAAATACGCAGGGAAAAAAGTTGCGCACAGGCGCGCGCTCGTTCATGATTGCCTTCCTCGACTGCATCGGACGCAGCCGCACTGTCGCATCTGCTTCGGTAGATGAGGCGTGATCACGTAGTCCGAAACAGAGGCGAGCCCGGCCGGAACGGTTGGGAATAGTAGATAGGAGGACCTCATGAAGGTCTTTAACAAGAAGGGCCTTAGCGCCCTTGCAGCAGTTGCGATTCTCGCAGCTGCATGCGGTGGCTCGATGGCGAGCACCGCGGGCAAGACGTTGACGATCGGGATTAGCTTCCCACTCAACGGCTCTGCTCTTGCTGCAGCGGGCCCTGCCCGCGACGGCGCGCTCCTTGCGATCAAGGAGGCTTCGATTGAGGGCTACACCCTTAAGGCGAAGGTTCTTGACCACGCCAAGGAAGGCGCACACAACCCAGACCAGGCCGCTGCAGACATGCTGACCTTCGTTGGTCAGGAAGATGTCGTCGCCGTGGTTGGTCCATTCAACTCGGCTTCGGCCCGAGCCCAGATTCCTGTCTCGTCAGAGGCCGGACTTCTCCAGTGCTCGCCGTCGAACACGAACCCAACGCTCACCAAGGGCGCTGACGGCGAGGCCCTTCGTGGCGGCCGTGCAGTGAACTATGTGCGTGTTGCAACAACGGACGACCTTCAGGGGCCAGCCGTTGCCGTGTACGCCAAGAAGAACGGCGCTGCGAAGATCTACATCCTTGACTCCACCGATGCCTACGGCAAGGGTGTAGCGGATGCCTTCGAGGCAAAGTTCATCGCCGATGGCGGCACCGTTGTTGGCCGACAGGGCCTCCCAACGGGCACGACCGACTTCTCCGCTGCCGCTACGGCCGCGAAGGCAGCCGGCGCTGACTCGATCTTCTACGGTGGTGTGACGTCAGACGGCGCCCCACTCTTCCGTAACGCCCTTGCCCAGGCGGGCCTCGGCGCGCTGCCGTTCTACGGTGCCGACGGCATCTACGACGGCACGAGCGAGGGTTCGTACATTGCAATTGCCGGTGCAAACGCTGAGAACAGCTATGCATCGCAGGCTGCAATTGAGAACATTCCTGGCAAGGCTGACTTCAACGTGAAGTTCAAGGCTGAGTTCAGCAAGGATGCCGAGGGCTACGCCTACGCTGGCTACGCCTGCGCACAGATCATCATCGAGGGGATCGCCGCTGCCGTTGCTGGTGGCGATGTGACCCGCGAGACGGTTCGCGCAGCTGTTGTCGATAAGGGCGCCGCTTTCGAGACGGTTCTCGGTTCGGTCAGCTTCGACGCCGTTGGCGACACGACCCAGCGCATCATCTCCCTCTACAAGGTTGATGGTGGCGCTTGGAAGTTCGTTGAGGAGATCAATTACGGGAACTAATCCGGTCGCGTAGGGGAACCTGCGCGCCTGATTAAGGCACCGTGAAGGCCCCCGCCGCCCGCAAGGGTGGTGGGGGCTCTTCGTTTCCCTCCCAGGCGGCTCCCCTCTTGCCGAATCGCCCGATGGGCGGCACTATCTACGGAATGAGTCTGCAGCCTGGCTGGGTTGCCAGTGAGGGGGATATATGGCCACCGCCAGCGTGACGAGCAGTACTGCAGGTCGTCTCCTCGGCAACTTGCGCCTCCCGCTCAGCATCCTCGCCTTCCTAGGGCTGGCCCTGGGCGTGCTCGGGATCGACCAGTTCGTGAACGCGATGACGCTCGGTGCGATCTATGCCCTCGTCGCCCTCGGCTACACCATGGTCTACGGCATCATTGAGCTGATCAACTTTGCACACGGCGATGTCTTCATGGTCGGCTCCTTCGTGGCCATGTTCATCAGCAGTAGCCTCCTCGGTAACGAGGGGGCCATCACGAACGTTCCGATGCTTGCTGCAAGCGTTTTGATCCTCTTTGCGCTCACGATTAGCGTGATGGCCCTACTAGGGGCACTGATCGAACGCTTGGCGTATCGGCCACTCCGTCGCGCCCCAAAGCTTGCGCCGCTCATCACCGCCATCGGTGTCAGTTTCATCTTGCAGAACGTCATTCAGTTCTTCTTCGGCCCGACCATCGTGACGGTGCCACAGCTGGTGCCGATTGAGTGGTCGATCCAGGTCTCTGGGTCTCGCGTACCCCTCTTGAACCTCTTTGTGATTGCAACCTCGGTGATCTTGATGGTGGCCCTACAACTCTTCATCTCGCGCACCCGTACTGGCCGCGCAATGCGCACAACCTCTATGGATCGTGACGCCTCGTCGCTCATGGGCGTAGATATCAACCGCACGATCATGATCACCTTCTTGATCGGCTCTGGCCTCGCGGGTGCGGCGGGAGTCGTACACGGCCTCTACTACGGCAATACCACCTTCGGCCTCGGCTTCCAGTCGGGTCTGAAGGCCTTTACCGCAGCTGTGCTCGGCGGCATCGGAAATACCGCGGGCGCGGCGCTTGGCGGCTTCCTGATCGCCTTTGTTGAGGTTGGCGCTTCGGCGTTCGGTTATGGCCGCTGGGGTGGCGCAATCGTCTTCTCGCTGCTCGTGATCTTCCTGGTCTTCCGACCAACGGGCCTGCTCGGCTCGCACACGGGTGACCGCGCATGAGTCGCATCGCCGACGCCGTGAACGCGCCATTCGCACCAGTCCGGGCGTATTTCCGCAAGCACCGCAGCTTCGGCATCTTCGTCGGCGTGGTGCTGCTGAGCATCGCCCTGCCGCTGCTAACGCGCGTTCCGCCGTTTGACGGCATCCAGTCGACGAACGCCTGGGTGAACGCCTTCACCACCGCGGCGATCTACGCCATGTTGGCGATGGGGCTCAACGTGGTAATCGGCTTCGCAGGGCTGCTCGACCTTGGGTATGCCGCCTTCTTCGCCCTCGGCGGTTACACCTACGCCTTCGTTGCTGCGCCATTTACAGGCATCCACCTGCCGTTCTGGCCAATGCTCCTTGCCGGTGGCGTCGTCGGCGCTATCTTCGGCGTGCTGCTCGGCGCGCCAACGCTGCGCCTTCGCGGTGACTACCTTGCGATCGTGACCCTCGGCTTCGGAGAGATTGTTCCGATCACCCTCATGAATGCCGACAAGTTCACCGACGGCGTGAATGGCATTGGCGGCATTGACAAGCCGAGCATCCCAGGAATCTTGCAGTTCACGCTCACCAACCCATGGCCAATGTATGGTCTGGTGATCGCCCTCTTCTCGCTGATCATGATCATGATCTATCGCCTTGAAGATTCGCGACTCGGCCGAACCTGGGATGCCATCCGTGAAGATGAGCTCGCCGCCGAATCGTCGGGCGTGAACATTGTTATTGCCAAGCTGCAGGCGTTCGCCGTTGGCGCATCGATCGCTGGCATTGTTGGCGTCGTGAACGCGGCAAAGATCACGATCGTCACACCCGATCAGTTCCGCTTCGCCGTCTCCATTAGCGCGCTTGCCGCCGTGGTGCTCGGCGGCATGGGGAACACCATCGGCGTTGCTACCGGCGCATTCATCATCTACCTCTTCCAGAGCATCCTGCTGAAGCAGTTGAATACGCTGGTTGAGAATTTCAACATCCCGGTGCTCAACCAGATTGACTTCTTAGACTTCCAGTACGTGCTCTACGGCATCGTGCTCGTGCTCATGATGCTCAAGCGGCCGCAGGGAATCTTCCCGGCGCGTCGACGCATGCGTGAGTTTGCCCCCCTGAAGATTGGGAAGCGAGGGGCCAAGTGAGCGCAGCGAAGAGCGGACCAATGCTGCGAGCTCGCGGCGTCACCCGAAAGTTCGGCGGCCTCATTGCTGTGAACAGCGTGGACTTCGAGATTCCGCGCGGCTCAATCAGCGCGATCATCGGGCCGAACGGGGCAGGAAAGACCACCTTCTTCAACGTTATTGCTGGCATCTACGCCCCCACAGCCGGCACCATCGAGCTCGATGGGAAGCCGCTGATTTCGCCGCCAACCGGGGCAGGCCGAGAGCCGATCCTGCTCATTCTGCCGACCATTCCATTCATCGGTCTGGCGATTTACTCCCTCCTCGTCGTTGGTGGGGATACAGGCCTTGTCGAGGGGGTTGCCTCCGTTGCCGCCGCCCTCCTCGGCTTTGTCGCCGCACTGCTCCTGAACATTGTTCGCCCAACCTGGTACAACCGCCTCATCAAGCGCATTGGCGTCACGAGACCTGCTCGACCGAACGACATGGTGGTTGCCGGACTCGCGCGCACCTTCCAGAACATTCGCCTCTACAAGAGCCTGACGACGCTCGAGAACATCCTCGTCGGCATGCATGTGCACATGCATGGCAGCTTCCTCGGCGCACTCTTTAAGACTCGCCTCGTACGCGAAGAGGAGGCGGTCGCAGAGCAGCGTGCCCGTGAGCTCCTCGCCTTTGTTGATCTTTCGGGCATGGAGAACGAACTGGCGAGGAATCTGCCCTACGGTAAGCAGCGCCTGCTGGAGATTGCCCGCGCGATCGCAAGTCGGCCAAAGCTCCTCTTGCTCGACGAGCCGGCCGCCGGCATGAATCCGAAAGAGACCGAAGAGATGACCGCGCTCATCCGCCGCATTCGTGACGAACTCGACATCACCATCCTGCTGATTGAGCACGACATGCGCGTGGTCATGGGGATCTCAGACCACATCACGGTGCTCGACCATGGCGAGAAGATCGCCGAGGGTCTGCCAAAGGCGATCCGCACCAACCCGAAGGTGATCGAGGCCTACCTCGGCCGCGGCGCTGCAGCGGGACACTGAGAGGAGTACGGCGATGGCACCACTACTTGAACTAATAGATGTGCACACGTACTACGGTGTGGTGCACGCCCTTCGCGGCGTCTCACTCAAAGTCGAAGAGGGCGAGATAGTCACGCTGATCGGCTCAAACGGTGCCGGCAAGACGACCACCCTCCGCACAATTTCTGGGCTCGAGCGCGCTCGTTCAGGGAGCATCATGCTCAAGGGGAAGTCGATTGAGGCAGCCGCGCCACACGAGATTGTCAAGCTTGGCGTAGGGCACAGCCCTGAGGGTCGTCGCGTCTTCGCCCGCATGTCGGTGCGCGAGAACCTTGAGATGGGCGCATTCCTGCGCAAGTCTGGCCCCGACGTACAGAGGGACTTCAAGAAGGTCTTTGAACTCTTCCCACGGCTGAAGGAGCGCGAGAGCCAGGCCGCTGGCACCATGTCGGGCGGCGAGCAGCAGATGCTCGCGATCGGACGCGCCCTGATGGCGCAGCCAAAGATCCTGCTACTTGATGAGCCCTCCATGGGCCTGGCGCCAATCTTGGTGGAGCAGATCTTTGACATCATCACCGAGATCAATTCGCGCGGCACCGCGGTGCTCTTGGTGGAGCAGAACGCTATGATGGCGCTCGGCATCGCCAAGCGCGGCTACATCTTGCAGATCGGTGAGGTCACCCTTGAGGACAGCTGCGCGAAGTTGGCGAAGAACCCGAAAGTTCGCGAGGCCTACCTCGGCGTCTAGCCGGCGATCTTGCGCAACGCCCTAAAGAGGCGTCGCCCGTCACTCCGGTCGGCGATCTCTCTTGGCATCTGCCCCGCTGTTAATCCAAGCAACCGTTGGTGCGCGGCAATCGCGTTTGCCAAGCCAGCAATGTGACGCGTTGGCTTTGCGCCCCGCTCCCACCAGAGGCCATCAATGGCGAGCGCACCTGTCTCCTTGACACGTCGCAGCTGAATGCGTCCGACGAGCCCGTCACCCGCATGGATCGGCATCACGTACGGGCCATAGACTCGCCTCTTCTCGGGGGTGTAGATCTCCCAGCGGTAGTGGAAGTTGTAGAGCGTCTCGAGGCGCTTCCGATCGTGGATGAGCGGGTCGAGCGGCGAGAGGAGCGTGACGGCGTTCGGATCGGCGGCCACTGGGCGCGTGCCAGCCGTTGCGCGCATCGCCGCCTCAAGGGCGAAGCGTTCACCACCAGGAATACGCCACGGCCCTGGCAGTCCGTCAATCTCAATCTCAAGTAGGGCGCCGCGCTCGGTGAGGCGACGCACCAGCTCCTTGCGCTTCAGCGGCCAGTCGGTCTGCACCCAGACGCCATTGGCGGAGGCGAGTCCAAGGTCACGGTGCCGCGCCAAGAAGGTGTGTTCGATCTGCTCCTCTTCGCTGACGCGGCGCTCCAGCACGTTGCGCGGGATCAGCCGCTCGGCAAGGTCGAACCAGCGGCGCGAACCGTCGCGACGGGCAAGGTGCAGCAGGCCCGCGAGCTGCAGCATCTCGAGGGCGGCACGGTAGGCGGGAGTCTGCCCCCATGACCAGGCGACAGATTTTGATGAGCCAAAGTCCGCGGCGCTGAGCGGCCCCTCGGCGGTGATGCGCGCCATGATCGTGTCGGCCCACGGCTTCAGGCGCTTATACGTTCCGTCGCGCCAGTAGCGCTCGCGGCGCTTGTCGGCGGGGCGACGGTAGAACGGCAACTCGCTCGTCGGCACAATGACCAGCACGCCGTTGTACTGCTCCACCAGGGCGCGGTGGGCGGGAACCTTGGCGTAGAGGAGCTCGTCCACCCAGCGTGGCTCAAACCCGTCGATACGGGCATGACAGACGATCTCGTGGCTCCGCCCCGCGAGGTCAACCGGGTCGAACTGCAGGGAGCCGAGCCGCTCAACTAGTGCCAGTACGGAACCCTTGCTGGCGGGGAGCTGGCGCGGCGGAAGGAGCATATGGCGCTCGGCGAGGAAGCGGCGTGCCGCCGCCCTCGAGACGCGCAGTGGCGCGTCGCCTGCACTCATCTCAGTGTGACGCGGCTCCGCGTGCAAGTGCTCGATTACGTGCCGTCACCATGATCGCCACCCCGGCAACAACCACGCCACCACCAGCAATCAGCTGTGCGGAGATCGGCTCGCTCAAGATGAAGCTGCCGGCGAGTACGGCGACGACAGGGTTCACGTATGCATACGTCGAGACGAGACCGAACGGTGCCACGCGCAGCAACCAGGTGTAGATGTTGTACGCGATCAGGCTGCCGACGACGATGAGGTACGCGAGCGCGAAGATCACGTCGCTGCCGAGTGCACCGAACTGCACGTCCTTCCACTCACCAAGGAGCGTGGCAATCACGGCACCACCAATAGATCCAGCGAGCATCTGAATCGTCACGGCGACTCGCGAGTCTGCCGGGGTTGCGGCGCCGCGCTGGCTCCAGATCGAACCACCACCCCAGCTGAGCGGGCTAAAGAGGATGCAGGCGAGGCCGAGCGGATCCAGCCCGACGTCACCGGCGTCAGGCGAGATAAGGATCACCACGCCGATGATGCCAACAGCGATCCCCAGGATGCTGAGGGGGGCGATGCGGTCCTTATAGACGACGCGCCCGATCACGGCGACCCAGATCGGTAGGAGGGCGATGAGGAGTGCGGTGATGCCCGACGGGATCGTCTGCTCGCCGAAGGAGGTCACGCCGAGCCCACCAACGTTGAGGGCGATACCGACGATCGCCTGGTCACGGATCTGTGCGCGAGTGAGTGAGCGCAGCGCATCACGAGCAATGAGAGCCACGAGCGCCAGCATGGCGAGACCGGCGAACGCGAATCGGATGGAGACCATCGCAAAGGGCGGAATTGCCACGCCCTGGTCAGGGTCAACCACCACCCGAATGGCAAGGTAGGTTGTGCCCCACACGATGTAGATGGTGAGCATCGCCAGAGCGATTGCCAGTGGTGCGGCAGCGGTGAGTCGAGGGGCCGCCTTTGAAACCGTTTTTGCCATAGCGTTGATGCTAGACGAGACGGATCAGGCCTGCCCCGCTGCGCTCGCGTATCCTTCCCCGATGCGTTCAAGTCGTCTCCCATGGATTCTCATCGTCGGCATCTCGGCGATCGGCTATGGGTCGGGCTCACTTTTTGCGAAGGCGATCTACCCAACGGGCTTTGACTGGCTCGACCTGCTCGTCTGGCGTCACCTGCTCGCCGTGCTGATCCTTGGGGTCGTGGTGCTCGCGCTGCCCGCGGGACGCGCGGCCTTGCGCAGCCTCACCCGCGAGCGTGCACTCCGCTCCTTCGCGATCGGGCTCTTCTTCACCGGCAACGCCGCCACTTACTTTGGGAGCCTCACCTACATTGATGCTTCGCTCGCAGGGCTCATGACCTACGCCTTCCCAGCGATCGTCGCCGTGCTCTCCATCTTCTTTGCGCACGCACCGTCGGGTCCGCGCCCCTGGATCGCCCTCGCCATCGCCACCACGGGCGTCGTCCTTGGCGTGGGCGGTATCCCAGAAGCGAAAGAGCCGGCGCTGATTGGCCTCGTGCTCGGCGTCGCCTCACCGATCATCTACAGCTGCTACATCATCCTCGCCGCACGCCTCGGCGGTGAGACGAAGAGCGGCACCGGCGCCTCAGGCGGTGGCGGCACCTCACCACTCGCCGCGATCCCGCTCAGCCTCCTCGGCACTGCGGTGGGTATGTTCGTGCTGCGCGCCGCACTCGGCCGCGAACTGCTGCCGCTGCCGATCCCCGACGCGGCCCTGCTGCCGATCATCGGGGTCGCCACCATTGCGGGGATCATTCCGATCGGCGCCTTCTATATAGGAGCGCAGCGCCTCGGCGCCGCCCGCGCCGCGCTGATCAGTACCGTCGAGCCGATCTTCACGATCGTGGCTGCGGGATACCTCTTTAAGGAGAGCCTCACCGCAATCCAACTGGTTGGTGGGGCGCTGATCCTCGGGGCGGTGCTGGTGGCAGAGTGGGGGGCGATTCGATCTGTGAGCCCGCGCCGAAGCGCGGTGCGAAAGCGAACGCGCTAGGCGATCACCTCGTGGCAGGCGCGGCAGCGCGCCTCGTACGTGTCATCACCAGCCATGCCGCCGATCACGATCAGTTCATCGTCGGCGCGTGCCGGCTTGCCATCGCGCAGCCGCTGGGTGCGCGTTGCCTCGTTTCCGCACACCACGCAGATCGCCGAGAGCTTTGTTACTTCGTCAGCTCGGGCCATTAGGTCGGGAATCGTGGCGAATGGCCGACCGGCGAAGTCTTGGTCGAGGCCGCTTACGATCACGGTTCGCGGTGCCCCAACGATCTCTTCAATAATGGCGGGGAGCTCTGGCCCGAAGAATTGAGCCTCCTCGATGGCCACCGCATCGGGGTTCAGGCGAGCCACCTCGTTGCGGATTGCCTCAGCGTCGGGTGCCACCACGCTCGGGAAGCGGGTGCCCGTGCGGCTCACGACCTCTCCTGGGGCCAGGCGGGTATCCCGGGCAGGGGTGATCAGGAGCACGCTCTGGCCAGCGATCTGCCGACGGGTGAGGAGGCGGACGACCTCGGCCGTCTTGCCGCTGCTCATGCAGCCAGCAATCACGTGGAGCCAGGGTCGACGCGGAATAGGCATGGGCGAGATAGTAGCCGATCCCCCCTCGCGAAGAATTAACCCGATGTTAACAAAGTGGAAACAACTCGCTAACCGTGAGAGAGCATCTTAAGGGTGCGCAAAACTGATGGTGGCCGCGCACCACCAATAGGAATTCAGGAGGAAACATGAAGACGGCACTACGACTGGTGGTAGGTGCACTTGCACTTGCTGTCCTGTCGACGGGTATGGCCAGCCGCAGCGATGCGTCAGCCACCACCCCGGTAATTACACCAGGCTCAAAGGGTGTGATTCAGGGCGGAGGGGCATCGTTCCCCTACACCCAATACACCAAGTGGATCAACGATCTCCATACTGCAAGCCCTTCGGTTGGCTTTGGTGGGAGCAGCGCGACAGCGCTCAACATCACTTATAATTCGCTGGGTTCTACCGCTGGAAAAAACAACTTCTTCGGCGCTAATGCCCGCAAAGAGTCGCAGATGTTCAGCGGCACTGACTCGATGCTCAGTGCGGCGCAGGAACTGAACCGCGGTAGCTCGACCCTTGACTTCATCATGGTTCCGATGACCGCAGGTCCGATTTCAGTCATCGTGAACATCCCAGACATTACGACAACCCTGAAGATGAATGCCGAGGTAATCTGCGGCATCTACTCTGGTGAAATTAAACAGTGGAACGACGCGAAGATCACGGATCTGAACCCATCAGTGAAGGCGTTGAAGGCGAAGACCCAGCTCATCGTCCCAGTCGGGCGATCTGATGGTTCTGGCACTACGAACATTTTCAGCCAGTACCTTGCGACGGGCGCAAGCACTGCCCAGAGTAAGTGCGGATATACCAGCGACTGGTCAGCTACTAACGCCACAACGAGCTTTACCGGGCTAACGGGCACAATCACGCCAGCCGATACGGCTCCGGGTACCCGGTTTGCCGCCATGCGAGCTGCGAATGGCGCAACGCAAGCAATTGAGGGCGGCGCACAAAACGCAGGAGTTCAGACCAAGGTGATCGACACCCCATACAGCATTGGTTACGTAGAGATTTCATACGCTTCAGGCACAGGCGTTCGACAGGTGGCGCTTGCAACGAAGAGCCTCAATACTACGGGCGCAAATACCGGCAAGCCAAACTACCTGCTTGCCTCAGCAGCGGGCGCTTCAGCCGCCATGACCCGCCACCTTGCGGATAATACGGGCACAGGACAGTCACCAGTCAATCCAGGGCGCACAGCGTTCCTGCAGCCGGTCAATCAGTTGGGCCTAACCAGCTACCCAATCGTTGGGTACTCGTGGGTCTTGGTGTACAAGAAGTTTGTCTCCACCGTCACTGCCGCGCCAACCAAGGGGCAGGTCGAAGGCTTGATCTACTTCTTGAACTGGAGCTTGGTGAAGGGGAAGGCAGCCGTGGTGACCGGCACCACGACCAAGGCGTATGTGCCGTTGCCAGCGACTGTACGAGCCGCTGTGATCGAGGAGTTGAAGACGGTCACGTATGACGGAGTTACCGTCTGGAGGTAACGAGCCTTACACGCAACTAAGCGAGATCCGTCGCGGGTGGCTCAACAGCGGTGTTGGGCCACCCGCGACAATTACTTCCGGCTAGCCCAAGAAAGGAAAGCATAAGTGGCAACGGCAAAGCATTCATACTCGCGTTCTAAGCTCAGTGGTGAGCTACCGTTCCGCGCCATAACACTCGGCGCACTTGTCCTTGCCGCTGCTCTCCTCTTCGCCCTCTTCGTCATCATTTTCGAGAAATCCCTCATCCTCTGGAGCGTTGAAAGTCCACTCACGTTCCTCCTATCAAGCGGGTGGTCTGGCGCCGTTTCTGATGCTGGGGTCTTGACTGCAGCGTACGGTGCCTGGCCGTCGATCTTCGGGACACTCGTCACCTCGCTGATCGGGATCGCAGTTGCTGCCCCGGTCGGCATCTTTGCTGCGGTGTACTTAGTCGAGCTAGCACCGCGTTGGGTTGCGGTGCCATTAACCTTCCTTGTGGAAATCGTTGCTGCGATCCCGTCGGTGGTCATCGGCCTTTGGGCACTGGGCGATCTCTCGCCCCGACTGCGTGATTCAGTAGAGTGGTGGGTAGCCAGCACCATTGGGCAGGTTTTCCCTATTCTATCTGAGGATCCTCAGCAACCCTCTTCCACCAGCGTTTTTCGAGCTGGGATTGTGCTCGCAATCATGGCGACCCCCATGGTCGCTGCAGTAAGCCGTGAGGTGATTCGTTCGGTGCCGCAATCACTCAGAGAAGGCTTGGTTGGTATGGGCGCTACAAAGTGGGAGACGATTCGGTTGGTAATCTTGCCCACGGCCCGCATTGGGCTCTTTGGCGCCGTACTCCTCGCCTTTGGCCGTGCGATTGGGGAAACAGTTGCGGTCCGGCTTGTTATTGGAATGAACCAGAATGAAGTGCCGAAGTCGCTGTTCAATTCAGGTACCGCGCTTGCCCCTCAGGCATCAGTTGCATTCGCCGAGGCATCCGCGCTCGATCTCGGTGCGATCGGCGCACTAGGCCTGGCGCTTTTCCTTGTGAGCTTCGTGATTAGTGCGCTAGTTCGCGTGCTCGTCTGGCGCTCGACACGGAGCCTCGGAGGTGGGCGATGAAAAGCAAGAGCGGGCTCAAGTCTGCAGACGTCTCCTTCAGCGTCAACCTTACAGAACGAGACATTAACCGTCATCGTGTCAACAGAGTAATGACTCGCGTGATTCAGCTTTCCGCCTTTCTGGCGGTGATACCCCTCATTGGGATCATCTTGGTGGTTGCGAGCAACGGGCTCCCTGGGTTGAGCCTCTCATTCCTAACGAATGGTCTGGTCGATCAGCCCCGAGGAATCTTGAACGCTATCCAAGGCTCACTGGCCATGACATTTGTGGCACTCCTCGCGTCCGCGCCAATTGGAATTGGGGGAGGAATCTATCTGCATGAATACGCCTCAGAGCGCACAATGCGTGTCGGTGAGCTCGTGATTGATGTGATGCTAGGCGTTCCAAGCATCCTCGCAGGCCTATTTGCCTTCTTTGCGCTCGTTCCGATCATTGGGCATTCAGGATGGGCCGCTGCGATCGCTCTTACGGTCTTGATGATCCCTGTGGTGATGCGCACTACGCAAGAAGTCCTCAGACTCGTACCGGTTGGTCTACGCGAAGCTTCGCTGGCCTTGGGCGTTCCAAGATGGAAAACTACGATCTTCATCACATGTAGAACTGCGATCTCGGGCATCTTGACCGGTATCGTACTCGCAATCAGCCGGGGGCTTGGAGAGACTGCGCCGCTCCTCCTGACTTCACAAAACTCCAACGACTCAGCCTTTGATCTTGGGGCCCGGACAAATTCAATGACTGTGATGATCTTTACGTGGGCCGGATCACCAGATCGTCAGGACATAACGCAGGCGTGGACTACCGCCCTCGTCCTTTTCGCCATGGCCCTCGCGCTGAACGTTTTAGTACGTTTCAAGACGATCAATAGTCGGGTCCTATAACCGCAATAATTGGCATAGTTAAGGAGGAATGAAATGTCATTGAAGTCAAGCTCGACGGCTCGAGCCACGAAATCCGCATCAGCACCAGCATCCACACCGGGCCAACGCAATGATGGAGTTGCGATGCAGCTGAAAGATGTGGAGGCGATGTACGGTAGCTTCCGCGCCGTCAATCGTGTCTCTCTCGATGTCATGTCCCGATCTGTCACGGCATTTATTGGTCCTTCAGGTTGCGGCAAGACCACCCTATTACGCACGCTAAATCGCATGCATGAAACCACGCCTGGCGCAAGCGTAAAGGGAACCATCGAGATAAACGGGATCAATCTCTATGACGAAAACGTTGATCCGGTTCGAGTCCGTCGCTCCATCGGAATGGTGTTCCAAAAACCCAACCCGTTCCCAGCTATGTCTATTGAGGGCAACGTGGCGAGTGGCCTGCGACTTGCAGGACAAACCAACAAGGCCGATGTTGCCGAGATTGTTGAGCAGTCACTGCGTAGAGCCGCCCTCTGGGATGAAGTCAAAGATAAATTGAAAGAGCCAGGCTTAAGCCTCTCCGGAGGCCAGCAGCAACGTCTCTGTATTGCTCGCGCGATCGCAGTTGAACCTGAAATTGTCCTTATGGATGAACCATGTTCAGCATTAGACCCACTTGCAACGCTAAGAATTGAAGAGTTGATCAGGGACCTTAAAGATCGATTCACCATCATTATCGTTACACACAACATGCAGCAGGCAGCCCGAGTTTCTGATACGACAGCCTTCTTTAACATGGGCGACGACAAGGGGGGCTACCTTGTTGAATCGGGCCCAACAGCGCAAATCTTCACAAACCCAACCAACAAAATGACCGAAGACTACATCGCCGGAAGGTTCGGATGACGAATCAGCGCCACGCTCGCAATCTGCTCGCGGTGGTATTCAGTCTACTTGTTGTAGTGGGTTGCCGCCCGTCACTTTACGCTTCGCCAACGCCAGTTCCTTCGTCAATTGCAGGGGACCTTGCTCCCGAGCAGGCTATGTCTGTGGGAATACACTTACCAGGCACAGCTGGCGCGATGTATTCATCAATCGCTGCACTTAATGCGTCAGGATCCCTCGCAGCTGCCAACGTGGCGGTAAGTGGTGAGCCATTCGCTGGCTTGGAGCAGAATTTCATTGGCGCAGGGCGCACCGACGCGGTTGACCTATTCGTTGCTGAATCAGCTGCAGCCCTCATCTCTAATGCGGCTGGTAATGATCTCGTCTTGCTAGCCTCATTGCAACGCACACAATCGTGGCGTCTGCTCACACTGGCATCTGGTGAAATTCAGGGCCTCGATCAACTTCAGGGCACTACTGTGTACGTCGATGGCCTTATTGGAGATGAACTGCCTCTCCTGATTGCGCTCAACGAAGCCGGAGTAGAGTCAACAAGTGTCTCGTTCGTCTACGCGGAGGATCCCGGCGCGCCATTTGATTCAGCATCACTACTTGATGGCGCAGTGTCTGCAGCATTCGTGCACACATTTGATGGATACGTGCGGTTGGCACAAGCCTTCGACCCGAATACGGGCGGGAGCGTGGGTGAGTCCTTCTATCGCGAGCTACCCGTAGCGCCCCTTGGCGCTGGCCTCGGGATCTGGGCTAGCGCCGCAAGTATTGAATCCGACGACGCAAAGATCGCCGTCGCAGCAGCGCTCGTCGGACTCTCTCAGAGCATGGCCCAGTGCCGAGATGATGTAGAGGCGTGCGCGGCACTTGTCGCCGACAGTGGCCTCACAGACTTAGGTATTGAAGCTGTCGCTTGGGGGCTTAACGCGCTGAATGCCTCGTTGTGGCCAAACCCACAAGGCCTCTTTGAAATTGATCGCGCAACCCTTCAAGAGGAAGTCGATGCGGCCGTAGCCGTTGGACTGATCACTACCGTCAGCATAGATTCGTTCATCAACGACGAGATCCTCACAATGGCGAGCCAATACTGGCCAGCCGGGGTGGATCGAAACGGCTCGTCATGGGTACCCCTGGAGCTCGTAATCCCCTAGGTCCTTTGAAGCGTTGACTTAGGATCGAGGGCAGAACAGGGCTCGTCCATCAACATAACCTCAGGGCAAATCGCGATTGCCCGGGCGACGCGCAAGCTAATTCGCGATTACACGATCGTCATCGTGACGAACAACATGCAGCAGCTGACCGCCGACCACGTGTCAGGACGATTCGGCTGATCTGCGTTCCCGGGAACGCCGCCAGTACGTCGCGCACCATAGGATCTGCCTCCGCCAAATAACCCGCTCGTAGGAGTCGATATGCAGAGAGAGCGAGTTCTTTTGACGTCGCGCCACGCCGTGCGGGCGGCGGTGGTGGCGGGCGCGTTGGTGGTTGGAGCGACGGTTGGTCGCACCGGTGCCGCGTTCACCGCCACGGCACCCGTCACCGGCGGGGCCACCTCAGGAGTCGTCTCGTTGAGTACGGGTGGGGTACAGCAGCTCACCTTCGGTGGCGCAACGCTCACGAACATTGGCCCAGGTGCCACCTTCACGCAGACGGTCACAGTGCTCAACCAGTCGACGGTGACAACCCCATCGAGTCTTACCGACATCGCTCTGTGGAGTGATATCACCGGTACGTCAACCGCCCCATCGGGGCTCGGCGCTGCGCTGCAAGTGACGATTACGCGCAGCATCGGTGGAGAGAGTGCAGAGACGCTGTATAACGGCGCACTGAACGGGCTCTCTTCGTACGCATCGTTCGCGACACCGATTGGTGCAGCGTGGAGCTCACGGAATGGCGGTGCCACGACAGGCGTTTCGGCAAAGAGCGCAACCTACACCTTTACCTTCACCCTGCCGGCGAGTGCGACAACAGGATCTGACTCATCGGTAGCGGCGACCTTCACCTTTGAGGCACGAAACAAGACGCAATGAATCGTGTGAGGCAGGTGGCAGGCTGCGCTCTGGCGCTCATCGTTGTGGTGCATGTCGTTGGCGTGCGGGTACTTGTCGTGACGGGGAACTCGATGGCTCCGAGCATTCGCGATGGAGACCTGGTGCTCACAACGAGATTTGGAGGTGGCGGCGACGTTGGAGCGATCGTGTTGGTACAGCGACCGAGCGACGGGGAGTTGCTCCTGCATCGGGTCATTGAGGATGGCGAGGGGTGGCGTCGCACACAGGGTGACGCCAGCGTGAGCCCAGACGCAGAGCGCATTCCCGACGCCGCGGTGCTCGGCACCCTTGCAGCGGTCGTTCCTGCGGGCCTTATCCCACGTCTGCACTTCGATACAGCCGCAGCACAGTTCAGCACTGACAGGCGCGTCAACCTTGGCGTCACCTCGGCGTCAGGCGCACGGGCGGTGCTGAGCGGTCCCGTTCTGGTTGGCGCGGACGCACTAGGGCAACTTCTCCCCGGCGGGCGCGCAACGTGGATGTTCACCCTAACGCCGTGCCCAGTCGGGCTTGGCGGCGAATGCACTGGTTCTACCAACATGCTGCGGATCGATCCAGTTCGCTTCACCGCTCTTGCGACGGGTGGCCTAGCGCGCTCGATACGGCTCACCGCAACCTGTCGAGCAGCGGGGACGACCACCTGGATCGACTCCGCCGACCTCTTCACCGCCGCGTGGAGCTCGACGAACCTCGCAACAGGCCGCCTCGCAACGCTCTCTGCTGGAGCGGGAACGAGTGAGTGCCAGGTGCAGGTGACTCTCCTAGGGAGCATCACCGCGGTGAACAGTGCCCTCACGCTGCCGCTCCGGTGGGGGCCAGAGTGAGCACGCGTCAGCGGTGGTTTCGTTTTGCGCTGCCACTCGCGCTGATCGCCGTTGCCACCGCAGGTGCCGCATGGTCGCCGCGGCTTGACCTTCCACTCACCACCGGTTCCTGGAGCGCGCCAGGAGGGGTCAGTAGCGGTCTCCTGCTCTGGTACGACACCGCGGAAACAGGAACGATGTCACTCGCACCAAAGTTGCGCTACTGGTTTGACAAGTCCGGCCAGGCGCAACACGCACAGGTCAGCAGTGGGCAGTTTCAGCCGTATCCGACACTTGCCTCGGGGGTCGCCGGCCTGCAGTTCAGCGGTGCCGCAGTGCAGCTGCCCACGGGCATCCCGCTCGAACCGATGACGCTGATGCTCGTCTTTCGGCAAGCGAACGATGGGCTCAGTCATCCGCTCGTTGGAAGTAGCACGCGCTTCTCTGGGATTTCAATGGAGTTCGGTCGCTTACGCGTATACAGCAATGGTCAATCGGTCGGCGCAACAACCGCTCGAACCGCAACGGGCCTCACTATCACCACTGTGCGCACTGCTACAGGCGCGGCCGACGGCTTTCAGTACAACGGCGGGGCGGAGACGTCGTTCAGCATCACGACGACAGAGACCATGAATTGGATCGGCGGAATGTTTGTTGCGGGAACCACAAGGTTCTTCATCGGCACCATCATGGAGGTCGTAATTTGGGGGCGATCGCTTTCAGCGAGTGAGCTACAGGCGGCACACCGTGCCCTTGGTGCGAAGTGGGGGATTAGCGTCCCTTGAGTAGTCGGCGGGGCAGTCCGAGGGCGAGCTTCGCCAGCAGCGTCAGACCAGCGGCGCCAGCGAGCGCATAGGGCACAGCGATCGTGAGCAGGTACTGCGGCCACTTGGTTGGCCAGAAGAGCAGCGCAACGGCGCCGAGTCCAAGCCAGATTGCGTAGACCGGTCGCTTGCGTGCAAGTGGCACAAGGCCAATCAGCGCGAGTGGCAGCATCCACGTGTCGAACTTCACTAGGAAGACGTTCTGACCGTCGTGCCACGGCACGGATTGCGTAAGCCAGATCAACTGCTGCCATATTGGGTACCCGGTCGACTGCACCTGCTCGCTTGTTGTGTAGGCGGGGTGATATGCGGCACTGGCAATCAGTCGACCGATCGGGTCGCTCCAGAGGTAGGGGTTCACGGCGAAGAAGGCGAGCGCAGCGATAGCGCTCCAGCCAAGCGCATCCTTGAGCCTGAGTGTCTCGCCGCGCCGCGTGCGACGGAGGCGGTCGACGACGATGGCGAAGCCGGCGATGGCGTACGGGTACTTAGCGCCGACAGCGAGGCCAATGCCAATGGCCGAGGCGATGTAGGTGAGTCGCCGGCGACGTGCGCTGGAGATGCCACGCGCAAACTCGTAGAGCGACACGCCAACCAGCGAGAAGAGGAGCGGCACCGATTCGAGCATCACCTGGCTGGTGTACTTGATGACCCAGGTGCTCGTCGCAAGAAGGATCCCCGCGACCGGGCTCACCAGCGCCAAGGTGCTGACGGCGAGTACGCCGAACGCTACCTCCATGCGGCGTACCGCAGCGAGCGTCGGCCGATGCATCAGCTCGTAGGGGTTGGCCGTAACAGGGAGCTCCGGAATGCGCTGAATCGGTTCCATCCCCAACATCACGGTGGCAATCAACATCTTCACAAACTGCGGATGCTCAATCCGGTAGTTGTCCTCAAGCAAGATCGCAGGGTTTCCGGTGCGAATCTCGTCGGCCAAGATCTGGCCAGCGCGCATGTAGTCGTCTTCATCGAAGTCGATTGGGAGTCGCGCCGCTTGCGCGTGCAGGAGCAGTGAGAGGGCGGTGATCAGTCCGACGGCGCCGAGCCTAAGGGCTTGGGAAGAGCGGGTCATGCGGGCAGAGTAGCCGCCGACGCGGTATCGAGGAGCCACGTTGCGGTTGGAAGCAGTGCCCCCTTCGCAGGTGCGTCGGCCAACGTGGTGGAGTCGCTGAAGATGCGCGCAAGTGCATCGGCCTTGCCGGCGCCTGGGGCGAGGGCAATCACCGCGCGTGCGCTGGCGAGTACGCCGAGTGAGAAGGAGAGGCGCGGTACGTGCGGCTCGATGTGCGTTGGGGCCGGCACTCCCGCGGCAACCGGCGCCGACTCAAGCGCGAGTGGGGAGCCAGGGAAGACGCTCAAGCAGTGCCCATCGCCGCCAATGCCGATGAGTACCAGGTCGAAGATGGGGAAGCCGCTCGGCGTGTGTGGAACCCCTGCACCATGGATCTCCGCGAGATAGGCGCTCACGGCAGTCGACGCATCAGCGGCGGTTGCTGGCCAGGGGTGGACGGCGCTGGGCGGGAGTGGGGATGGTGTGCCGTCGGCACTCGGGCTCAGCAGCTGGGCGTCGAGTGGGGAGACGTTGGAGAGTGGGTCGGCACGTGGCACGAAGCGGTCATCACCGAACCAGATCTGCATTTTCGCCCATGGCATCTGGTTGGCTCGTGATGGTTCGCGCAGTGCGCGATAGAGCGCCGCAGGAGTTGAACCCCCCGTTGTGCAGAGGTGAAAGACGCCGCGCGCGGCAACGGCGGCGGTCGCCGCCTCGATGATCTGGTCCGCAGCTGCTTCTGCAACGCCCTGGGCGTCGACGAGCACGCGAACCGCAGGGAGGCTCATCCGATCAGCGCGCTCATGGTGCGAAGGATCGCCGGCGAGAGAGGATCAACCTCGCCGAACTCGAGCGACTCACTCAGCAGTGTCGCCTCGGTCCAACGTGGTGCCTGGAAGGTTCGCTCATGCACCACGGCCCCGTTGATCTTTGCGATTGCACGGGTTGAGGTGGAATCGGCACGTACCTCAAGATCGAAGTGATCACCTCGCCGATCAGCAGCAATGCGTACCGCGATCGTTGTGCCAGCGCCGAGCACTGAATCAACGGGGTTCAACTCAACCACGATGGCATGGCGAAGTTGGTCGTGCAGCTCAGCACGCCACCCAGCACCGTCACCAAAGTGCAGCGGCGTCTGGATTGAAGCGTTGAGCCGCGAGGCGAGCCACGCCACGTGATAGGCGGGGCGCACGACGTTGATCGAGGCGCTGGAGCCCTTTCCACCTGAGTAGTCGACGGAGATCTTGTTGATGGCGCTGAGGAATGGAGTCGCCGACTCTTCGTCAAACATTGTGGCGATGGAGTCACGCCACCGCCCCTGGCGCAAGAGTGCGAAGTCGGTAAGTGCGACGCCGGCGGTCTCAGCTGCGGTGAAGAGCGTACGAATCGTTGAGAGGCCGTCGCCCAGCTGCGTTGCGCCATCAATGATGACGCGGTCAACACCGCGAAGGAGTTGGCGCACATCGCTGGCTGCCGCGTTGACTGGGGCATCCCACCAGAGGAGCGTCGGAAGATCGTGCAGCGAGAGTGGTGGCACGATGCTGGCGAGATGATGCGCCGCAGGGCCACCAACATCAATCCAGAGGAGTTCGGTGCATGCCGAGGTGCCGTCGCCGCGCGGTGTCACCGCGCAGAAAACCTCGAGTCGCGCAGCAAAGGTGGCGGGGCCTTCTGGATCACGCGGAACGATAAAGAGGGTGCGCGATGGGTTGCGCGGAAGCGAAGCCAGGATGGATGCCGCGTGCGTGGCGCGCTCTGCGCCATTCGCAACCACGGCAAGGTTCATCACGCCGGTGCGCACGGCGATCGGTTCGGGCGTGGTTGCGGCTGCAGGCGAGTCCGAAACGAGGAAGCGGCGCGCCTCGCTGCTCGCCCAGAGCTTGGCGAGAAGTTCGTCGGCTTCAGCGACGGTGGTGGCGCTTGAGGTCCAGCGCAGCGACGAGGCGAGGATGGAGTTGAGGCCCATCGGTGTCTCGCCTCCGCCGGTTTAGAGGCGGCGCCAGCGGCGCCCCTCTCGGGTGAGGAGCTCATCTGCGGCCTCGGGACCCCAGGTGCCTGATGTGTAGTTCGGCATCTCTGGCTCTGCACCGGCTACCCACGCATCAATGATTGGGTCAACGATGCGCCAAGCCGCCTCCGCCTCGTCGGCGCGCGTGAAGAGCGACGCATCGCCCAACAGTGCGTCGAGGATCAGCGTCTCGTAGGCGTCGGGGCTCTCGACGGTAAAGGCGGAGCCGTAGGCGAAGTCCATGTTCACTGGGCGAACGTCGATCCCCAGGCCAGGGACCTTCGCTGCGAAGCGGAGCTGAATCCCCTCGTCAGGCTGAATGCGAATGACGAGAAGGTTCGGCTCTGGCTCATCGCCGACCGTGGGGAAGAGGCGCTGTGGAACATCCTTGAACTGGATGGCGATCTCGGTGGCCCGCTTCGGGAGGCGCTTCCCGGCACGCAGGTAGAAGGGGACACCCGCCCAACGCCAGTCGTCGATCTCCAGGCGGGCGGCGACGAACGTCTCGGTCTCGCTGGCAGGGTCGACCGCTGGCTCACTGCGATAGCCAGGCGTTTCGGTGGCGCCAACCCAGCCTGGGCCGTACTGGCCGCGAACCACCGACTGATCAACCTTCTCAACCGGGATCGGCCGAATGGCGCGGAGCACCTTCACCTTCTCGTCGCGAAGCGCATCGGCCTCGAGGTTTGCCGGCGGCTCCATCGCCACGAGCGTGAGTAGCTGCAGCAGGTGGTTCTGCAAGATGTCGCGCAGTGCGCCCGTCTCCTCGTAGAAGGCGCCGCGCCCCTCAACGCCGATTGACTCTGCCACGGTGATCTGCACATGGTCGATATAGCGGCGGTGCCAGATCGGCTCAAAGATCAGGTTGCCGAAGCGGAAGATCAAGATGTTGCGCACCGTCTCCTTGCCGAGGTAGTGGTCGATGCGATAGACCTGCGACTCGCGGAACACCTTGCCAACCTCGCGGTTGAGCTTTACCGCCGTCTCGAGGTCACGGCCGAACGGCTTCTCAATAACGATGCGACGCCAGCCACTATCGGCCTTCTCGTGATCGAGCCCTGCAGCACCAAGACCTCGCACGATCTCCGGGAATGACGAGGCCGGAGTGGCGAGGTAGTAGAGGCGATTCCCATCTGTGCCGGACTCCGTGTCGATAGCGGCGAGTTTCGTTGACAGCGATGCGTAGGCCTCGGGCTCATCAAAGCCGCCCTGGTGGTAGGTGATACGCGAAGCGAACGCCGCCCACCGCTCGTCGTTTACAGGGGTGATGCGCGCATGCTTATCGAGAGAGGCGCGCAACGCCGTACGGATCTCTTGATCGCTGAACGGTCGTCGACCGAAACAGACGAGTGCGAATCGCTCTGGCAGCAGGTTGCCAACCCAGAGGTGGAAGAGCGCTGGGACAACCTTGCGGTGCGCGAGGTCACCCGTTGCACCGAAGAGGACCACCACATTCGGATCAGGAACGCGCTCAATGCGCAGTCCGGCGCGAAGCGGATTCTTCGCCCCCCTCTTTGCCGCAGGCTTTCGCGTCTTGCGGCCGAGCCGCAAATCACGAATTGTTGCGTGCCCCTCAGCGGGCGATTGTGGGCTCACTCCGACTTCACCGAGTGGCCACCGAACTGATTGCGCAGTGCGGCGAGCACCTTTGCTGAGTACGAATCGTCCTGTCGTGAACGGAAGCGCGTCAGCAGCGAGAGGGTGATGAGCGGGGCTGGTACATCGAGGTCGATCGCCTCCTGCACCGTCCAGCGGCCTTCGCCAGAATCGGCGACCCAGCCCTTGATCCCCTTCAGGTCGCTCCCTTCGGCGCGGAAGGCGCGCGCAGCAAGCTCAAGGAGCCAGCTGCGTACGACCGAGCCCTGCATCCAGAGGTCGCTCACCTTGGCGAGATCGAGCTTGTAGCGCGACTTCGCGAGGATCTCGAACCCTTCGGCGTACGACTGCATCATTCCGTACTCGATGCCGTTGTGCACCATCTTCACGTAGTGGCCAGCGCCTGAGCCGCCGCAGTGCATGAAGCCATCCTTCGGCGCAAGGGTGATGAAGATTGGCTCAAGCGCTTTTACTGGCGCAGCGTCGCCGCCGACCATCATGCAGTAACCGTTCTCCAGGCCCCACACGCCGCCAGAGGTTCCGGCGTCGATGAAGTGGATGCCGTGACCGGCAAGCTTCTCGTGTCGGCGAATGGTGTCGTGGAAGTTCGAGTTGCCGCCATCAATGATCGTGTCGCCCTTGGTGAGGAGGGGGATCAGCTCGTCGATCATCGCCTCGGTCGCATCGCCGCTTGGCACCATGACCCAGACGCGCTTCGGGGAGGTGAGGCTGTCGACCAGCTCCTTCACGGTGTAGGTCGGCTTAGCGCCCTCCTTGGCGACCTCGTCGGTCTTCTCGCGGGAGCGGTTCCAAATCACCACGTCGTGGCCGTTGCGGACCAGCCGCCTCACCATGTTGGCGCCCATCTTGCCGAGGCCGATAAATCCGATCTGCATGATCTCCCCCTTCACTATTGGTGTTCTTGCATACCGATGCTAGCGAACTGCGAGCACCCGTTCGATGAGCGCCGTAAGGCGCGTGAGCCCAGCGTCTGGATCGTCGCCCAGGTGCACCCGCAGCACGGGGAGCCCGTGGTCTGCCAGTGAGCGAACATCGCCGAGCGCCTGAGCGTCAATGAGCTGGCCGAAGCTGTATGGCCGCCCTGGAATCGCGAGGTCCCGTGGGTGGCCAGCGACGATCTGCAGGAACCAGCCGATCGGCGCCCCACCCTTATGGAGCTGCCCGGTGGAGTGCAGGAAGCGCGGCCCAATCCCGACGGTGGTGGCTCGCCCGGTTGCGTCTCGCAGGGCGAGGCGCAGCTTGGTGAGGGCAGCGGTGCGCGCTGGAGTGCTGGCGATATACGCCTGGATGCCGATATAGCCGCGTGCGGCGAGTCGATCAAGTTGCCCAGCAATGAGCCGCTCCGCATCATCGGCGAAAGCGGCTGGGAGCGCGTCGTCGACCCACAGCTGCAAGCCGTCGACAGAGCACTTTGCTGGTAGCTCTGGGAGTGCACCGCTCGCCGCAAGTTCGGCAAGCACGTTGGCGGTGTTTGTCTTCGATTCGGTGACGTTCGGCTCGTCAAATGGGTTGATGTTGAGAACGGCACCAGCGAATGCGGTCGCGACCTCCCAGCGCACGAACTCACCACCAATGTCGATGCGATCGTTGAGCGTCCACTCCAGCACTGGATGCCCAGCGGCGGCGAGTGCATCGAGACGCGCGTCAACCGCAGAGCCGTCGTCGCAACGTGGTGCGATGCCGCCATCGAGCTTGATGCGCACAAAGAGTCGGTCTTCTCCGTAGGTGGCAACGGCGCCGAGTGGCTCGCCGTCAACGGGCACAACGCCAACGCCGTGCTTTCCTGTGCTCTCGGCAACGAGCTGCTCCGCCCATGCGCCGAAGCCATCAATTGGTTCGTCAACGATGAGGGTCATCTTGTCGCGGCCCTCACGCGCCAGTGCGCCCATGATGCAGCCGAGTGCAAGGGCGTGATTCCCCGCTGGCTCTGGATCGCGGCTCTGCGCGATCGCTGCACTTCCCGACGCGAGAAGCGGATCAAGGTCAATGCCGAGCAGTGCTGCTGGCACCAGACCAACGAAGCTGAGTGCGGAGTAGCGCCCGCCAATATCGGCGGGATTCAAGAAGAGGCGACTCGTGTCGACCACCTTCGTGACTCCGTCAACGCACGGCGATGGGTCGCTGATGGCGGCGAAGTTTGCTGTTGGCTCCTGTGTTGAGCCGGTTGCAGTGAGTTGCTGCTGATTCAACTCGTACGCATATGCGGCGAAGGAGAGCGTCTCGGTGGTGGTGCCAGACTTGCTGGCGAGAAGGTAGTAGCTGCTCTCCGGCTTCAGGCCGGCAACGGCAGCGTGGACCGCCTCAGGATCGGTGGAGTCGCAGATGCGCGCCTTCCCCCAGTCAGTAATGTCGGCGAATGCGCGGGCGAGCACTTCGGGGGCGAGCGATGAGCCGCCCATACCGGCAACAACGAAGTCTTTCACGCGCGTGGTGGCACCAGCGACAGGTGCGTCGCCGAATGCCTCAAGTGACGGGATCTCGGTGGTGAAGAAGTCCGGCGCATCAAGCCAGCCGAGTCGATTCGCGATCTTCTCCTGCACCTCAGCGTCGTTGCTCCAGAGCGTTGCATCGAGTGCGGCGAGTCGCACCGCCCACTCGCCGGTGCGGGCGCGGTCGAAGGTGCTTTCAATGGCTGCAAGGTCTGAGGCTCGGCCGATGCGAGCGCGGAAGGGGAGTCGTGGCTCAGCGGTCATGACTGCTCCTCTTCGATGTCGGCAACCTTCGCTGTGCGGCGGAGGTATCGCTCCTCGCTGCTCGGCTCGGCCTGCAGGAAGGCGGCGAGCGTCTCAAGCGCCGTATCAAGAGAGATGATGTTCGCGCCGAAGGCGAGCACATTCATGTCGTCGTGCACCACCCCCTGTCGGGCCGAAGCTGGATCGTGCGCGATGGAGGCGCGAATGCCGTGGAACTTGTTTGCGGCGATCGTCACGCCGATCCCCGAGCCACAGATCAGCAGACCGCGATCGGCCTGGCCGGCGATCATGCGCTCCGCCACCGCGCGTGCGGAGTCGGGGTAGTCGTCGGTCGGGTCGCTCCCGTCGCCACCGAGGTCGGCGATGCTCCAGTCGGGCGCGATCTCCGCAACGCGGGCAACGATCGCCGCTTTTAGTGCAGCACCCGCATGGTCGGCGGCAACGGCAAGGCGGCGTGCCACCTCAGCGAACCTGATGCCCGTCGTGCAGGTGTGGCGTCGGAACGACGCCGTGCACGCTGCCCGCGAGCACGCCCTTGGCGATCTCGACGATGCGCTCAGGGGTGAAGCCGAACTCCTTGAAGAGGATTGGCGCTGGGGCTGAGGCGCCGAAGCGGTCCATCGCAATGATGGCGCCGTCGGTGCCCGACCAGCGATCCCAACCGAGGCTCACACCCGCCTCAATAGCGACGCGCGCACGGAGTGCAGCGGGAAGCACCGACTCGCGGTACGCCGCGTCCTGCTCGCCAAAGAGTTCGGGGCATGGCATCGAGACGACGCGCGTCGGTGTGCCCGCGGCCTCAAGCTGCTCCGCCGCCGCAACGGCGAGGTGCAACTCTGAGCCGGCCGAAATCAAGATCATCTTGACGGCACCTGTTGCCTCGCGAAGCACATACGCGCCACGTCGTACGCCTGCAGCAGCTCCAGTAATGGAGCCGGCGAGTACGGGCAACTTCTGTCGTGTGAAGGCGAGCACCGTTGGCGCATGTCGTCGCTCAACGGCAACGCCCCACGCCGCTGCGGCCTCGTTCGGATCACCAGGTCGGAAGAAGCGCACGTTCGGAATCGCGCGGAGTGCGGCGTAGTGCTCGACCGGCTGATGCGTTGGGCCATCTTCGCCGAGCCCGATAGAGTCGTGCGTGAAGACGAAGATGCTGCCGATGTTTGCGAGTGCTGCGAGGCGCAGTGCACCACGCAGATAATCGCTAAACGTCAGGAACGTTGCCACGAATGGAATCAAGCCACCGTGATACGAGATGCCGTTCGCAATCGCAGCCATCGCATGCTCGCGCACGCCATAGCTAATGTTGCGGCCCGAATCGGTGGCGGTGAACTTGCCACCACCATGAATGTCGGTGAGGTTTGACTCTGAGAGGTCGGCGCTGCCACCAATCAACTCTGGAAGCACAGCGCCGAGCGCCGTAATACTCGACTGGCTGACGTTGCGCGTTGGGGCATCGCCACCGAGTTCGTACTTCGGTAGCGCGCTCTCCCAACCAGCGGGAAGCGTTCCCGCCATGCGGCGCTGCAGTTCAGCGGCCTCAGTAGGGAAGGCGGTGGCGTAGGCGAGCAGCTGCTTGGCATGCGCGGCGACAAGCGTGGCACCGTGATCGCTGCGCTCCTTATAGAGGGCGGCGACATCGGCTGGTA
>JBBAWJ010000006.1:0-43205 GCA_040397255.1 Candidatus Limnocylindrus sp.
CACGTCTCCAAGGCGATCGACTTCCCGATGGAGAAGATCTTCGTCAACCTCGACCGCTACGGGAACACCTCTGCCGCCAGTATCCCGATCGCCCTCTCCGAAGCGGTCGCCGCCGGCCGACTGAAGCCGGGCGATGTCTTCTGCACCGTTGCCTTCGGTGGCGGCTACACCTCCGGCGCCTTCGTGACGCGCTGGGATGCCGACCCCGCCAACGGGGCCCGCGCCGCGGCGGTCGATACGGCGGCGATCAAGATCCGACGCCCTGAGGGGGGAGCGAAGGCGGCGGCGGTGCCGAGCGCGCTTGCCCCACTGCTAGACGCAAAGCGCCGCTAAGCCCGACACTAGCCCCATCAGATTGAGTTGAGGAGGTTCCATGTTTGAGCTCAACGGATACGCCGCAATCGTCACCGGAGGTGCCCGCGGCATCGGCCGCGCCATCGCCGTCGCCCTCGCCGAGGCGGGTTCCGACGTGCTGATCACCTATAAGGGGAACACCGCCGCCGCCGACGCCGTGGTCGCCGAGATCACCGCCAAGGGGCGCAGGGCGATTGCCCTGCAGGCCGACGCCGCCGATCCCGACAGTGCAGTCGCCGTCGTCGCGAAGGCGATCGAGTCGTTCGGCAAGGTCGACCTGCTCGTCAACAACGCTGGCATCACCCGCGACACGCTGATCCTGCGCATGACGCCAGAGCAGTGGCGCGAAGTCATCGACACGAATCTCTCGGGCGCCTTCTATATGACGAAGGCCGCAGTGAAAGAGATGCTGCGCGCCAAGAGTGGCCGAATCGTAAACATCACGAGCGTCTCGGGTCAGGCGGGGAATGCCGGCCAGGCGAACTACAGCTCGGCGAAGGCAGGCATGATCGGCCTCACCAAGGCGACCGCGCGCGAAGTCGCCAGCCGCGGCATCACCGTCAACGCGGTTGCGCCAGGCTTCATCGTGACCGAGCTCACCGCCGATCTTCCCGAGGCGATCAAAGAGGGAGTCAAGACAGCAACCCCACTCGGCCGCTTCGGCGAGCCACACGAGATCGCTGCCGCGGTGATCTACCTTGCATCGCGCGAGGCCTCGTACGTCACCGGGCAGGTGCTCGGCGTCGACGGTGGCCTGGTGATGATGTAATGGTTCGTACCGCCCGCCCGTACGCCCTCGCCGTCGCCCTGCTGGCGACGATCTTCACCGCCACCGTCATCTGGGCGAGCACGCCACCGAGCCCCGCTGCTGCCACGCCGACCAACATCCTCGGCACCGACGGCCGCTACACGCTCCTCTTTTTGGGTAGCGATAAGCGCTGCACCGGCGCCCTCAAAGACAAGACGGCCGAGCGCTGCGGCGAAGGTGTGGCAAACGCCACCGACTGGACCTGGTCACCAACCAACGACAAGGCGGCGGGTGTGCCGCGCGATCAGCTCGGCTCTGAGCGCACCGACGTGATCATGCTCCTCACCGTTGATCCATTCAGCGGACAGACCGCCGCGTACAGCATTCCGCGCGACCTCTACGGCTTCCCGCTCAAGCCGGCACTAGCGAAGTCGTTCTGCCGGGCAGGCTCCAAGATCTTCACCGACAAGATCAACGCCATGATCGTTCGGGCACAGCAGTGTGCCCGCTCCAACATGACCACCAGCCAGCGAACCGCGTGGGATAAGAAGCTCGCCTGGGAGCGCAGCATCGTTGCGGCAGACTTAATGGCCCAGAACATCGCCTGGGGGCTCGGCATTGAAATTGATGATTGGACCCTGACGACGTTCGGTACCTCCGACATCATGGGGGCCGTGCTCGATCGCATCGCCCCCGCTGACACGATCGTGCAACTCAACGAGAAGACGAGATTCGCCGCCTGCCGCACGGACACCCTGCGCAAGATCAAGGGGAGCGGATCAAGCTACCTCGATCGGAACCTTGCCTCAAACGCCATGTATGGCGACCTCCTCTTCTTGCGACCGGGCCGCGCCGACAACTACCCGAGCAGCAAGGTGATCGGCTGGAGCTACGCCAACTGCAAGGAGCCAAGCACAACCAAGACAGTGCGCACCACGAGCCCATACTTCGTTGAGGGCTCCTGCGATATTACGATCCCACTGAGTGCGGCAACGAACGAGAGCTGCTCCTTCCGCGTGCCGAGCAACCTGTGGACCGGCTTCGGTCGCTCCCGCAAATATGATGAGGTTGGACCACGCGCACTGCGACATCCACGAATCGTCGCAGGCATCACACTCCGGGTCCTCGAGGCAGACCGATTCCGTGCGGCGGCACTCGCCTCCTTGATGAATCTCCGTTGGTACAAGAAGGGGCCACCACTGGTGCGCGGCACCATTACGACTGCAAACGTTGAGGCGATCTTCAATGTGATTGCCTATGCGAAGCCCGCCCTGCTGCTCGGCCCTGATGTCGCGGGTGGCTGGAAGTCACTCCTGATGACGGGCGGCACCAATAGCGCAAAGAAGTGTGCGCTTGCGGGGGCCAAGATGCGATTCGCGCCAACCGCGGCCAAGCTCGCGGCAACAATTAGCTGCACCAAGGTGTGGCTCGCCCCCTACTTTGGGCCGGTCGCAGGTCACCTCAACGAAGGCCCACCAGTCGCGCCGTAGCGCGAAACGACTCGCCTAGGCGGCGAGGCCGAGGATATTGACCAGCACGATCCCCACGTTCAGGACGGCGAGGATCGCAACGGAGCCCCAGCCGACCAGGCGCAACCAACGCGGCGAGACGTGCTCGCCCAACAGCGACTTACTGCTTGTGAGCTTCACGATAAAGGCGAGCACAATCGGCAGGAAGAGCCCCTGCAGGTACTGGCTGCTGATGATCGCGCCGATCGGATTCAGCCCAGGGAGCATCACCACGATGGCGCCAATCGCCAAGATCGCGGTGAAGATGCCGTAGAAGATCGGCGCCTCGCGCAGGCGCTTATCGACCCCCGATTCGAAGCCGAACGCCTCGGAGAGCGCGAAGGCGGTGGTGAGCGGCATGATCGCCATCGCCAAGAGGCTTGCGCCAAAGAGGCCAGCGCCGAAGAGAATCTTCGAGAACTCGCCGGCGAGCGGCTCAAGTGCGACCGCCGCATCCGCCGCCGAGCCGATCGGCTTCCCAAGTGATCCAAGCGCGACCGCCGTGGCAATCACCACGCAGGCGGCGATGAAGTTTGTCCAAATGGAGCCAAGGATGGCGTCGGCGCGGGCAGCGCCAAGCTCCTCAACGCCGATCCCCTTCTCAGCAACAGCAGACTGCAGGTAGAACTGCATGTACGGCGTCACCGTTGTACCAACGACCGCCACCAGCAGCAGCATCTCAGCCCCCGAAACTCCGGCGAGGCTTGGCGTGGTGAGCGATGAGGCGACGGCGGCCCAGTTTGGATTCGCCAAGAGTGCGGCGGCGATGTAGGCCAAGAAGACGGCGGTGAGTGACAGGAAGATGCGCTCGACGCTGCGATAGCTGCCGTAGACCACGAGCACCCACACCGCGAGTGCCGAGAGCGGCGCGGTCAGCAAGATCGGCACGCTGAAGATTGCTAGCGCGGAGGCGGCACCGGCAACGTTCGCTACGGTGTTCGCAAGGTTAGCGAGGAGCAAGACGATCATGGCGAAGAGTGCCCAGCGCACGCCGAAGCGCTCGCGGATCAGGTCCGAGAGCCCCTGCCCAGTGACAACGCCGAGTCGGGCCACCGACTCCTGCACCAGGGCGAGCAGCAGTGCGGTGAGCGGCAGGATCCAGAGGAAGCGCAGTCCGGTCTGCGAGCCGAGGGTGGCGTAGGTGGTGATGCCGCCAGCATCGTTCCCTGCAACGCCGGCGATCAGGCCGGGGCCGACAACCGCCAAGAAGGCGAGCGGGCCGCGACGACGGCGGAACGTTTCACGCAGGCCCAAGTTAAGCACGCTTCGCCGAGCCCTTCTTGCGCGGCTTCGCTTGCCCCTTTGTGCCGCGCTTTGTGGTTGAACGTGTTGGGAGTTCTATTGGGCCAGTCGCAGCGAAGCTGTCGGCGTGCAGGCGGCGCGGCATCTCGCGGCGCCACTCTTCAGGGAGCACATCCCAGAGCGCGTCGCTCACCGTGATCACCCCCATCAGGCGGTGGTTGGCATCGACCACTGGAACGGCGACGAGGCCGTAGCGGGTCACCACGCGTGCCACCTCATCGGAGTGGGCGAGCAGCTCAACGGCGACCGGCTCGTCTTCCATCAGCTCACCAACGGGCATGTTCGGTGCGGCGAGCACAAGGTCGCGCAGCGTTACCTCGCCCAAGAGTCGTCGCTTGCCGTCGACTACGTACACAGCGAAGGCAACTTCGGCGTCGGGCTCATGGCGGCGAATGGCGGCGAGCGCCTCTGCGACGGTCGCCTGCGGACGCAACGCCACATGCTCGGTCGTCATCAGACCACCGGCGCTCTTCTCTGGGTGGGCGAGGAGCTCCTGCACATCGTCACGCTCCTCTTTCGTCATCAGGCGCAAGATCTCCTTGCGGCTGACCGGCGAGAGTTCGGCAACGGCGTCGGCCGCCTCGTCGGGGCTCATCTCTTCCAGCAGGTCTGCGGCACGCTCTGGCTCTAGGTCCTCAAGAAGATCGGTGCGCGTCTCTGGCTCCAACTCCTCGAGCGCCTCGGCGGCAACCTCTTCGTCGAGGGTGCTGAAGATGTCGGCGCGGTCACGCGGCGTCAGCTGGTCAACAATGGTTGCAAGGTCGGCCGGGTGCAGCTCAGAGAGGCCGGCGTGTGGCACGCGCAAACGTACGCTGGCGATGGTGGAGCCGAGCGGATCAACATCCTCCCAATCAATGTACGAGGCGACGCGCGACTCCTCACCAGAGAGTCGGTCGACCCAACTGTCGGGGAGGCCGAGTCGGCGCAGAATCCCGGCGGTGCCAACATCGACGGCAACGAGGCGCATCGCCCCCTCTACAAAGTCAAGGATCACGTCGTTGGCGCGCACCACCTTGCGACCGTCGATATCAACGATCTGCTTGTCGAGTAGGTCGCCCTTTAGGAGGATCTCGTCGTCGCGGCGTCGGAAGCGGCTGATGTTGACGCGCGTCGCCAAAATCGTGGCCCCTGCGGCGTCCATGCGCTCCACGCTGCTCCAGCCGAGGTAGATGCGGCGGCGCCCGGTCCGGACCACGAGCCCCGTGATGGGTGGGTGGCTCGTACCAACGGCGGCGATGAGGTCGTCGATGACGCCGATCGTGTCGGCGCTGCTGTCGCGCACGGGTCGTCCAATGAGTCGTGAGAGGTGGAGCATGCTGCCCTCCAATGCTGTGCGCCGGCTCCTGCGGTCACGAGGAGTCTACGCGGGAGCCCCTGCTCGCGCTACCCTGACCGTATGAGCCCATCAACATCGGCCAGCCGTCGCGCCCGCTCCCTCGCCGCCGCACGCCTCGCCGCCCTCACCGATACGGCGGCAGAGATTGGTGAGGTCGAGGTCTCGCGCCCCTGGGCAGAGACGATCGTTGCCGTTGCCGTTGCTGCAGGCGTCGCCCACTTCGCGACCGGCCCTGGAACCGTCTTGGCAGGCGCCGCCGCCGCGCTGCTCGGTGCGGTCGGGGTGAACGCCGTCCGCCGCGCCGAGGTACGCGACCTACCAATGGGTACCGAGGTGGTGCTCGGCGGCCTGATCGCCCTCGCCATTGCCGGGGTGGTGCGCCTCGTCCCCACGGGGATCGGCGCCGTCATCGCGATCACCGCAGGGATCGGCATCTTGCGCTCCGTCGTTGAGTGGGAGCTACGACTGCGCCGGAGCGGCAGCGGCTCGCTCCACCGCGATCGTGTCGCAAGCCTGGCGGTATTCACCCTCGTCCTCTTCGCCGCCTCGATCGGCATCTCTGCCCTGGTTCCAGGGATCGTGACGCTCCCCAGCACCCCATCGGCGCGTCCAGACCCCGTTGGGCCGCTCGCCATCCTTGCCGTTGGCATCGGGAGCGCCGCAGTGGCCGCCGCTCTTGCTGCCGGGATGTCGAGCCTTCGACGAGAGCGGACCTCGGCGATCGTGCGTGATGCCCTCGGCGCTGCGGCGCTGAACGGCGCCGCATCCATCATCTTCGCCACCGTTGGCGTGGCGCGGCTCGCTGGACCAGCTGGCCTGGCCGTCCTCTTCTATGCCCGCGAGATCTGGGCGGCAACCCCTGAAGGGGAGCGCCGTGACCCGCGGCTCATCTTCGAAATCCTTGCACTCACGCTCGCCACGGGGGTCGCCCTCCTCTGGATCGGGGTCGGTCGCTAGCGATCGGCTATCCTTGCGCAACGGCATAGCGGGGGGCATCAGCCCGCATGCGCTTTATTGAGGAGGAGCCCGTGACCCTCGCCAACGAGACCCCAACCACCCAGAAGCCGAGCCGCACCGCCAAGGAGCAGGCTGACATCGCGCTGAAGGCCGCCTCTGAAGGACGTTGGAAAGTTGCGAGCGAGGCGAACACGGCAATCCTCGCCCTCGGCGACACCATTAAGGTTGAGGAGCGCGTCGAAGCGCAGAACCGTCTCGCGAAGTGCCTCTGGGAGCAGGGCGACCTCGCCGGCTCAAAGAGGGAGTACCAGGCAACCCTCGCGCTTGATCCACTTAATCGCATCGCCGAGCGCAACCTTGAGCGCCTGAAGGGCCTCATTAAGCAGGTCGGCAAGAAGACCACCGCGAGCACCGAGGGGGCGACAACGCCCGCCGGCATCTTTATTCAAGAGGCGGGCACCACCGGGTTTGCCGCGCTGACGAATGTTGCCGATGCTGGAACACTCGCGCAGGTAAATCCTGGCGACCTGGTCGAGCTGATCGTTCTTGGCAATCGACTGATCGCCAAGGCGAATGGTGTTGAGATCGGTCGCGTTGAGCCACGCATCGCTGCGCGACTCGTCAAGCTGATCGGTGATGGCAATAGCTACACCTCGGGGATCACCTCCATCAGCGGTGGCGACATTCGCATCATCATTCGTGAAGAGCACGTCAGCGCTGGCAATGTGGGGAAGGTCTCCTTCCCAACGGCCACGCGCACCAGCGATGAGCGACCGTACACGAAGGGCTCCTTCTTCCGCGATGATGAGGGCTTCGGCGACGATGATGAGGATACGTACGAAGAGGAGACGCCAGTCGCCGAGCGACCGAGCGTTGCGCCGCCAGAGAAGACCTCTGACGACGCATTCCTTCCTGACAGCGAAGAGGCTGGCAACAGCGACGATTAGTCGCAGATAGGCGGAGAGCGTTCACGTGGATCGCAGCGCCGCCCGACTCACCGTCGCACTCGCGCCGTCCGCAACGACTCCTGTCGTATCAGCACGCGATCAACTGACCGTTGATCTCACCGCGCGCAGTAGCGCCTTGGCGCTGGCGAGCGTTTCACGTGAGCATCGCAGCCTCCTTCATGCGCGCGATGCTGTGGATGAGTGGGCGATCTCTGCCGAGCTTCGCCCCCCAACGGTGCGCGCCTATGAGGCGGCCGCAGCGGAGCTGCTGGCATCGGCATCGGAGGCGCTCGAGGCCGGATGGCAGAGCAGCTGTGCCGCCTGCGGGCAGGCCGTGCGCGTCGCCGCCTGGCGCTGGGAGGAGGCGCTTGATGCCGATCGAGAGCAGGGGCAACCAGCGGCGCGTCGCGCAACCTGTGCCGCCTGCCGTGCCCTCGGGCGACGTGGTGGTGACGCCGCGACCATGCTCCCGAACGAGGTCGCCTCTGCTGGGCTCATCGAGCCTGCGGTTCGCGCCCGAGTTGATGGTCGCTTCGCTGGTGTCGTTGATGGCGCCGCGGCACGCTGGAGCACCCGGCAGTTGCGCTCGCTTGATGCGCTGGGTAGTGCCCTAGAACGCTCGAGTGAGAGCGCCGTGATGCTGGGGGCACTGCGCCTCACGTTGACCGAAGCGGCGGCGGCAATGGCTCGACCACAGCGCGCTGGGCGAACCTGGTGGGAGATCGCGCCATGGCAGGCGCTTCTCGATGCCATCGATGCCCGTCGCCGAATCTACCTGACTGCCCAGTCGGTGCCGCCACAGCTCACCATGAGTAGCGACCTCTCTGCGCTCACCTACCCCGGAGGCGGCACGATCGTTCTGCGCGGCGGAGCGGCCGCGCGCACGTCGCTGGCAACGCTCGTTACGCGCACCCCTGCAATTCGTGTCGCGCTCCTGCGCGTCACCGTGGGCGGCAGCGCCGAAGAACTCAGCGACCGTGCGATTGCCGCGCGTTGGGCTGGCGAACAGAGTGAGCCCGACCCACTCCTTGCCGCGCTGCAATCGAACGATGCCGTAACGATCGCCGCCGCCCTGGCACGACTCCTCGTGGCGATGAATCCACTGATGCGCCACGACCCGCTCCTCGTGATCGATCTTGATGATCACGCTGAACAGCTGGCCGGCGTCTTAACGGCGATCAGCCTTGCGGGCGCTGCAGGCAGCGTGGCCCGGCGTCATGACGACGACCGCACCCCGGGACTCACCGTGACGGCGCGATTGAGCGAGCCACCGGCAAAGGGCCTGCAGCCCCGTAGTCAGATTGCGCTCATGAGTGACCTTGTGGTCGCTCATGGCGAGCCCGCTACGCCGCGACAGATCCTCCCCGCCTACGCAGCGGCGCGCGCTGGTGCAGCACATGCGGCAGGGGAGCTGCTCGATGCAGCAGCGTTTGCCGAAGAGCTGCGCGGCGTAGCCGATCTGCATGCAAAGCTCCGCCCTGCCGGCTCATTCGATCAACTCATTGCCGTGGCTGATGGACGCATCTTTGTTGAGGGGCGCGCAGAGCGTGAGCGCCTGGCTACCCCAGCCTCTGATCGCGTCGATGCCACCGCCTTTGCACTCGTTGACGCACTCAGCGCAGGCGACGGCGTTGACGAGGCCCTTGTGGCGCTCGATGCCGATCCGATCGGCATGAGCCCAGAACTACGCAGCGCGATGCTGGAGGCGTATACGAGCGTGGTTGATGGCGCTCGAACGGCGCGCGCATCACGAGCGGATCTCGCGAGTGAACGTTTCACTATCGCTGCGGGGCTGCTGGAGCTTGGCCCCCGCATGGGCCTGCACGTTGCAGTTGCACCTGCGCTTGCATCTACGGTTGTTGCCGGCCGCACCCTCGGCGCGCGGGCCACGGTTGATCCAATTGATAGCTCGCCACCGCTGCGCACACGCTCCGACCGCGCCGCCTACGACGCCGTCGACGCGGTGCTCTACCGCCGCGGTCGTGCTGTGCTCCTCTGCGAGGTTGTGACTGGCCCTCTCCCCGTTGGCGAACTGCTCTTGCAGCGTCACGCACTCATCGCGAGCGACCGCGAGGTCGTGCGGCTCCTCGTTCTTGCGCCAGCGCTCGTACCGCTGCTGCAACTCCGCCTAGCGCGCGATGAGCGGCTGAGTACTGCGTGGGAGACGGGGAACTGGCACCTCTTGGCGGCCGATCGAGTCGCAGCACTCTCCCGTCTCGCGGCACCGCGGCTCGCCGATCTTGAGGGGCATCTCGGCGTCGAACCGCCGGCGCGAGATGCGGCGCAACTCGACCTCAGCTCGATGGGCTGGGGCGTTGCCAACAGCGAAGCAGAAGAAGGAGTTGATCGTGAACCTCTCAGCTGACATCTTGAGCGCACTCTTCCTTGCAGCGACGATTGGCGTTGGGCCATTCTGGTTCCTGATGGGCGTACGCCCAACCGCAGAGATCACCCGACGCACCATGCTGACGCCGTGGCCAGTTGTTGCGATTGGACTCATTTATGCAGCTTTGGTAATTCCCAGCGCCGGTGCCATTCTCGGAACCCTGCTCAATCCAACACTGAGTGCAATTTCAGCGTCACTCGCAACCCCAGAGGGGAGCCTCGCCGTGTGGCTCCA
Organism: Candidatus Limnocylindrus sp.; assembly: GCA_040397255.1. GTDB lineage: Bacteria > Chloroflexota > Limnocylindria > Limnocylindrales > Limnocylindraceae > Limnocylindrus. Next base: position 9,773 of record JBBAWJ010000006.1, read on the forward strand.
TGTGCTTGCCTTTGACCTCATCGCTGGGCGATTCATCTGGCTTGACGGCCTGAGCCGTGGCGTTGGGGCACCACTCCGCATTGCGGCGTTGACGCTCGCCCTCATGTTTGGACCACTCGGGCTACTCCTGCACCTCGCCCTGCGCCCCCGTCGCCCCCGAGAATCGGCGCAAGCCGTATCCTGAGGGGGAGGCGCCCAGCACTTGGGCGCAGCAGTCCCGGAGCCCCGGGGAGGAGCCCAGATCGTGTCGAAGCCACTTTCCGCGAACGACCAGGCCGTAAAGACCCTCGCCGACGACCTTTGGAAGGAGATGCTCTCGCACTCTCCAATCTGGGGGACCTTCCTCGGCATTGAGGTCAACGACGGCGCCCTCGACGACACCTCGGACGCGGCACGCCTGCGTGACCGCGCCATGTGGGAGAAGTATTCGAAGGCGGCGAAGGCCATTGGCGACGAGGGGCTCGACATTGAGTGGAAGATCACGCGCGACCTGATCGCCGTCGGCGGCTCGATCGCCATCGAGAAGGACGATCACCGCATGGACCTCCTCTCCTCGGTCGACCACATGGATGGGGTGCAGACACTCCTGCCGCAGATCGTCACCTTCCAGGATGCGAAGACCCCGGAGAAGTTCGCCAAGCTAGTGAGCCGACTCAAGGCCTTCCCGAAGTTCATGGACGAGGCGATCGCGCGCGTGCATGAGGCGGAGAAGCGCGGACTCGTCGCCTCCAAGATTTCAACGGAGCGACTGATCGTTCAGTTGGAAGGCTTGATGGCCATCCCAACCGCACAGTCACCAATTGTCACCGCCGCCAACGTTGCCGGTGACGCAGAGCGAGCCGAGCTCGTCACGATCGTGGCCGAGTATGTTGACCCGCAGATCAAGCGCTACTACGAGGCGGTCACTGGTAGTTACCGCACCAAGGCGCGCGAGGTGCCGGGCCTCTGCTCCGCACCAAACGGCGCCGAGCTCTACAAGGTGGCCATCCGCAGCTGGACCGGCCTACAGCTCGATCCGAAGGAGCTCCACGAGATCGGCCTGCAGGAGTGGGCCGATATCCAGGAGGAGATGAAGGTCATCTCGACGAAGCTCGGCTTCGGCGGCTCCATCGACAAACTACGCGATGCCGCCGAGAGCGATCCAACGAACGTCGCCGCGTCGAAAGAGGCGCTCATCGTGCGCATTAAGGAAGATATTGATCGCGGCTATGCCGAAGCCGGCAAGGTCTTCGGGCGATTCCCGAAGGCTGGCTGCGATGTGAAGGCGGTCGAAGATTTCAAGGAGAAGGATGCACCCGCCGCCTACTACTTCAGCCCTGCGGCTGATGGTTCGCGTCCGGGGACGTACTACGTGAACGGCTACGACCTGCCGTCGCGCTTCTTGCACGCCCTTGCGCCAACGACCTATCACGAGGCCATCCCGGGCCACCACTTCCAGATCGCACTCGAGATGGAATTGGAGTTCTTGCCAGACCTGCGCAAGCACGCCTCGCACCTTGCGGGGAACGCCTACGTTGAGGGTTGGGGTCTCTACTCAGAGCGACTCGCCGACGAGCTCGGCCTCTATCGCAGCGAGATGGAGCGCTTCGGCATGCTTCAGGGTCAGGCGCACCGCGCGGCGCGCCTCGTCGTTGACACCGGCCTCCACGCCTTCGGCTGGGACCGCGATAAGGGTGTCGCGTTCATGGAGTCCGTGGGGCTGCCACGAACCGACGCCGAGATCGAGACCGACCGCTACATCGCTTGGCCAGCTCAGGCGCTCTGCTACAAGGTTGGGCAGCGTGCGATTCAGCGCACGCGCGCGGCGATCGAGAAGCGCGATGGCGACAAGTTTGACATCAAGTCCTTCCACGATCACGCCATTGGACACGGTCAGATTCCGCTCCCGGTCTTTGAGGCCGAGATGCCGAACTGGGTCAAGCCGAAGGCATGAGCAACGCTGGGGGGACCGCGGGCGCGGCTCGCGGAACCTCCCGGCGAACGGTCGGGATCCTCTGCGCGATCGGCGCCTCACTCGCGTGGGGCTTCGGGTCGACAACGTCGGATTACGTCCTTTCGGCGGGGGTGGGGAACGACACGTTCCTGGTCATTGAGCTTGGCGTCGGCTTTCTCGTGCTGCTCGTGCTCGGTGCAATCCGTGGCGAGCTGAGCAGCTTCCGACACCCAGGGCTGCTGCGGGCATCTTCGACCGGGATCATTGAGCCGTGGGGGGCGTACACGCTCGGTAACGTCGGCATCATCTTCTCGAGCGGCGCCTTCGTCGCCCTCGTCTCGTCACTGAATCCGGTGTTGATCGCCATTCTGGCCGCCCCATATCTCGGCGAGAGGGTGAGTCGTCAGGCCGCCATCCTCATGGTTGTTTCGATCTTCGGCGTGGCCCTCGTGGTCGGCGGCGCTGGTGTCGCGGGCACGCTCAAGCCGGAGGGGATCATCTTCGCCACACTCGGACTCTTCTGCGGCGCCGCATATGTGCTCATCTCCTCAAAGCTGGTGCGCACCATGCCGGTGCTGCCGCTTGTCGCATCGCAACTGCTGGTGGCGGCACTCGCCTCGCTCGCCCTCCTGATCGTGCGCGTCACGATCTTTAACGGCGACCTGCAGCTGCCAGCAACCGAGATGCAGTGGGCCGTCTCAGTTGCAACTGGCGTCTTTGGCGGCGCTGCACCGTTCATCTTCTATCTCGAGGCAACACGACGGATTCCAACAACTACGGTGAGCCAGTTCAGCACGCTGGTACCGGTGGTTGCGCTGATCGGCGGCGTGGTGTTCCTGAACGATGTGACGACCCCGATCCAACTGCTCGGTACCGCGATCGTGGTGGTTTCGCTCTCGCTCCTCGCGCGCTACGCCCGCGCGCACTGAGGTAGTAGCGCTCCTCTAAGAGCTCATCACGGCGCGTACGACTGCCGCGGCCTTGCGGGCTCGCCCCACAACCGGTCGATGCGGTCGTCGCAGGCCGAAGCCGTCGCGCTCGATTTGTCGCAGGATCTCGCGATAGAGGTGCGCCGCCACGCGAATTGATCGGCCACCGTTCTGTAGGTACCGGATCCCTGCAGTGCCAACCTCGTAGTCGGCATCGGCTCGAGCAATCTCGGCCAAATAGAGCGCGCGCCGATCACCATCGCGAAGCGAGGTCGGACCGCTCGTTACTGCAGGGTCGAGTCCAGCGCGCCGTAGGGCGCTCGCGGGGAGATAGACACGCCCGTTGGCAAGGTCCTCGTCGATGTCGCGCAAGATATTCGTGCGCTGCATTGCCGCACCAAGGGCACGGGCGGCACGATCTGCCTGCGCATCGTCGCCAGCGTGCACACCGAGGAGCGCCGCCATCAGGCGACCGACGGTGCCTGCAACCTGGTAGCAGTAGAGATCAAGATCGGCATCGCTCTCCATCGCAGGGCCGGCGAGGTCGCCCTCCATGCCGTCAAGGAAGGCGCCGATCGCATCGGTTGGGAGTGACGGGGTGCGGCGCTGCAGGTCGACGAAGATCGCCAGCTCATCGCCACCAGCGCTGTCGATTGCTCCGCTGCTAAGCCAGGTATGGATTGCCGCGAGGCGCTGCTGGGCGTCGGCGCGCTGCACGGAGCCAGTCGGCGCTTCAAGGTCAACGAGGTCATCGAGGTGGCGCAGCGCCAAATAGAGCAGGTTGATGTCGTCGCGAACCGGCCTTGGAAGGAAGCGTGCCGCAAGGGCGAAGCTGCGCGCGACGCGATTGATGGTTGTCTGCGCCTCGGGGAGGAGTGCCGCCACGCGCGGATCGCGCTGGGGGGTCATGCCGCTACGGGCGGACGAGATTTCCGGTCGGGCCGGTGGCACGCGACGTGAATGGGGCAGGGTAGTCCCCACGAATCAGATCTTGGGTGACCTGCGAGGTGAGGAGCGCCCCTGGCATCCCTGCGCCTGGGTGCGTGCCGCCACCAACGTAGTAGAGGCCGGCGATGGTTCGGTCGCGGTTCGGCTGTCGGAAGTAGGCCGACTGCTCGAGTGATGGCTCAACGGCGAAGGCGTTCCCGTCGGGGGCGAGCAGCTCGTCGCGGAAGGTGAGCGGCGTCCACGAGCGTTCGACAACGATGGAGTCGCGCAACCCAGGGAGACCCCAGTTCTCCAACCACTCCAGGGTGCGGTCGCGCATGCGCGGCTCAGCTTCGGTCCAGTCATCGCCCGAGCGCAGGTTCGGCACGGGGAGGAGGATCGCGATGGAGTCGCCACCGGGCGGTGCCATCTCAGGCTCCGTGCGCGATGGCGCATGGATGTAGACGGCGTTGCTGCGCGGCATGCGACGCTCGCGGGTAACGTCCTTAATGAAGCCGTAATAGTCATCACCAACCACGAGGGTGTGATGCAGGAGCTTCTCAAACTTCTTGTTGGTGCCCAGGTAGAGCATGTGCGCCGACATGGTGGTGCGCAGTGGGCGGAGGCGCCATGGGAAGGCATCGGGAGCGTCTGGAAGAAGGGCATCACGCGCCGTCACATCGCCGTTGTAGATGACAAGGTCGGCGTTGTGCACGACACCGTCAGAGGTGCGCACACCAGTTGCGCGCCCGTTGCGGTGCAAGATCTGGTCCACCTTGCTGTTGGTGTGAATCACGCCGCCCATCTTGGCGATGATCTTGCCGAACGATTCGATGATGCTGTAGACGCCACCCTCGGTGTACCAGATGCCATCGGCGATCTGCAGGTAGGCGAGTGCCGAATAGATGGCGGGAACGCGCGATGGATCGCCACCGATGAAGAGCGAGTGGAAACCAAACGCCTGCTGCACATGTGGCTCCTTGAAGAACTTGCCGACCCACCCTTGGAGGAAGCGAATTGCATCAAGGCGCGCCATGGTCGGGAGGAGCTTGACGAAGTCCTTCAGGTTCAAGAAGTTCTGGCGACCGGAGACGAGAATCCCCTCGCGGTGGATCGCACCCGATGCGGCCAGGAACGCCTCGAGCTGATTCGCGTCGTCGTTCGAGAACTTGCGCATCTCGGCGAGCAGCTGCTCGCGGTCGCTGCCGAAGTCAAAGTGGCGATCCTCGCCTGTCCAGAAGATGCGATAGCCCGGCTGCAGTTGGCGCAGGGTGACGTGGTCTGACATCTTCTCGCCCGCTGCTGCGTAGACCTCTTCGAAGAGCCAGGGCATGGTGATGAGCGACGGTCCAGTGTCGAAGGTGTAGCCACCCTCTTGAATGCGCGAGGCGCGGCCGCCAATCTCTGGACGGGCCTCCAGGATGGTGACCTGCCAGCCATCGGAGAGGAGGCGGATAGCCGTGGAAAGGCCGCCGAAGCCGCTCCCCACGATGATCGCCGTTCGACCCCCCTGTGCCATGGACCCCCCTCGGTACTCGTCGCGGGGGCTGTGCCCCCTGTGACCACCATCGTAGAGGTGCTACGCGCGGCGCGCTGAGCACGAATCGAGCCGCCCATTGACGAGAGCGCCCTGCGGGCGGATCATCCGCCCCCAAGGGAGGAGCACCAACCGATGAGTAGTGAGCAGACAGGCGGTCGCGCGACCCAGGGCCCTCACGAGCTGCCCGACCACGCTGGCGCCTCCGCGCCCGGTGCCGATGACGCCGCGGTTCGCTCCGTTGATCGCGCGGCCGCGCTCCTGGTCTGCCTCGCCGACGCCGACGGCTCCGCCTCGGTCACCGACCTCTCCCACTCCTTGGATCTGCACAAGTCCACGGTCAGCCGACTCCTCTCCACCCTCGAGCGCCGCGGCCTCGTCGAGCAGGATCGCGAGACCGGCCACTTCCGCCTCGGCGTCGGCATCATTCGACTCGCGCAATCTGCCGAGCGCACCCTCGACCTGCGCGCGATCGCCCTCCCCGAGATGGAAGCGCTCGCCAAGGCGACCCACGAGACGGTCAGCCTTGAAGTCTTTGATGGGGTCGCTGCGTCGGTTGCGATCTGCCAGATCGACGGACCGAACCTGACACCGATGCCCGACATCACAGGGCGGCCGATCGCGATGCACGCCATCGCTTCTGGGAAGGTGCTGCTGGCCTCACTCCCAGAGCGCACGGTCCTCTCCATCGCCCGACGCGGCCTGGTTCGCTACACGCCGCGCACCATCATCGACTCGCGCGCGCTACTTGAGGAGCTCGCCACCATTCGCCGCCGCGGGTATGCCGTGGCGATTGGCGAGTGGGACGATCGGATCACCGCCGCCGCCGTGCCGATCTGTGATGCGCGCGGCACCGTCATTGCCACCGTTGTGGTGTGGGGTGCCGCAACACGCGTCACTCCTGGAACCCTCCCTGCGCTCGTTACTGCGGCACGAGACGCCGCCCAGCAGATCAGCACGAAGTTGGGCTGGAGCGGCAACCAGCGCCGCGCCGGCATCGTGCCGCACCTGAAAGACGACGATGTGGAGGAGCAAGAGCACGAGGTCGCCGACGACGAAGAGGCCGCCGGATAGTGAGCGACGCGCCAGAGCAGCACGGCATTGAAACCTTCCAGGCTGAGGGCCTCTCCTTCCCACCTGACGCGGCAACCGCCGCAGCAGCAAATGCCCGCGCCGAACTGTATGAGCGCGCCGCCGCCGACCCGGTTGCCTTCTGGGCCGAGCAGGCACGCGAACTTCTCACCTGGCGAAAGCCCTTCACGAAGACCTTGGAGTGGGAGCTTCCCTTTGCGAAGTGGTTTGACGACGGCGAACTGAACGTTTCAGAGAACTGTGTCGATCGCCACGTTGCTGCAGGCCGTGGCGAGAAGGTGGCCTTCCACTGGATCGGTGAGCCGGGCGACCGCCGAACCGTTACTTACAACGACCTCCTCCGCGAGGTGCAGAAGACCGCCAACGCGCTGAAGGCTCTCGGCGTAACGAAAGGCGACCGCGTCGCCATCTACATGCCGATGGTCCCTGAGGTGGCGATCGCCATGCTCGCCTGCGCTCGCCTCGGCGCAGCCCACAGCGTTGTCTTCAGCGGCTTCCCAGCGAATGCGCTCGCCGATCGCATCAATGACGCGACCGCAAAAGTGTTGATCACCGCCGACGGTGGCTATCGCAAGGGGAACTTCTTTGAGCTGAAGCCGATCGCCGATGAGGCACTGAAGAGCGCCCCATCGATCGCCGGTGTTCTCGTCTACCAGCGACGCCAACCAGGCACTGCTGGCGCAACCGCGATGCAGACCGGCCGCGACCACTGGTGGCACGAGTTCGTTCCAGGCCAGCCCGCGGAGTGCCCAGCCGATCCGATGCCCGCCGAACAGTTGCTCTACCTGCTCTACACGAGCGGCACCACGGCGAAGCCGAAGGGGATTATGCACACCAGCGCTGGCTACCTGCTCGGCGCCACCTTCACGCATCGCGCCGTCTTTGACATCAAGCCTGACGATGTCTACTGGTGCGCCGCCGATGTTGGCTGGGTGACCGGCCACAGCTACATCGTGTACGGCCCGCTGAGCAACGGTGCAACGCAGGTGATGTACGAGGGGACCCCCGACACTCCCGCATGGGATCGCTGGTGGTCGATCGTCGAAGAGCTGAAGGTCACGATTCTCTACTGCGCACCAACGGCCATTCGCGCCTTCATGCGCCAAGGTGACGAGCATCCGAAGGGGCACGACCTCAGCTCGCTGCGACTCCTCGGCTCCGTGGGTGAGCCGATCAATCCCGAGGCGTGGCTCTGGTATCGCGAGATGATTGGTGGCAACCGCACGCCGATCGTTGACACCTGGTGGCAGACCGAGACGGGATCGATTCTGATCAGCCCGCTCCCTGGCGTCACCACTACGAAGCCTGGCTCTGCCACCTTCCCGCTCCCTGGCATCTCCGCCGATGTCGTTGACGACTCAGGGGCGAGTGTCCCGCTCGGCTCAGGTGGCTACCTCACCCTCACCAAGCCGTGGCCGTCGATGCTACGGGGCATCTGGGGCGACCCAGAGCGCTTCAAAGAGACCTACTGGAGCCGATTCCCCGGTTCGTACTTCGCAGGCGATGGGGCCCGCCGTGACGCTGGCGGCTACTACTGGCTCCTTGGGCGCGTGGACGACGTCATGAACGTCTCGGCGCACCGCATCAGCACCATCGAGGTCGAGTCCGCACTCGTCGATCACCACTCCGTCGCCGAGGCGGCCGTGGTCGGGAAGAGCGATCCGCTCATCGGCCAGGCGATCGTCGGCTTCGTCATCCTGAAGAAGGGGATCGACCCAACGCCGGCCCTGCTGGAAGAGCTACGCGCCCACGTGGGGAAGAGCATCGGTGCAATCGCCAAGCCGAAGCACCTTGAATTTGTGCCAGAGCTCCCGAAGACCCGCTCCGGGAAGATCATGCGTCGCCTTCTGCGCGACATCGCCGAGGGGCGCAACCTTGGGGATGTCACCACCCTCGCCGACTCCTCCATCGTTGAAGTGATTCGCGCCAACACCGGCGCCGCTGACGAGTAGGAGAGACTTTTCCACAATCAACCTCCGCCTCGCGAGATCGGTGGAAAACTCTCCCAAGCTCCACCAATACTTCGTTGATAAGTACCTTCTGATACGAGTCTCTCCCCGCCATGCTGCTCGTAGCCCGAAGGGGCCAGCGGTGAACCCGCCGACCGAGCAATCGGCCAGGCGGAACGAACTGTGGCGATGACGGGATCGAACCGACAGGCAACTGACGGTGCTGGTGAATGACCACCAAAGCGCGAGGCAACTCGTAGCGGCGGAGCGGAGGGTCACCTGGGAGTTTCAGCTTTACGGCTGGGGCGACTCGATCCGATCTCACAGCGGAGGGGAACCGGCGTGAAAGCGTCGCCCCCAACATCGGATGGCCTCTCGGGCGATCTCTTTTCCCCCAACGGACTTGTGCTCTCTGGCGCGCTACTCGGCGACTGGTAGTGCGCGCCCCTTTGCCTTTGCCTCGGCCGCTTTGGCCGCCCATGCGCCGAGCACCTCATCCTTGTGCGGTCGGATCGGGCAGTGGCCATCCTTGTTTCCTGACTCATCGCAGTAGCCGAGCGGCACGCACTTCGGGGCGAGGAAGCTGCCGAGGAACGGGCTCACCGCAAACACCTCGTGGCGAATGAGTTGGAACAGGCGGCGGATCTCCCACTGCGCCATGGTGCAGAGGCGTAGCCCCGACATGTGGATGAGGGCACGCAGGTTGACGGTCATGATCAGGTTGGTGCGAGTGGCGTTGGGGAAGACGAATCGCGCATCTTCGGCGGGGATACCAGCGGCGACGAGGTCGCCGTAGAGGCCGAGCGCACCCTGGGTCGCCTCCTCGAATCGCGCACGGACCGTCTCATCAGCCTCGGCGACAGATCCAGGGAGCATTGTTGCCGCCTTCTTGAAGGTCACATAGCGCTGCGACTGCTGGTCGAAGGCGACACCGGCGCGATGGCGCACGAGCTGGTGGCTGAGCGTTCGGGTGACGCCGGTGATGGCGAAGGTGAAGACGATGTGTTCAATGGTGCTGCCGTGGCCCGACTCAATGACGCGGCTGACCAGTTCGCGCTGCTTCGCTGGATCAATCTCGCCCGCCTCAGCGCGGCGATAGATCTCCTCTGGTGGCAACTCGGAATAGCAGGTGCGGCAGGCGGTGTAGATAATCGGCACATAGGAGCGCTCCACGATCTCGCGATTTGGAAAGAGCATCGTCGCCTTCATCCCAAGGTCGTGACGACCTGGGTTCTTCGGAATTCCGCTCTTCTGCTTCTCGCTCATCTCAGTAGTAGTCCGAGCAGGAGAGGAAGTAGCCGCACTCACAAATCATCTTGCACTTGCGATCAATCATTTGCTTCCCGCAATTGGCGCAGCAGGTCATCACCAGGCCTGGGTCAATCTCTGCCACGGGCGTCGGCGTGACCGCCGCTGGGGCGCTCTCGTCACTCATGGGGGCTGGGGCAGGTTGGTTCAACATCTGGAGGATCCTACCGTTCCGCGGGAGAGGGTGCGGGGTGCGATGCCTCCCAGGGGGCGCCAAGGCCAAGTCGCGCCCCGATCAGCAGGCGGGCCTCAGCCAGCACCATGCTGGTGGGGGTGCCGCTCGGCAGCACGTGCACGACATCAAGGTCGGCGGGGCCAACCACCAGGCGACGCCGAACGAGATCCACGAGCTCTACCCAAGCATCGCCAACAAGCAAGAGTGGCCGCGCATCGCTGACTTGCAGCAGGTTCCAGGCAACGGCGATCTCGGCGAGAGTGCCAACCCCGCCATCAAGGCCGATCAGCAGATCCGCCTCCGAGAAGAGGCGCAGCCGGTCGAAGAGGTCCGCAGAATCGATGCGGCGCGTGACCGCCTCATTCGCTTCTAGGCCATCCCACGAAGTCACCGTGTAGCCGAGCACCTCACCCCCCTTTGACTTGGCCCCGCGGGAGGCGGCGCCCATGATCCCCTCGTAGCCGCCAGTGGCAACCGTGAACCCAGCTTCCGCGAGCGCCGCGCCAAGGTTGAAGGCGGCGACCCATCGCGGATCGCTCTCCGGAAGGCGCGCGGAACCGTAGACGCCCACAATGAGGCGCTCAGTCATTGCAGCGCGTGTTCTCGGCGGGGAGGGTGCCGCTCACGAGGAAGGCGATCGCCGCCTCGTCGATACAGGCGCTCTTCCCACCAACGCCGGTGTGCCCCTCGCCGACATAGGTCAGCAGGTGGCCACTCTCGAGTAGGTCTGCCATGCGCTCGGACCAGGCATACGGGGTTGCAGGATCCCCGGTCGTACCTACCACCAAGATCGGCGCGGCGCCCGCACCGTTCACCAGGGTTGGTAGTGGATCGGCACTCTTGTATGGCCACACGCCGCAGAGCAGCCCACCTGAGGCTTGACCCGCGGCGAAGTCAGGCGCCTTGCTGGCGAACTTCTCGTAGATCGCCTTGTAGCGCGAAATCGTTGGCGTCGTTGGTGAATCGATGCAGCTGATCGCGGGGAAGGCTTCCATGATGTTTGACTTGTAGGTGCCGTCTTCCGCGCGGTCGAGATACGCGTCGGCAAGAAGGGTCAACAGGTATCCGTCACCTTCGCTCGCACCGGCGAGCCCCTGCACGGCGTAGTCCCAGTAGTCGCGGTTGTAGAGCGTCATCACAATGCCGGTCCAGGCGAGGACTGAGTTCAACTTGCGACCATCTTCAAGTTCGATCGGCTTGTCATCTAGGTTGTTCATGAGGGCGTCGAAGGCGGCACGCGATTTACCCCCGCCGAATGGGCAGCGGGCGTCGGCATCGCACCAAGCGAAGAGGCGATCGAGCGCTCCTTGAAGGGAGACTCCCTGTTCGCCGTACTCCGACTCATCAGTCGGCGCCATGTCAACGGCGCCATCAAGAATGAGGTGACCGGTCGACGTGGGGAAGAGGGTGGCGTAGACGGCGCCGAGGGCGGTGCCGTAACTGAATCCGAGGTAATCCAGCTTCGGCACGCCGAGGCCGACCCGAATGCTCTCCATGTCACGCGCCGATGCAGTGGTGCCGATGTAGGCGAGCATCTCGCCGGTGCCCGCCTTGCACTTATCCGCGAACCACTGCGCGTCGTTCAGTGCTGCGGCCCAATCCGTTGCAGTCGACTTATTTGGAATACCAGGAGTGGCAGCCCAATCATCCATCTCCGTGTCACTCAGGCACTCAACGGGTGCGCTGCGATTGACGCCGCGCGGATCCCACGAGACGAGGTCAAAGCGATTACCGATCTCAGCAGGAACAACGCCACGTCCTGACTCAGCAAGGATGTTGATCCCCGATGCGCCAGGGCCTCCAAAGTTCAGGAGAAGTGGGCCAACCTTGTTCGCCTGGTCGGCGGCGGGGAGGAGGGCCACGGCAAGTTCAATCGTCGGACCATCAGGCGTCAGGTAGTCGCGCGGCACGGTGATGGTGGCGCAGAGGAGCTCTGGGTTGCCGCCAGTAACAGGATCGGTAACGGGGCAGCTCTGCCAGTCGATCGTGCCGCTGGGGATGAAGCTGGCGGTTGGGCTCGGTGAGCTGCTGACCAGATCTCCACAAGCACTGGTCGCGAGGGCGACAGCGAGGAGCGCGACGATCGCGAGGCGGGTGCGGCTCTCTGTGACCGTGCGCATCGGTGGCCTCCTCTTTGCTTCGTCTCTCTGCTCAGTTGTAGCAGAACGCCCCAGCCGCCAGAGGCGACCGGGGCGTGGTCTGCACGAGGTTCCGCGTTCGATCAGCTGCAGCCGCTCGTCGTACCGCAGGTCATGCACTTGTAGCAGGCTGCATTGCGCACCATGATCGCGCCGCACTCCATGCACGCCGGTGCATCGGACTGGTTCTGGAAGCCGAGCCCAGCGACCGCCAGCACACCGCCCGTTGCCGCAGGTGCGGCTGGAGCAGCTACTGGCGCTGGGGTGGTGATCGCAACTGGTGCCGAGATCGACCCCGTTGCGCTGCCGCCCTTGCCGCAGGTGCAGTTCGGACCGCACGACTCCACCGCACCCACGCGAACCGTGGCTGGGAGGGCGCCGAGGACCGGACCGCCATCGGTGCGCTCCTGTAGGCCGAGGATCTCGCGATCGCCGGCTGGCAGGAAGCGGCTTCCGAGGTAACGGAAGACGTAGTCCACGATCGACTTCGCCAGTGGGATCTCGGCATTGCCGGTGAATCCGCTTGGCTCGAATCGCACGTGGGCGAACTTGTTGACCAGGTCACGGAGTGGCACGCCGTACTGCAGTGCCACGCTGACGGAGGTCGCGAAGCTGTCGACGAGGCCGCTCACGGTGGAGCCCTCCTTCGCCATCTTCAAGAAGATCTCACCCGGCTGACCATCCTCGTAGAGACCGACCGTGAGGTATCCCTCCTGGCCCGAGATCTCAAAGCGATGGGTGATTGCGGTGCGCTCCTTTGGCAGGCGTCGTCGCGCTGCACCGGCACCTGGCAAGATCGCAGAGGCAACTTCGGCAATTGCCGCTTCGTCCTTCTTCTTGCTGGTGTTGAGCGGCTGCGAGCGCTTCGAGCCGTCGCGATAGATCGCGATCGCCTTGAGGCCAAGCTTCCAGCCCTGCAGATAGACGCTCTCAATCTCTTCGGCGGTGGCAGCCTCTGGCATGTTCACCGTCTTGGAGATTGCGCCGGAGAGGAACGGCTGCGCCGCCGCCATCATGCGCACGTGGCCCATGTACTGGATGGAGCGCTGGCCATTCTTCGCCTTGAACGCGCAGTCGAAGACGGAGAGGTGCTCGTCCTTCAGACCTGGCGCCCCCTCGATCGTCTCCTGCTCGTCGATGTACTTGAGGATCGCGGCGACCTGCCCGGCGTTGTAGCCGAGCTTCACGAGCGCCTCTGGGACCGTCTGGTTGACGATCTTGAGGAAGCCTTCACCGACGAGCTTCTTGTACTTGATCAGGGCGATGTCTGGCTCGATGCCGGTCGTGTCGCAGTCCATCATGAATGCGATCGTTCCGGTTGGCGCCAAGACCGACACCTGTGCGTTGCGGAAGCCGTGCTTCGTGCCGAGATCGAGCGCTCGATCCCAGGCATCGGTTGCCGCGTTCGCCAAGTCCTTCGGCAGCGTTGCCGTTGGAATCTGGCGCGAGGCATCACGGTGCTTGCCGATCACGCGAAGGAACGGCTTCTCGTTCTTCTTGTACTCAATGAACGGTCCGCCGTGTGCCGCCGCCGTTTCGGCCGACTGCGCATATGCCTCGCCGGTCATGATCGAGGTGATCGCGCCTGCGTAGGCGCGCCCCTCGTCGGAGTCGTACGCCAAGCCGCGGCTCATCAAGAGCGCGCCGAGGTTGGCGTAGCCGAGCCCGAGTGGGCGGAAGCGGTGGCTGTTCTCATCGATCATCGGCGTTGGGTACGAGGCGTTGTCCACCATGATCTCCTGCGCGAGCAGGGTCAGCCGCGAGGCGTACTTGAAGGACTCCACGTCAAACTCGCCATCTGGTCGCACGAACTTCATGAGGTTCAGCGAGGCCAGGTTGCAGGCGGTGTCGTTGAGGAACATGTACTCCGAGCACGGGTTCGACGCATAGATGCGGTCCGTGTTCGACGACGTGTGCCAGTCATTGATCGCCGTGTCGTACTGAATGCCAGGGTCGCCGCAGACCCACGCAGCCTCCGCCATCTTGCGGAAGACGTCGCGTGCCCTGAGCGTCTCTACCGGCTCGCCGCTCACGACGGCGCGTGTCTGCCACGTGCCATCGCTCTCAACAGCCTTCATGAACTCGTCATTGACGCGAACTGAGTGGTTCCCGTTCTGGAAGAAGATTGAGCCGTAGGCCTCACCGGTGAAGCTGGCATCGTAGCCCGCCTCAATGAGTGCCCAAGCCTTCTTCTCTTCGCTGACCTTCGAGTCGATGAACTGCTCGATGTCAGGGTGCTGCACATCGAGGATCACCATCTTTGCTGCGCGGCGTGTCTTGCCACCGGACTTCACGACACCAGCGAAGGCGTCAAAGCCCTTCATGAACGAGACAGGGCCGGAGGCGGTGCCGCCACCGCTCATCTTCTCTTTGGCGCTGCGGATCGGGGAGAGGTTGGAACCTGCGCCCGAACCGAACTTGAACAGCATCGCCTCGGTCTTCGCGAGGTCCATGATCGATGACATCGAGTCCTGCACACCATTGATGAAGCAGGCCGAGCACTGTGGGCGCTTCTCAACACCAACGTTGAACCAGACTGGTGAGTTGAAGGCCATCTTCTGGTTGACGAGCAGGTGGGTTAGCTCGGCAATGAAGGCACCACGGTCCTCATCGGACTTGAAGTAGTGCTGCTGCTCAGCCCACGCATCAATCTGACCGGCTACACGGCCGATCAGCTGGCGAACGCTTGTCTCGCGCTCTGGGCTACCAACATGTCCACGGAAATACTTTGAGACAACAACGTTGGTGGCGAGCTGTGACCATGAGGCGGGCACCTCAACGTCCTTCTGCTCGAAGACACTCTTACCGCTCTCGTTGCCGATGGATGCGGTGCGGGTCTCCCACTGAATTTCGTCGTATGGGTGCGTACCGGCGGTGGTCCAACGTCGATCCCAGGCAAGGCCCTTTGTGCCCTTGCCATCAAAGCTCAACGGTGGCAACGGCTGCGCCGTTGACTTCTCGATCGTTGCCTTTGTTGCTGCCTTAGCAGCGTCCACCAAGCCGGCCATGTTGCTCTCCCTCTTCTGCCTCGAAATGTGAGGCCCACCATCTCTGTTCCCAACCAACGATTGGGCGCACAGAGCCCCTGCCGTGTAGCAGCGGGAGACGAATCCTATGTCCCTTGTGGTGTGGCGTCAACCCCCAAAACACAACATATGGTGGTGTTACAGGCGAGTGTTACCGCACATGTTGTGGTTCGGCTGCATTTGGTCTTTCGGGCAGGGGAGGGGCTTTGTTACAGCCCCGAGTAGGTGTGGAGGCCGGTGAACCAGAGGTTCCCCGAGTAGGTCAGCAGTACCGCCACAAAGCCGATCACCAAGAGGAGGGCGGCGGGTCGACCCTGCCAGCCGCGCTGGCTGCGGGCGTGCAAGTAGACGGCGTAGATCAGCCAGGTGGCGAGGGCTGAGGTCTCCTTCGGATCCCACCCCCAGAAGCGACTCCAGGCGATCGAGGCCCAGATCGATCCAAGGATGAGCATCCCCGCGAAGAGGGGGAAGGCGACGGCGACGGCGCGGAATGCAACAAGGTCGAGACGCTTTGCTGGCGGCAACCAGCTGAAGCGATCGGTGTCGCCTTGCAGCAGATAGGCAACGCCTGCCGCAAATGCGAAGGCGAAGATGCCGTAGCTGAGCATTGCCATACCGACATGGATGGTGAGCAGAAACGGATGCTGTAGCGCGGGCACCAGATCAACCACCGCATTCGGCAGCGTCGTCGCGTAGGCGAGGAGGGCGAGTGCGACGCCGTAAGCAATAGTGCTGAGCGCTGGCAGGCGTCGCTTGCGATCGAAGATGATCGCTGCGGCGCAAATGCCGAAGGCAAATGAGATCGTGAACTCATAGAGATTTCCCCACGGCCCGCGGCCCACAACGATGGCGCGTGCGATCAGCGCAACGCCGAGTGATCCAGTTGCAACAACGGCGAGCGCACCTGCGATCGCACTGATCGCGCTTGTCGATTCGGCGGCGGTCGGCGCGCCACCGTCAAGCTGCTCGGCGAGGTTGCCGCGCATTGATGCTGCGGCGATAGCGAGTCGTGGCGTAACGGCGCGATCGCCTTGGGCTACGAGGACAAGGTGCACGACATAGAGGGCGAAGGCGCCGACGAGGGCAATCGCCCCAACAACAACGAGATAGAAGGAGAGGGTCGCCACTTAGGCGCGAGCCGCGCCGCCAGGAGGCGGTCCAGCGGGGCGCTCCACGGCGATCAGCGTTCGGGCGCGCAGCTCAAGGCCGCAGGCGTCGCAGGTACTGCGCTCAGCCACTCGAACCGCGAGGCAGCTAGGGCAGGCGATCAGCAGCGGCTCGCCGCGGAGCGAGTGGGTGCTCCCATTTGGGTAGATGGCCGCCTCACTGGTGGCGTACGGGCGTCCGGCGGGGAAGAGCGGTCGCCCATCGGCACCGAGCGGGGCGGGGGTGGGGAGAGGTGCGCCGACCTTGAGCTGCGCGCCGCGCTTGGTGATGCCGACCAGCGTCCAGATGCCACCCGTGTACAGGAGCCAGAGCAGGACGAGGGGGGCGACAAATAGTGGGAGGAGACCGATCAGGGCGGCCCAGTCTGGCGTGACAAAGGCGGGGACGATCGTGCTGAGCCAGGCGAAGAACTCGGCGATGCGAGCAGCGATCTCACTCATGCTTGAATCTTAGCGGGGGCGCGGCGGACGCGTTGAGGGGCCGCGCTTCTGGGTCGCGCCACGCCCCGGGCGCCAGCGTCGTTCGGAGTCACCCTCATCTTTACTCGGCGCCGCACGCCTCGGGCCGGATCCGCCGATGCTTGGGGGGCGTGCGCCCGTTCCAGCGAGAGGAGCACGCGGCGGGCCACCGATGGCGTCGCGGAAGTAGCGGGCGCTGACGATGGAGGCCCCGAGGGCGGTGCACCGTGCGGCCAACCCGCGGTCGTCAGTAATGACAACGATGCGGTCGGCTGAGCCAGGATCTGGCGCGCCGATCGCCTCGACGATCTTGTCGTCGGCGGAGCGGGCACCCCCATCACGGAAGACCTCGATCGCGACCCCTGGGGTGATGGTCCGACGCAGCGTCGCCTCGAGGTTGTTGAGGCGCCCCTCATCCCGGCCGCCAACGAGGTTGTTGCCGTCCACCAGCAGGCGCTTCGCGTTGCGTAGGGTGACGCGCTCCTGATCTACCATCGCCTCATGCTCCTTTGTGTTGACCTTGACGGGGTTGTCTACCGCGGCAGTGAGCCGGTCCCTGGCGTTGGTCCGCTCCTCACCGAGCGTGTTGCCGGTGGTGACCGCGTGGTCTATGTCACCAACAACAGCTTCCTGCGCCGCGTTGAGTATCGCTCACGCATCGAGGCGTGTGGTGCGCCCCTCTCAACGCACGGCATCATCACCGCCGCCTCAGCCGTGGCGCAGCACTTCGTTGATAAGGGCTATCGCCACATCTTGGTCTACGGGGCAGAGGGCCTCGCCGCCGAGCTGCGCGACGCGGGGCTCGACGCCTGCCGCACCGCCGAGTTCGATGGACCAGAGTCGCTCGCCGTTTGGGGAGTGGATGCGGTAACGGTGGGCCTTGATCGCGAGTCCGATTGGCATGACCTTGCCGTCGCCACCGACGCCGTGCGCGCCGGTGCCCCGCTGATCGTGCCGAATCGCGACGCCAACTACCCAGATCCGGGTCGCCTCGTGCCGGGCACGGGTGCAGCGGTGGCGGCGCTTGAGGCGGCGACCGGTGTGCGCGCCACGGCGATTGGCAAGCCCGCGCCCGATCTACTGCTACAGGCGGCGGCGCTCGACGGGAGCGACATTCGCGACGCGATCATGATCGGTGACTCTCCCGCGACCGATATCGCTGCGGCGAACGCGGCGGGGTGTCGATCCATTCTCTTGATGACGGGCGTCGGCGCGGGCGTTGGCGCCGTACAGATCAATGACCTACCAGCGGCGCAGCGGCCGACCTGGGTCGCGCGCGATGCGGCGGAGATGGCGGGCATCCTTACTGCAGTTACTGCGAGCGGTGTCCCACGTGGCTAACAGCTTCCTTGACCTCTGGCGCGCAGCGGGCCGGGAGCGCCACCCAGGGAAGACGGGGTCGCTCCCCGCCCCACTCGACCGACTGAACGGCGAGGCGTTGGCGGCACGCGACGGCGCACACCCACTCGCATTCCTGACCGGGGCTGAGCTCCTGACGCCGTGCACCGACGCGCTCTCGGGCTCGATAGAGGTGACGCCTGGGAGCCTGGTCGGTGGTGAGATTCATGCCCGTCTTCGTGTTCGCGCGACCAAAGAGATCAAGGCGCGAGGGACGCGCGTCTCTGTAAAGGGACACCTGGTGCGCGAGGTCACGCAAATGCAGACACAGAAGAACGGCGATCAGGAAATCACCACAACTTGGGTTGAAGTGCTTGCTAGCGAGTTCGCCAACGTGCCGCTGATGGAGATCGCCGTGCCAGCAACGCTGGCCCCGGGCGACGAGATTGACCTCAAGATCCTTGCTCCCGCTCCAAAACTCGGGCCACCCTCTGTGCATCTCGGTGCCTACATGGTCGTGTGGACGCTGCAGGTGGAGTGGGA
Source organism: Candidatus Limnocylindrus sp. (assembly GCA_040397255.1). Classification (GTDB taxonomy): domain Bacteria; phylum Chloroflexota; class Limnocylindria; order Limnocylindrales; family Limnocylindraceae; genus Limnocylindrus. Next base: position 28,293 of record JBBAWJ010000006.1, read on the forward strand.
TATCGCTGCAGGCGGTGATGAGCGCGTGGCCGCCGTGATCAACATTGCGCAGAACCCAGACCTGCTGCGCTCCGGCGTGATGTCGCTTGGGCCGTCGGCAATGATGGCCGCCTGGTCAGAGGGCGAGGTCTCCATGGATGTTGAACCGGCACCACCGATCGCACCAGGCAGTGCCTTGCAGGTCAACGTTCGTTGGCCGAGCGCCTCTGGTGGCCGCGGCGCACGTGTCGAACTGTATGTTGACGTGAAGATGGCGCCGGACGTGCGCATCGCCGCAGCAGAGTTGCAGACGAGTGACCTAGCGAAGGGGAGTCTCGTCACCTTTGAGATTCCGAGTGACGCCCCACCTGTGTTTGACGGAGTCAAGGGAGCGCAGTTGACGCTGCGCTATCGCATCCGCGTGCTCATTGATCGACCGATGCGCAGCGACCTTGCTGCGGAGCGCAACGTGGTGATCGGCTAAGCGACGCTGCGCAGCGCCGTTACGGCGATGCTCGTACCGAATCCAATGATCAGCACCTGGCCAATAATGCGCGTTGCAGTGACGGCGCGTTCAGGAAGGATGCGACCTGCAGCGGCGCCGATCGCCCCCAGCAAGAGTTGCCACGAGAGGCTCGCCCCCGCCGCACCGAGGGTGAAAGCAACAGCGTTCATCGGGTCACTCCCGAGACCAGGGAGGCCGATGGCGAGCGCCAAGAAGTAGAGGACCGTCGCAGGGTTCATTGCGGTGAGGGCGATGAAGCGCAGGTAGAGCTGCCGCGCGCTCCCACGCACCCGCGGGTCGGTAGCCGCGTCGGCACTGGTGCTCGAGGCGCGGAGCGAGAGGAGCCCGCGCACCCCGATGGAGATCAGAATCCCGCCCGAGAGGACCTGGAGTGGCGCTAACGCCACCGCAAGGAGCTGGTTGAGGAGGCCGCCAACAACGAGCGCCAACGAGCAGAAAAGGAGGTCAACGGTTGCAGCCCCTGCGCCGGCGGCAAGCCCGCGGCGGAGGCCACCCATCATCCCCGTTTCAATAATGAGCACGGCGATCACGCCGACAGGGACAGCGATTGCGTAGCCTGCGAACATCCCCGCGAGCAGTGCACCAAACATCGGTGCATCATAGAGTGGAGCGGTGGCCCAAAGAGGCCGAGGAAGCGAATAGGGAGGTTCTATGGCGCGAGTCTTTCTCACCGGTGCAACGGGATTCGTGGGGAGTCACGTGTTGCCAGCACTCCTCGGCGCCGGACACTCCGTTACCGCCCTCGTACGCAGCGACGCACGGGCTACTGCCCTGCAGGCGCGCGTCGCCGCCTCGCCCGGCAAATTCGAAACTAGGATTGGAACGGTGAACGATCGTGCGTCACTCGACGCGGCGATGGTCGGCTGCGATGCGGTCGTGCACCTGGTGGCACTAGCACGCGACTGGAACGACGGCGCCGACCTTGAGCGCGTCAACGCCGTTGGTACCGCCACGATCGTTGCGGCGGCCGAGGCGGCCGGCATCAAGCGGCTCATTCATCTCGGTGCGCTCGGCGTGCTAGAGCGACCGGAGTTGCACTACGCCAGCTCCAAGGCGCGCGGCGAGGGCTTCGTCCGCGCCTCATCGCTCGACTGGACGATCCTCAAGCCGAGCCTCATCTGGGGGGAGCGCGACGGCTTCTTCAATATCGTTGCGGCGCTCGTCAAGATTCCTGCGCCAGCGGTGCCAGTTCCTGGCAACGGGAAGAGTCGCTTTCAGCCGGTCTGGGTTGGTGATGTTGCCCGCGCCATCGTGCAGGTGCTCGATGCACCGAAGGGGAGCATCAAGGCATCGTTCGAACTGGGCGGTCCGCGCTACTGGACGTATGCCGAGATCACGCGTGAGGTGGCGCGTGCCCTTGGGAAGCGCCGCATCATCATCCCAATGCCGGTGCCGTTGATCACCCTCGTCGCGCGCATCTCCGAGGCGATTCGCCTCCCATTCCCCGTTGCAACAGACCAGTTGCGCCAGTTGGCACTAGATAACATCGGCGCTACGGATGCGGTCGAGCGCGAGCTCGGCTTTGCTCCAGTCGATATGGGTGGCCGACTCGGCTACCTCAGGCGCAAGGTCAGCAAGCAGTAGGCGTCAGAGGCGCGAGGAGGATCAGATGCGGATCATCATCACAGCCAAGGGCGCTGCGGCCAAGGCGGGTGTCTTCGTCACTCCAGTCTTTAGCGATCAGCTCGACGCACCATATCTTCGTGAAGCTGACAGCAAGAGCGGCGGACGCATCGCTGCACTCCGCGCGATCGGCGAGGGGACAGGGAGCCGTTACAGCTGCACGCTGACAAGTGCTGGCCGCCTCCCTGCTGATCACCTACTTCTGGTCGGCGCCGGCCCTCGCGCCGATTTTGGTCGACAAGAGCTACAGCGTTGGGCCGCGGCGGCAACGCGTCGCCTCGCTGGACGAAAGGTCACACGACTCGCCATTGATGCCACCGGCATCATCGCTGCGCTAACCAGCACGTCACCGGCACTCCGCGCCGAAGGTGGCGCATCATTTGGTCCGGGCCTTTCCGCGAACGCGGCAAAGAAGAGTGACGCTGCGGTGATCGCCGTCGACTTCATTGTGCGTGGCGTGATTGACGGCTCTTTTCACGAAGGGATCGGTGGGAAGAGTGTGATTGAGGCGCAACCCGCCGCACTCACGGTGCTTGAGATCATCGTGCCAAGTGGAACCAATCTCGCCGACGCAAGCGAGGGCGCCCGTCGCGCTGACATCATTGCGAGCGGTGCGGTGCGCACACGACGCTGGTCCAACTATCCGGCGAACGAGATGCCGCCGCTCGGTATTGCAGAGGAGGCACGTGATCGCGCACGCGCCGTAGGTCTGCGCGCCACCATCATCACCGCCGCACAGTTGCAGCGCATGGGTGCCGGCATGTTGATTGCTGTCGGTAAAGGCTCAAAGAACCCACCCTGCCTCGTTGTGCTGTCAGGCGGAAAGCCTGGTGCGAAGGATCCGCTCGGTCGACGCCTCGCCATGGTGGGCAAGGGGGTCTGTTTTGATACGGGCGGCATCTCACTGAAGCCTCCAGCCGAAATGGAAGAGATGAAGCACGACAAGAACGGCGCCATCGCCGTGCTTGAGGCTGCTGCAACCATTGCGCAGCTCGACCCAGGTCGCCCAATTCACGCCGTCGCGGCCTGTGTTGAAAACATGCCGGGCGGAAATGCCACACGACCTGGTGACGTCGTTACCGCCCTCAACGGCAAGCGTGTCGAGATCACCAACACTGATGCCGAAGGGCGCCTCATCCTTGGCGACGCGCTGCACTACGCGGAGCGCGAGCTCGGCGCAACGCATCTCGTAGATGTGGCCACGCTGACCGGCATCGCCTACGCCGCATACGGCGGCGAGGTTGCCACTACCTGCGGCACCGATGCAGGATTCCTCGATGAGTTCCACCTCGCCGCGCGCCGCGCTGGTGAGGTCTACTGGCCGTATCCACTGGCAGAGGCCTACGTGAAGAACATGTCGACCTGGTCGGCCGACTTCCAGAACTCGGGCTCGCGTGAGGCATCACTGGTTCGTAGCGGCCTCTTCCTGCGCGAGTTCGTGACCGTGCCGTGGGTGCATCTCGATATTGCTGGGACCGCCTATCGCCGCAGCGTTGCCCCATTCGCTGGGCGCGGCTCTACGGGCGCGGCCCACACCTCGCTCGTTGAGCTGGCCATGGGGGGTGGCGTCCGTCGCTGAGGCTGATACTCTTGCCGTAGCGGAGGAGAGGAGGTCACAGATGGAGCACCCGCCTGCGCAGAAGCAACGTTCCTGGCGCGCCCGACTCGGCGTCCTGCTCACCATCCCTCTCCTTATTGTTGGCCTCGGCTTGGCACAGGCTGGACCGGTTCGCGGCGACCCTCTCGATGACGCCCTCGCCCAACAGAAGGCGCTCGCCGCACAGCTCGCCGCCCAACAGAAGGCGCTTGATGCACTGATCGCACAGCAGGGTGCCCTCACGGCGCAGCTCGCCTCCACCAGTGCCGCCCTGGCCAAGAACACCGCAACGTTGACAAGCATCACGACGCAGGTTGCACAGCTCACGACCGCGGTGCAGCAGGCGCAGGCTGGCCTCAACAAACTCAACGCCGCAGTAAACGCCCTTGACGCGGAGATCAGTCGGCTGGTGAAGGCGCAACAGGCGAAAGCCCGTGACCTTGCGGCACGTCAGGCGATCTTGGCCTCTCGCATCCGCGAGGCATATATCACCGACCAGACGCCACCGCTGTGGGTCCTGCTCTCAGGTCAGAGCTTTACCGACATCCTGCTCGACATCGCCGGGTTCAATGCGCTCGGCGCAGAAGATGTGAAGCTCGCGGACGGCATTAGTCGCGACGTGGCGCGCCTTGCGGAGATTGAAGATCAGGTCCGTGTCAATCGCGCCGCAACGGAGAAGCTGCGCGTTGCTGCCGCAAAACAGAAGGCGGCGCTCGATAAGCAGGTGTCACTGTTGAATGCGGCAAAGGCACGACTTGCCACCGCAATCGCCGCGCAGAAGAGGGCAATCGCCGCGCAGAAGGTGGCAATGGACAAGGTGATTGCCGACAAGAAGAAGCTCGCCGCCGCCGTCGCCGCCCTGAAGGCGGAAGAGGCGCGCGTCACAGCAACGGTAAACGCACTCCTGAAGGGCCAGTTCGGCTCCGGTCTCCCCACCGTCTACCAGGGTGGCTGGACATGGCCGATCGTCCATAACGGATCCAGTTTCATCAAGCCGGTTGGCAGCACTCGACCATATATCTCGCAAAAGTTCGGCTGCGTCAGTTGGAAGATCTATCCGAGGAGTTCCACCTGCCCGAAGGGGTACCCGTACCTCCACAACGGTGTTGACATTGCGGCTGCGCCAGGAACGCCGATCTATGCGGCGGCAAGTGGCAAGGTGATGATCGCGGGCATCTGCAGCTACTGCGTGGTGTGGAAGGGAATGCGCCCACTCGCCTGGATCTGGATCGCCCATTCAAAGAGCATGGTTTCGATCTACGGGCATATCGGAGACGGGAAGGTCTCCAGCCAGCCGAAGTGGCGCGTGAAGGCGGGTGAGTTTGTGGCTGCAGGGCAGTTGATTGGCTTTGTTGGATCAACGGGGAATGTCACGGGACCGCACCTACATCTCTCACTCTTACTGAACGGTAAATATGTCTGCATTCAGAAGTACCTTCCTGGGGGAGCCTGTTCTGCGTACTGATCGCACCGTTGCGGTGATCCTTGCAGGTGGCGAGGGGAACCGACTCGGCGTGCTCTCAGGCGTGCGGGCAAAGCCCGCCGTGCCATTCGGCGGCAAGTATCGGATCATTGACTTCACCCTCTCAAACTGTGTGAATAGCGGCATTGATGACGTGCTCGTGCTCACGCAGTACAACCCTCGATCACTCAATGACCATATCGGCCGCGGACGAGCGTGGGATCTCGATCGCACCATCGGCGGCGTGCGGCTCCTGCAGCCGCAGGTTGGCCGTGGCAATACCGCCAACTGGTACAGCGGCACTGCGGATGCGGTGCGGCAGAACCTTCGTGAGGTGGTGGCGAGCGGCGCCGAAACCGTGCTCGTGCTTGCCGGCGACCACATCTACAAGATGGATTACGAGCGCCTCATTACCGCCCACCGACGAAGTGGAGCCGACGTGACCGTCTCGGTGCGCGAGGTGAGCCTCGATGATGCGCGCCGCATGGGTGTCGTCGACATTGATGAGCGGAGCCGCATCACCGGGTTCCAGGAGAAGCCGAAGCGGCCAACCAGTCGCCTCGCCAGCATGGGGATCTACGCCTTTACTGCCGATGCGCTGGCCGCGTGGCTCGATGAGGCACGCCCCGACTTCGGCGCCAACGTGTTGCCGGCAATGCTCGCCGGTGGCGCAAAGGTGATGGCCCATCGATTCCGCGGATACTGGCAAGACGTGGGGACCCTCCCCGCCTACTTCGACGCGAATATGGCGCTCCTCGAGGCGAAGCCCGAGCTCGACCTCTACGAGCGCGATTGGCTGATCCTCACCCGCTCCGAGGAGCGAGCCCCCGCACGAATCGGCGCCGACGCCCGCGTCGAGCAGTCGATGATTTCGCACGGCTGTGTGATTGAGGGGATCGTGGAGCGCAGCGTTCTTTCGCCTGGTGTGCGCGTCGGTCGGGGCGCGATCGTGCGCGATAGCATCGTGATGTTCGATGCCGTGATTGGGCCTGGCGCCGTCATTGATCACGCCATCATCGACAAAGAGGTACGCATTGGGCACGATGCAAAAGTTGGCGTCGGCGAGCTACCAGGTGTACCGAACCGCGCGAATCCCGAGATGCTTGCGACTGGTCTCGTTGTTATTGGCAAGCAGGCCGAGGTGCCTGACGGCGCATCGGTTGACCGCAACGTCTTGGTGGACGCCGAGGCCAGCCTGAGCGATTGGCCCGACTCTGGCATCGTGAAGGCTGGCACAACGATCAAGGCTGGGCGCACCTGGAACCAGCGCCGTACGGCACGATAACAACGTGACACTCCTGCAAGTTGCATCAATTCCCGCGCTGCTTGAACGACATGGTGTAGTGGTCCCCGCACCACACCGACGCGATGATGCAACCGTGTGGGACCTTGAACTCGATGGAGAGCGCCGCCGCGCCTTGCGCCTCTCACTCATTCACGACGCACGCCCGGGTGGCGTCATTGTGGTGTGGGCGCATCTGGCACCGCCACTCGGCGACGGTCTGCGCAAGGCGTATCGCCGCCTCTTGGAGTGGAACGACAAGTATCTCTTTGCGAAGTTCGGCATTGCCGAAGATGGCCGGCCGGTGCTCAGCATTGAGTTGCGCGCTCAACAGGCGACCGAGCATGACCTAGTCGAGGCACTCGCCCGTACCGTGCTGATCGCCGATCGCCTCCTCGATGAGACCGCCGCATGGATCTGGATCGGCGGCCGCATCCCCGCCGACGACGGTTCTCCGCGCCGGAACCAGCCCCTCTTGCGCGCCGTCCCCGATCTCGCCGATCGCCTGGAGGGGTAGCCTCCGACCGCTCGCCGCAGGGCTATGCTTCGCCTATGGCAGAACTTGATCGCCCCACGCGACCCGTCCCACGTCCGCTCCCTGCGCTCCTGACCGGCGAGAACGCCGATGTCTACTTCCTGCGCACCGAACGTGTGTTGGCGGGGGAGGGGCGTAATCCAGTCGTAACGATGGAGGTCTTCTGTCGTCGCGCCGGCGCCACCCTCTGCGGCATCGATGAGGCGAAGGGGCTCCTCTCGCTCGCACTTGAAGCCGACGCAGCCGCCGGCAACGCAGCGGTTTGGGCGTTGAAGGATGGCGATCAAATTGAGGCGAAAGAGGTCGTCTTACGTATTCGCGCGCCATACCAGTCGATCGCCCGCTTCGAGACGGCCTATTTGGGCATGATGGCCCACGGCACCGGGTGGGCGACCGCCGCGCGCGCCATCGTTGAGGCTGCTGCACCAACGCCAGTGATCGCCTTTGGTGCGCGCCACGTGCACCCAAACATTGCCGATCGGCTCGACTACGCCGCGATCATCGGCGGCGCAACCAGTTCATCCACGACGTCGGGGAGTTCGCGTGCCGGTCGGCTCCCAGTTGGCACCATGCCACATGCGCTGGTGCTGATCTACGGCGACACGGTCGAAGCTGCACTCGCCTTCGATCGCCAGATTGAGAGCGAGGTTCCGCGCATCGTGCTCGTTGACACCTTCCGCGATGAGTCCGAGGAGTCGGCGCGTGTCGCTGCAGCGCTGGGGAGCAAACTTAGTGGCGTGCGGCTCGATCGTGCAAGTGAGCTTGGTGGGGTAACGCCCGCCCTTGTCGCAGAGGTGCGCGCCGCTCTCGATGCCGCCGGTGCAACGGCGGCACAGATCGTCATCTCGGGTGGCCTCTCGCTGGAGCGCATCGCCGAATTCAAGGCTGCGGGATCACGCGTGGACACGTATGCCGTCGGGAGTGCGATCTCGGGGATTCGACCCATTGACTTCACCGCCGACATTCATGAGATCGACAGTCAGCCGATTGGGAAGCGCGGGCGACCATCGGGGGCGACCGCATCGCCGCGGCTCCGCGAGGTTGATCTAGCCGCTTGGCGTGCCGCCCTCACCCCAGCGACCCGCTAGGATCTGGCGATGAGCCTGACCATTGAAACCCCAGGAGCCGAGGCCCGCGACCTCTTGACGCAAGTTGAGGCTGCCGCCCGCGCCGCCGCTGTGGGTGATGTGCGCTACGAGCTTCGGCTCGACCTCGCTGCGAACGCGGCGACCTTCCGTGGGCACCTCGTTACACGCTTCTCCCTCGCCGCTGGGCACACTGGGCCGATCTTCCTCTGCTTCCGCGGGCGCACCATCCACAGCCTCACGCTTAACGGCGTGGTCATCAACGCCCCTGAGTGGAGCGGGTATCGCCTCACGCTGCCAGCTGCCCACCTAAAGGCGGGTTCCGAGAACCTCTTCGACGTGTCCTACGAAAACACCTACGACTCTGGTGGCGATGGCGTCTTCCGTTTCATCGATCCCGAAGATCAGGCCGAATACGTGTATACGAACTTTGAGCCGTATGAGGCACATCGCATGGCGCCGATCTTCGATCAGCCCGACATCAAGGCGAAGCTCTCGTTGGTGGTCGCCGCCCCCGCCGCATGGCGGGTCTTCGGCAATGGCGCCGAAACAGCGACGAGCGCCGATGGTGCTGGCGGCACGCTGCACACCTTCGCCGAGACCCCGCCACTTGCGAGCTATCTCTTCGCCTTCGCCGCCGGCCCGTTTGTTGGGCGACGCTTTGAGGTGGCCATCCCAGGCCGCGCCACCCCGGTGCAGGTCGGCCTCTGGTCGCGTGGCTCCCTTGAGAGGCACCTCTCGTACGACCTCTTCCAGAAGATGACGAGCCAAGCGTTCACCTACTTCGGTGAACTCTTCGGTCGCGAGTACCCATTTGAGAAGCTCGACCACGTCTACTGCCCCGAGTTCAACGTTGGCGCGATGGAGAACGTCGGGCTGATCACCTACACCGAGCGCTACATCTTCCTGAGCACGCCAACGCCGAGCGACGTGACCGATCTCGCCGAAGTGGTCTTCCACGAGATCGCCCACATGTGGTTCGGCAATCTGGTCACGATGCGCTGGTGGGACGACCTCTGGCTCAACGAATCCTTCGCCACCTATGCGGCCGCCCTCTGCCTCACTGAAGGGTCGGAGCACACCACCGCCTGGCAGGAGTTCAACGTGCAGTTGAAGCGCTGGTCGCTGGTTGAAGACGACTCACCAACAACGCATCCGATCGCCGGCACCGTCGCCGATACGGACCAGACCTTCCTGAACTTCGACGGAATCACCTACGGCAAGGGGGGTGCGGTGCTGAAGCAGCTCGGCGCACGCCTTGGACGTGCCGGCTTCTCGGCAGGACTACGCCTGCACTTCCAGCGACACGCGTTTGGCAACGCAACTCTCGCCGACTTCCTGGCCTCGCTCGAAGAGGGGAGTGGCGTCTCACTCGCCGACTGGTCGGCACAGTGGCTGCGCACTAGTGGGCCAAACAGACTCGGCGCCCAGATCACCCCGAGCGCTGGCGGCACCATCGGCAACCTGACGGTCACCCAAGAGGTCGTCTCGGGCGACGACGTGCTGCGCGAACACCTCTTGCGCGTCGCCCTCCTCTACCCGGGCGATGCACACTCGGTGACCATTGAGCCGCACGAGGCGCTGGTGACCGGGGCGCGCACCGATGTGCCGAGCGCCGCCGGGCGGCCTCTCCCGCTTGCCGTGATCCCGAATCACGACGACCTCGCCGTCGGCAAGCTCGCCCTCGATGAGGCGACACTCCGCTTCGCTGAGACACGGATGGAGTCGATTCCCGACGGGCTCTTGCGCCAGCTCACCTGGATGGCGATATACGAGCTCGTGCGCGACGGCCGCTACCCGGCGCCTCGCTACGCGCAGCTGCTGATCGACCGCCTCCCGCATGAAGTTGACTCCTCCATCGTGCAGGGCGTCGTTGAGTCAACGCTGAGTGGCCTCCTGCTCCGTTATCTCCCTGATGGCGAGCGCGAGCGCTGGGGGAGCCTCATCGTTGATGCCGCACGCGCTCGGCTAGCCCGCGGTGGCAGCGAGGGGATGCGCATCGTTTGGTCGCGAATCATGGTGATGGCCTCAGTTACGCCTCGAGATGTTGAGGACACCTGGCAGGTTGCGGCCGGCGAGACGCCGCTGGATGGCGTCGAGATCGATCAGGATCATCGCTGGTCGCTGCTCGTGCGCGCGGCCTCATTCGGCGCACCGAACAGTGCAGAGCGCCTTGCGGCAGAGGCGCAGCGCGACCCGAGTGACCGCGGCGAACGTTCGCTCCTCGCCGCCGAGGTAGCTACGCCAAACGTTGCGGCGAAGCGCGCGGCATGGGCGCGCATCCTGCGCTCTGACGGATACGGCAGTGTACGTAAGACACTCGCCGCCGCGAGTGGGTTCGCCTGGCCGTGGCAGCACGAACTGCTTGCGCCGTATGTTGCCCAGATCCCTACGGCGCTCCTGGCCCTCGGATCTGCAGATGCAACGTTTGCGCGCGACCTTGTCACACGTAGCGCATCGCTCGGGCTCTGGGGATCACCAACATCGATGCTCGCCGCAGTCGACGCACTCCTTGCGAACATTGCCGATCCAGCGCATGGCATCCCAGCGGTTGACGCGGCACGCCTGCGACGCTTCGCGCTGCTTGAGCGCGATGGCCTCATTCGCGTGTTGCGACAGCAGGGCACTAGCGGCAAGTGACCCCCTACCTCTCCGCCGCCACGAAGGCGGCAACGGCGCGACGTGCGCTCCTCCTGCTGGCGCTCCTTGCGCTTATCAGCGCGGGAACGATCATGGGCTACTTCTCGGTGCTTGACCTCGTTGCCATCAACCGCGCTACTGAAGAGGATGTAACGCGCGCATTCGGCACCGTTCGCACCGCAAACCTGCTGCTGCTGATCGTCACCCCGGCGGTCTGGTTCTTCGCGCTACGTTGGCTTGGGGCCAGCCTGCGCAATGCCCACGCGCTGGGCGCACCGCACCCGGCGGTGGCGCTCGCCAAGATTGATCGTGCCGTCGCACTCTCTGCGATCCCCGGACCGCTCCTTGGTCAACCTGGCCGGCTACTAGTTAGGCACACCTTGAGCCTCGCGGAGGCGCACGGCGGCACCGGAGCATCGCGGCCCAACGCCGATAGCAGATCGGCCCGCTGGGCTGGGCGACTCTCCCTCCTTGTTGCGCCACTCTGGCTCGGCGGGCTAATCAGCTCGCACACAGATCGCACGGCAATGATCTGGGTTGCGGTAGGTTGGGTAACGCTCAGCGCGGTGGCGGTGCTGCTGCGCCAGACGATCGCCAAGGTGCAGCTCAGCGAAGAGTTGCAGAGCGCACTCCTGACGGCAGAACAGCTCGCCCGCGCGCGTATGGCGCGGTAGGCACCGAGCATGGCCACTCGCCGACTCCTCCCCAAGAACGAGACCATCTTTACCGGTGCGATTGTTGCCAGCGCACTGCTGCTCGCGCTGCGCGGCTGGCTCCTCTTCCGTAGCGGCGACAACATCCTCGCCTACGCGGCAGACCCCGTCGCCTCAGCTCGAGGAATTCTTGGCGAGCAGCTCGCCCTCTCAGTCCTTCGCCTCGTTGCGGTCGTTCTCGATGTTGCCGCTGGCCTCGCAGTTCTCAGCTGGATGGCGCGCCTGCAGCATGAGGGGCTGCTCTCGAGCCGCGAGCGACGCCTCGCCATCCTTGCTGGAGGCCTCCCGTGGACCCCACTCCTCCTCGCCCAGTCAATCGCCACGCCACCGGTTGCCCTGCTCGTCTTCACTGGGCATGTGGTGTGGGTTGGTCTGGTAGCGCTGCTCGTGCGCCGCGCACGCGTAGCGCGCCTGATCACCGATGGCCCATTCGCCTTCGGGGGTGTCCTTGCCGCGCTGCTCCTTGGCGCGTGGCTGTTGGGTGGCGCGGCGGCTCCTTGGGTCTATGCGCAGCCGTCGCTCGGTATCGCCGAGGCGCTGAACGCCAACGTGCATGCACAACTGAACGAAATCGTTACCGCCCAGCGCGTGAGGGGCGTGATCATGATCGCAGGGGGAGCCTTCACCCTCGTGGCGGTACTGCCACTCATGGGGAGCGTTCGTGCGGCAACCGCCGTGCTTGATGAGCGCCTGCGACAACTCCGCGAGGAGGGCTAGCGCGTCAGTTCGGCGGCCAGCTCCTCAAAGACTCCGAGGTAGTGGTCGGCGTCAGCGGCGGTCATTCCGATTGAGAGGGTCCACTCCTCGTCACGACCCGGCGTTCCGAAGATGCCGCGATTCATGTTCCAGAGCCAGACAAGATCAATGATCTCTTTCTGCTGGGCGGACTTATACGAGTCATAGTCCACAACCTTCGACTGGGCAAAGGTAATGACGCCCTTGGACTGAATCCCCACCGCGTAGGCGGCGAGCTTGTAGCGATTGATGATCCCTTGGGCACCGTCAAGGAGTTGGCTATTGAGGCTACCAAGATGCTTGTAGGCGTCTGGCGTCATCACGCGCTCCATATTGGCGCGCGCCGCCGCCATGGCGAGCGGGTTGCCGTTGAAGGTGCCCACCATATACACATCGCCGGAGTCGACCATCGCCCAGATCTCGTCGCTGCCGCCGATAGCACCCGTAGGGATGCCAGCGCCGAGCGCCTTCGCCAGGCAGACGAGGTCAGGCTTGATGCCGAAGAGCTCTGTTGCACCGCCGGCGGCAACAGTGAGGCCGGTCTTCACCTCGTCAACAATCCAGATCACGCCGAACTTCTTGGTGATGCGTCGAACATCGGCGAGGTAGCCGGGCTCTGGCAGAATCACGCCGCAGTTCATCATTGCGGCCTCCATGATCAAGCAGGCGGGGAGACGCCCCTCACTCTGCAGTGCAGTGAGTCGTCGCTCAAGAACACCAGCGTCATTGAATGGCACGGCCGTCGTCATCTGTGAGACGGAATCTGGAATCCCCTTGCCGTAGGCGATTGACGGGTAATTCTCGCGATCCTTGCCGTCGTACACCGAGAGGCCGATGTCAACCATCACATAGTCGTGGTGGCCGTGATAGCTGCCGAAGATCTTCATCACACCATCGCGCCCAGTAGCGCCACGGGCGAGTCGGATCGCATCCATGGTGGCCTCGGAGCCAGAGTTCACGAAACGCCAGCGGGGGAGGCCCCAGCGCGCGGCGAGCTGCTCCGCAACGATGTAGGTGTCCTCGGTTGGTGCAGCGAAGTGCGAGCCGAGCCGGACACGTCGATCCACGGCTTCGGTGATGATTGGATGCGCATGCCCTTGCACCATGCTGCCGATGCCGTTGTGTACGTCGAGGTACTGATGCCCATCAACATCCCAAACGTACTGCCCCTGCCCGCGGTCGAGGTAGATCGGCCATGGCGCGCGCTTCTGGTAGCTCGACGAGACGCCACCAACGAGGGAGCGCTTGGCGCGTTCGTAGGCGGCGGCGGAGGCCTGTGTGCGGGCGTCAAGCCGCTCGGACTCGCGGGCGGTCAGTTCACGAATGCGGGCAGGGTCAATCTGAACGGTGGGTCCGAGGGGTGGCTCCGCGCGATGGGGAGCCGGCGCTGAGGTTGGCGCGAGGTGCCGAAGTGGTGCGATTGCCATGTCCATACATCCTTCTCTGCGGATTCCGCAGTGCGGACCGCTGTGGGTACGATTCTAGCACCGTAGGGGGGGTAGGGGTGCGGATATCGCAACTCACGAGGGATTTACGCACGAGCCGTGCGGGGCTTAGCGGGTGGCGAGACGCTCCGCTGCGGCGATTGCGATCAGGCTCTTGGCGTCAACAATCGCCCCTCGACGGACCGCCTCGGCCGCCTCGGCAATGGTCAGCCGGACCGCCTCAATCGCCTCATCCTCGTCGGGGGTGCGGGCGCCAGGGCCAGCCTCCGAGAGTCCCAGGGCGAGGTAGAGCTCCATGCGCTCGCTCGTGAACCCCGGGGCGGTGAAGAAACTTCGGAGGTGCCGCCAGGTCGCTGCCCGAAGGCCCGTCTCCTCTTCGAGTTCGCGCTCGGCGGCCAACTGCGGCTCCTCCGTCACGCCGTCATGCAGGTCGAGCGTTCCAGCAGGCACCTCCAGGAGCAGCTGCCCCACTGGGGCGCGGAACTGTCGTACGAAGAGCATCTCGCTCGCCGGCGTAACGGCCGCGTCGCTGGCCGCATCAATGGCAAGGATGGCCACAGCGCCCGGGTGACCAACGATGTAGCGCACGTGCTGATCACCGCCGGTGCGCTGCACCGTCGTTCGTCGCCACTCCATGTACGCCGCCTGCACCACGAGGTCCGAAGCGACGACGACCTCGTTGAGATCGCCAGGCTCTAGCAGCGCGGCGAGGCGTGCACCGAGAGCGTCATCACCACATCGCATGTGGTGTCGCCGATCTAGCGGATTGCGGCGCCGGTGGCCGAATCGAAGAGGTGCAACTTCTTGAGAGAGAGTCCGAGCTGCACCTTGGTGCCGCGCGGCGTCTTGTGCTCGGAGCCAATAAGGGCCAGCACATCGCCACTCTTCGTCGAGAAGTGGAGCAACTCTTGTGCGCCGAGATACTCAACAACGTCAGCGGTGAGTTCGATCTGTGCTGAGCCCTTCTCGGCCTTACCGAACTCAAGGTGCTCTGGTCGGAAGCCGATCGTGACGCCGGTGCGCCCCTCCAGCTCCTTTGCACGCGCATCACTGATCTCAATCGCGATATCGCCCGCCGTCACGTGGCGGCCGTCAACGGTCGCCTCCAGCAGGTTCATGGCTGGTGAGCCGATGAAGCCGGCGACGAAACGATTCACTGGCAGGTCGTACAGATCCTGTGGTGTGCCGACCTGCTGCAGCTTTCCGTCGCTCATCACCGCGATCCGCGTCCCCATCGTCATCGCCTCAACCTGGTCGTGCGTCACATAGACGACGGTGGTCTTGAGGCGGG
>JBBAWJ010000007.1:0-38548 GCA_040397255.1 Candidatus Limnocylindrus sp.
CTTCCATGCAGTAGATCCTACGCGGCGCTACCGTCGGGCACATGCGTGAACTCGTTCTACACCTAGGGATCGGGGCTAACCTCGACGACCCTGTCGCCACGCTCGCAGAAGCGGTCGTCGCACTCGCGCACATTCCTGGCTGGAGCCTTGAGCAGGTCTCGCCGCTCTACCGCACCACTCCGGTCGGCCTCGTTGATCAACCAGAGTTCTTCAATGCCGCGCTTCGAATGCGCGTGACGCTTCCCGAAGAGCCGGCGGCGGCGGCAATTGAGGTGCTCGTGCGCGTCAAGGAACTGGAGCGACTCTTTGGCCGCGTGCCAACGGTAAGGTTCGGACCGCGCCGTCTTGACATTGACATCATTGCGATGGAGAACATCGCGGTAGTGCATCCGCGACCACACGGCATGGAGTCCGACGGTGCTGATGCTGATCGGCCGCTGGTTGTTCCGCATCCAGCCGCTGCCGAACGACTTTTTGTATTGGCGCCACTCGCCGACATCTCTCCAGCGCTAAAGGCGCCGGGGTGGCAAGGAACTGCACGCGAGCTACGTGATGTTCAGCGACGCCTTGAAGGTGATGCTGCTGCGCTCTGCGTCGGCGCATGGGATCCGGCGGCGCTGCGCTGGGTGTAGTGCATTAGCGACGGTAGTGTCGCCGCCCGGTGAAGACCATCGCAATGCCGTGACGATCGGCGATCTCGATTGCCGCTGCATCGCGACGTGAGCCGCCCGGCTGAACAATTGCGGTAACGCCCGCTGCTGCTGCGGCAGCGATCCCCTCTGCAAATGGGAAGTACGCATCACTGGCCATCACTGCGCCACGTGCGCGCTCTCCCGCCTGGTTGAGCGCAATGTCAACGGCGACGCGACGATTCACTTGTGCGGCACCGATGCCGAGTGTTGCAGCACCGCGCGCCACCACGATGGCGTTTGACCGAATGTGTCGAACGATGCGCCACGAGAAGAGTAGGTCGGTGAGCTCATCAAGTGTTGGGCGGCGTTCGGTGACGACACGAAGTTGCGAACGCTCAATGTTGCCAGTGTCGGCTGTTTGTAAGAGCACCGCGCCGCTGACGCCAATCATGTCGAACTCTGTTGCGCGATAAGAGGGGTCAATGACGACGCTCAGTTCTGGTCGCGTGCGCAGCGCCTCCGCAGCGCCATCATCGGCGAGGGCTGGCGCGAGCACCGATTCAAATGTTCCCGATGCGATCACGGCGGCAACGGCGCGATCAATTGGAACGTTGAGGACAACGATTGAGCCGGAGCTTGCCGCTGCATCTGTCTCAATCGCGCGCGTGAGTGCACCGAGCGCCGTCTCGGCGGTTGCGACGCCGATCGGATCTGTGTGTCGAATGAGCGCGACGCTCGGCGTTGGTAGGTCGGCAACAAGTCGCGAACCAGCGTCAAGGTCAAGCAGGTCGTTGAGGCTGGGCTCTTGCCCCTGCAGCACTCGAGCGCCCATGATCCCCGCATCTGCGGTGTGTACGCGCCGGTACGCCGCGGCGGCCTGGTGCTGATTCTCGCCGTGGCCAAATGTACGAATGCGCTCAAGCACAATTACGTCACGAGCTGGCATGGCGCTCTCGCTGTCGCGAACCAGCGGCGCAACATGGGCCGCAATGACGAGGGCCGCCGAACGCCGGAGTTCGCTCCGCAGTGCGGTCAAGTTGCCAGTGGATCCCATGTCGGAGAGGAGGTCGCCGATCGCAGTTGGGTCAACAACGATGATCGGCCCCTCCTCGGCGGCGAGGAGTGCTCGTGTAATGGCGACGATTGCGGCGGGTGGGGCCTCGGCCCCTGCTGGGGCGATCAGGAGGTCGGCGCTGGTAAGGCTCGCCGCCGCCTGGTCGAGCGTTGCGGCATCGGCATGTTCGGTCACCTGGATCTCTTCCGCCCGAAGGTGCGGGGCGGCGGGACCGGCTTCGACCGTGGCCCCACGGGCGATAAGGGTCGCCAGGATGGGCGCCAGCCCTACCAGGGCGGGGCTCTCGGGGGAGATCAGCAGAAGGACGCGCATGCTGCTGATGGTGGCATACTCGCTCACACAAACCCGCACGCTGTTGTGCTGGGTGAACCGAAACCTAGCGAGTGAGGACAAGATGTTTCGTTGGCCTTGGGAGTACCTCTTCACCGTCTTGAACGCCGATCTTGGAACGTTCTACACGCCGTTCTGGATGGCAAACCTGGCGCTCTTCCTCGCAACGATCCTGGTCTATTCATTCGCGACCCGTGGCGCTCGTGAACGAGGGGTGGTCGGCGACGAGTGGGAGTACATCTTGTGGATCAGCCTCGGCACCTTCGGCATGAACCTGGTCTACGCCGCATTCCAGTGGTACGGCATTTTCCCCATTGCCACCACGCTTGTTGGGCTTCTTGCGCTGCGCGACACCGTCACGAAGCGTTTCCCTCCACTCATCGCCGCTGAGGCGCAGCATGCCGAGCTCTTGCGCACGCGGCGCCAGGTTGCCGACGGTGTTGAGGCAACCATTCGCCCAGCGAACCGTCGCGGATAGCCCTTTGGTGTGCGCAGCTGCGCACTGCGGAAAAGCATGAACATCCGAAG
This sequence comes from Candidatus Limnocylindrus sp., assembly GCA_040397255.1. Lineage (GTDB taxonomy): Bacteria > Chloroflexota > Limnocylindria > Limnocylindrales > Limnocylindraceae > Limnocylindrus. The sequence continues at coordinate 2,566 of JBBAWJ010000007.1, forward strand.
TTTTGGCCCTGGTCATCGACGTGCCGACCGCGCTGCGGGCTCCCAGGGTGTTCTCAGTAGCGCCATCTTCTCAAACGACATCGCGCAGATCACTGAGTTCACAGTCACGCCAGGTGGCACCTACGGACCGCTGCGCAGTGCTGGTGATGTTGTGCTCGTGGTGATTGAGGGTGGCGGATGGGTTACCGCCCACGACACCCGGGTGCAACTTGCCGCTGGTGAGTCACTGCATCTTGAGCGACTAACGCCCTACAGCATCACTGCCCGAGAGTTGCCGCTACGCGCGATCCTCGTCGAGCTTTCTGCGAGCAGCGTGACTGAGTCGGCTCGCACCATAGGCACCAGCGGCGGCGGCGCAGAGGAGTAGCACGCCAACGATGAGCGTCGCGCTACTGGCAAGCGCGGCCTCGGCGGAACTTTCAAGGGTGACGCCGAACTGGAACGGCCAGGCCCATGTTGGCAGTACGCCCTGGTACCAGTTATGAACGCCGGTTGGGAGTGGCAACGCTGACCAGTTTGGATACCAGAGAAGTGCGACTGCAGCGATGCTGCCGATGGTGATCGTAAAGATGCGACGTATATCGGTCGCTCCAAGAATTGACCATGCGGCGACCGTTGCAGGAGCGAGCGCAATTGCACCAACGAGTGGTCCTGGTGTGCCGAACCCTCCCGAGAGGCAGACCTGGCTCTCCGGGTAGACGCTCGTCACTCCTGCGAGCGCGCAGAGCGCGCCAGTAGCCATCCAAAGCACTGGCGCAGCGAGCACCGCGCACGCGCCACCGATGCGTACGATCTGCGCAGCACGCTGCGATCCGGCGCGAAGATCAGCCAAGAGAAGTGCGAGGCCGATCAGGGCGATCTGTGAAGTTGGGTAGTAGTGATATTGGAATGCGACGCGATCAATGCGCGCCCACGGTAGCCAGAGCGCAAGGCCGAGAACGAGTACCGATGCGAGGCCCCAGCTTCGTCGGCGCCACGCCTCTGCTGCAAGCCAGAGCGCACCGCCGATGCTAAGGACGCGCGAGAGCACGTTGCCGCCGTCGTACACCGCGGCGGTCCATGAACTGCCGCCCGCAGTGAAGCTCGACTGGAAGAGCCAGACAGGCTTCAAGTCGAGCGGCCACGCCCACCATGGTGAGCTCGCGGCATGCGCGGCGCGCAGCGTGTCGTGATAGCGATACATCGACGCCGTGAGATCGGTCAGCGTCTGTCCGCTGTTGCCGATCGGCCAACCGGTAATCAACTGATTGCCGAGCGCCGCCCACGGCAAGTAGCTCGCGATGTAGACGCCGAGCGGAAGTGCGGCGAGCGTAAAGAGGACGAGCGTCGCTTCACCCGGGAGCGAGAGGAGTCCGAGGAGTGAGCGTGGGGTTGCTTCGCGCCGCGAGATGCCACCAGCGCGATGGATGGCCACGCCTGTCGCCGCAAGGAGTAGCACCAGCACGGCGGCAAACGGCAGATTTGGGATGCGGGTGGAGCCGTCGGCGACCGCGAGCGCTGGCGGGAGAAGCACGGCGCCGAGTAGGGCGAGCCCGCCCGCGACCAGTAGGCGCCCTGGCGCTGTTCGCGCGAGCCAGATGATGCCGAGACCGAAGATGCCGTAGAGGGCGACCCACTTGCTCGCCAGCGCTCCGCCGAGCAGAAGTCCGGCCACGACGAGGAGGAGCCCCCCAGAGAGGGCGCCTCGCGCGCGACCCTGCAGCCATGCCACGAAGGCGACCGCGCCGCCAAGCAGGAGGGCGAGGAGGTAGACGTCATTCATGCCGATGCGGCTCTGCACGAAGCCGGCCCCGTCGAGCAGGGCGAGTACGCCGACGAGGGCGGCGACGTCGCGGCGCTCCGTCAGGAGCCGCGCCAAGAGAACCAGAAGGGCTGCGGCGAGTGCGCCGGCAATCACCCCGGGCCAGCGCCAGCCAGCGGCGAGGTCGCCCACGCCCACCTGTGTCATGGCACCAGATGGAGTCGCAATAAGGAGCTCGCCGTTGCCGCCATCGGCGCGCTCGTCTGAGGCATCAAGGGCTGCGCCGCTCACGCCAAGCGTGAGTGCATCAGCGCCCACGGCAACGTCGGCAAATCGGGCGTTGCCGTTCGGCTCAACCGTCCACAGCGATGCGCCGGCGCCGTCGGGTCCAGGTGCCACCACGTGCACCATGCGGCTTGCATCATTGGGCACGATCGCCGTGGCGCCTGGGATCGTGATCTGCGAGATGAGCGTCGTGCTCTCGCTCTTTGCGCTGTACACCCGTATGCCATCGCGACCCGCTACGTAGAGTCGCAGTGAGTCAAACCAGTCAACGGCCGCAACGGCAGCTGCGCCACCATCGATCCGCGAGGATCGCATGTTCGACAGGTCACGTGCCGCGTAACTCGTCAGCCCGCTAGCGCTCGTCACAAAGATTCGCTCCTCATCATCTACCGTGAGCGCGAGTACCGACGTCCCGCGCACAAGTGGTGCACTCGTCACGACAACTCCATCGCGCATGATCAGCACCTGATCGCGTTGCACAAGGGCAACACCGCCATCAGTAAGTGGCGCAATGCCCAGGATGGCACCGCCAGTTGATGCCCACGTGCGCAGGCCACTTGCGCCGCCCTGATCGGCGGTGGCGCGGTCGACCGAAAAGATTGTGCCGGTTTCGGTAGCGCCCCAGAGTGAGCCATCATGGGCGGCGAGCAGTTGCGAAACGCTGCGTAGTGGGAGTGTGCCAAGGACTGCGCGCGTTGATGCGTCAATCACGCTGATCTTGTCTGGCCCTGCGATCCAAATTCGGCCAGGGCTTAGTGCATCCTCTGGCCGAACGGCAATTGCGCCGATCCTTGTTGGGTATGTTGTTTGCGCATCGACACGAGGTGCGCCAAACGTTTCGAGACCGAGTGCGATGAGGTACTTGGCGAGATGCGGGTGTGTGTACTCATAGATCGCATGCGGCTCGCCGTACTTCCAGTCTTGCATGAACTCTGTCGCGGTTCGTACGTGGTACACCTCGTCAAATTGGAAGTGCGTCGGCTCGCCAACGCGCCAGCCTCTCAGAGACAGGGTGCTCACTGTCACCAGGATCAAGAGCCAGAGGTCAATCCGTGTCAGGATTCGGCGGGGCTCCGGCTTCGCGATGGCCGCCCGTCGCGGCACGGCGTCAACCTGTTTCCGCTGCGTGGCTGCTCGTCGCGCACCCATTGTGCGTTTTTCGGTGCTCCACGCTAGCCAGATTGCTGCGAACAGCGTTGCGGTGATTGCGATCGCGGTAGCCGTCACCGCAATCGGTGTGTGGAGTGCGTCGGTAAAAACGCCAAGGTTTGGTAAGCCTGGGTTCTGGAAGTACGAGATGGTGAGCACGCCCCAGCTGTTCATAAAGAAGGCGACGGAGGTTGCGGCAGCAATCCAGCGCCAGGCGGGCCGTGCTGCGGCAAGTGCAATCGTGAGCGGAATCGCCGGGAAGAGGTAGCGCTCGTGCACGCGCGTTGGCAGAACGAAGAAGGCGATAGCGAGGATGGCGACAGCGGTAACGGTACGGATCGCCGTATCGCGTCGCACGTAGCGCATCGCAACGAGTACGGCGCTGGCGATCGCCGCACTGCCGATTGCGACTCCTGGAATGCCGATCAGGGGGAGTGGGTCGATGTCGGACGCCCACCCGCTCGCATCAACGACCGCTCGCCCACCGACCGTGATGAGCGCCCAAGGGTTCCAGGCATTTACCGAGAGATGTGGGTAGGTGCCCGCCGCCTCTGCGATCTTGGCCAACACGTCAGGAAGCGTGAGCCCGAACGGCAGGGCGGCGAGGGCAATGGTGGCGGCGCCAGCAAGGCCCGCCACGACGAAGGCCCAGGGGTCGCGTGCAGACCGCGCTCGCACAAAGGCGAGGACGCCAACGATGGGGATCAGGATGCCGAACTGTGGCTTGAGCACCGCAGCGAGGGCGGCAAAGATCGCTCCGCGAACAGTTTGGCCGCGGATGAGCGCGGAGAGTGAGTAGAGGAGGGCGGCGGTTCCGATGGAGTCGACCTGCCCCCACACGGCCGAGTCGAGCCAGATCATTGGCCCGAAGGCCATGGCGACTGCGGCGGCGATCTGGCTGCGGCGTGGGGCGCCAAGGTCGGCGGCAAGTCGCACCGTTGCTAGTACCAGCAGCCCGTCGGCAAGGATCGCAGGGAGCTTTACGAGCGCCCCTGGGTCGGTGCTGCCAGTGATGAGTGCGCTAACCGAGCCGAGCGCCCAGAGGACCCACATGTAGCCGGGGAGATAGTCGACAAAGATTCCGCGCGCATAGAAACCCCACGGTCCACGGGTCCCCAGCTCAGACGCCCACGCTCGGAATGCGTTGAGATCAGCAGCAAAGCCTGCGTCTGGAGGGAGTGCCACGTATGCGATGATCACCCGCAAGAGAATCCCGATCGCAGCGATTAGCGCAATTGTGCGGAGGCTGACCTGCTCGGTTGGTCGACGGGCCGTCTGAGAAGTCATCTGCCGAGTGTAGCCGTGAAGGGGGTTGTGGAAGGTGCCACTGCAAGAGCTCTCGCTCTTCTTCCCCTGCCACAACGAGGCTGAGAACCTTGAGGCGCTCGTCGCCGATGCGCTCGCAGTGCTCCCCGCCCTCGCCACGACCTATGAGGTCATTCTCGTTGACGACGGTTCGCGTGATGACACTACCGACGTGGCCGAGCGCCTGGTGCAGCGGCACGGCGGAGTTGTTCGCCTGGTGCGCCACGAGGTGAACCGCGGGTACGGCGGCGCGCTTCGTTCAGGTTTTGCGGCGGCACGGTATGGCCACCTTGCCTACACCGACGGCGACCGCCAATTCCGTGTCGCTGACCTTGCGCGCCTTGTCGAGTGTGTCGAAGCGACGCGCTCGCCGGTTGTCATTGGGTATCGCATGCAGCGTGCCGATCCCCCACTGCGTCTCATCTACGCCACCCTGTATCGCATTGCCAATCGCATCTGGTTCGGACTTCGTGTCCGCGACGTTGACTGCGCTGCAAAACTATTCCATCGCGATGCACTGCGTGGAATCATCGTGCACTCTGACGGCGCCTTCTTCTCTGCAGAGCTATTGATTCGTTTGCGACTCGCTGGCGTGAACATCCTTGAGGTCGGTGTGCCGCACTATCCGCGCACCGCCGGCTCACCTACGGGGGCGCGTCTCTCGGTTATTACGCGAGCTGTGCGCGACTTCTGGTCGCTACGCCTTGGGCTCTGGGTGAGCCGCGCTCGAACGCTTTCGCGGGGGCGCGCGCTGTTGAACGATGAGCGCTAGCGCGCTGCCGGTGGCTCCTCGCCGTCGAGCGAGTTAACGAAGTCACGAAAGAGTGAGAGCCGCTCCTCTTCAGCGGCCTCTGGAACGATCCCTTCGGCTGAAAGCAGTTCTGCTGAGATAAAGATTGGAGCCTCGGCACGTAGCGCAAGAGCGACTGCGTCACTCGGCCGTGCATCTAGCTCAGCCTCTTCGCCGCTTGGGGCAACCATCACCATCCGCGCGCGGAACGTCTCTTCACGGACTTCAATGATGCGCACCTCGCGCAGTGTCGCCCCTATGGCGCGAATGGCGCGGAGCGCAGTGTCATGCGTGAGTGGTCGTTCTGGTGTGATCCCCTGAAGGTGATAGGCGATGGCGCTGGCCTCGTTGGGCCCAATCGGAATCGGCAGGTAGCGTGCCTCTTCGGCGTCGCGTAGGAGTAGCACGTGCGTCCCAGAGATCATCTGGATGCGCACCCCCTCAACCACCGCGCGTCGTAGTTCCATCGCTCTATGATCGCACGCTTACGGCGTAGGGATCGGGGTCTCAATAACGGGATCAGGAGTTGGGTTGACGCTCGCCCCTGGCTCTTGTGTAATCGGTTTCCCAAGGACGACGCTACGAACACGTCCCGCCTCAGCCCAGACAAAGGTTGGTGCCCCCCCATCGGATGCGGGGAGGATGTATCCGCCGAGAAGATCATCGATTTGGTCGGCTTGATCACTAATGACGTACTGCGCAAGCATGGCGCCGGACGACGCCTTGCTGTACGCAATCACTCGGCGTGCGCTGCTGTCCCAGACGTAGACGATCCCGGTTCGGCTCGCCCCCGCGGACATCACGAGTGTTGGGGTAAGAAGGGGGCGGAGTAGCTCGTCGCCAATCACTGCCGGGCTCCAGTCATCTGGCGCTCCGCCGGAGTAGCGGCGCAGAGCACCGCCGCTCGTCATATACACATCGCCATCAATTGCGATGCTCGTCATCGCGCCGAGGGACATCGGGCTGATTAAATACGCCGTTGGGGTGGCGGGGTAGCCCGTGCCGTCGGGCGCTGGCTGGTATCGCAGGATCTGGCGCGCAGAGGGGTCGACGACATAGAGGCGGTAGAGCCCTGTGCCTGGGTCGGCTGCGAATCCGATGATCGCCTTGACGTCGCTTCCCCACAGTTCGCCGTCGCGAACGCGGAGCTTGACCAGTGTCCCCTTGCCCGCCCCGTCGGAGGGGCGCCAGCGCCAGAGGTTTGATGAGGTATCAAACACCACGAGGTCTGGTCCGGCGGCGGTAAGAAGGAGTGCGCGACCTGTGCGCGTGCCGTAGAGGTCAAACCCTGGTTGGTACACCACGGTTGCACGGCCGCGCTCGGCATCAATTCGGTATACCGCGCCCGTCACCTTGTCGATGACATACGGCAGGCCGTCTGGCCCCTGGACGATCGCCTGGATCTCAACTGTTGCGCCCGCCGCCTCAAAGTCGAAGAGTTCGATCGGGGCCGTGTTGTTCACCAGGAAAATCTTATTGAGCGTCTCTGTCGCCTCTGTTCGTAGCGTCGTGATTCGGGCGAGCGGGCCGCCTCCAGTCTCTGCAAAATTCAGGTTGGCAACGGCGGTGAGCAGGAGGCTCTTCGCGCGCGCTGGGTCGTTCACAAGAAGGTTGGTCTGGGGATCAAGCGCTTCACCGATACCGATCTCCGCACTTCGTAGGGCCTCGCGGGCCTTCGCCGCAGCGTCCAGCTCCGGAGTTGATCCGTTTAGCACGAGTGCAGTTGCGCCGCCGACCCCGGCGACCAACACCGCGGCGAGAAGGATTGCGGCTGAGCGGCGTCGACGTGTGCGCTGAACTTCGTGCTCTGCCTGCTCGTCGCTCCCCGTCGCTGCGCGGAGCGTTGGCTCAGCTGGGGTGACTGTTAGCCATGGTGCTCGGCGCTCAATCTCGTTTGCGATGCGCGCAGCGGCGCGCTGCCAGAACGACGTTGACGTTGCGGCGCGCTCTCGCCACGATCGCTCAACTCGTGGCTCTGCTGCGCTGCGATGCTCTGCCCGCAGTCGCGCTTCGGCGCGCGCAGTCTCTTGCGCTGCCCGCACTGCATCGCTTGTGCGCTGGTCGCGCGCCGGTGGCGGCTGAGCCTTCCCTCGCGCACGTGCCTCCGCCCCGCTTCGTGTGCTTGGGCGGCGCGCATCGATCACTGCCTGTGCTGCGGTGTCAATTGGTTCATACGGCCGTGTCTGCGCGTCTGGCCGATTCGGATCGGCCTCTGGCGCCACCGGTTTTGCAGCGACGATGCGCGCCTCGCGCTCAAGGTTCCCCTCCTCCCAGCGTGTGCGTGCGTTGATCTTTGCGACTGCAACTGGATCGATTGGAACGTTGATCAGGGTGTCGGAGTCTGGCGCTGCCCACTGAACAGCCTTTCGCACCGGTAGCAGCACCTCGAGGAGCACAGCTGTGTAGGCGAGTGGTGCAAGTACGCCGCTCACAGGTGTGTGCGCCTTGACAGCGCGTTTCGCGTCCTCCGGCGTGATCGCCAGCGCGACGCGATCTTTTGGGGACATTGAGAGCCGCGTCGCTGAGATTCCGACGCGCTCAAGCGTGCGCGACGATGCACCAGGCGCCTCGTCGGGCAACATGATTGTTGACATGCGGCCCTCTGTCGTTCGCCGTGCGGCAATCGCCACGCCGCTGGTGCGCGCTACAATGACCTCGTTGCGCGATAGGGCGACGAGCCCAGCTGCGACGCTTTCGCCGAGTCGCTTCTGTGCAGCGGCGAGCGCGCGACGCGCTCGCTCTGCGGGACTGGCCGACGCATCTCTGTCGAAGAGGTCAAGCATTTCGTTGGCGGCTTTTTGGAGCTGCCCCGTTGTCGCACCGACGAGCGAGATGAGTACGGCGCGTGTGCCGAGTACGCGCTCCTCAGACGGTCCCTTCGGCGTACGTGCGAGCAGGAGCCAGCCTGGACCAAACGCTGGCTCGGCAGCGGTTAATACTGCGGGGTGAATGGTCTGTTCGGTCTGGTCCATGTGTTGAGAATACGCTCAGTCTTGCTCGCTGCCTGAGATCGCGATCCGTACCGTTAGGCCAATCGAGCGTTCGCCGCCGGGTCGCTCGCTAAAGGCGCGGGCGAGCTCTGCGCCGCGAAGGTATAGCTCTTGTGCCGCCACGGGGTTCCGTGCTTCAACAATGAGCCGGCCGCGCTCAATGGCAACAAGGTGGCTGACGGGGGCGAGGTGTGGCGCCACTTCGCGCAGGAGGTCACCGAAGACGCCCATCGTTCGCGCGAACCGAAGCTCCTCTTCAAAGCCGAGGGCGCGCGCCGCCTCGGGGAGCAGCCCGGCGAGCCCCTCTGGCCGCCCCTTTCGCGTGCGTTTCGTGCTCACGCTGTCACGCTGCTGCCCTGTGGGCCCCGCTGGATCTCGCGCGAGGTTGCCTGCGCCACGAGGCTGGGGGCTAAGTCTTCGAGTGCGGTCGCCGTAATGATGCTCTGCGGTAGCGCGGCGATGCGCGCCACCAGGTGTTCGCGGCGTTGCGGGTCAAGTTCGGAAAACGCATCGTCGAGTAAGAGGACCGGCGGGTGGCCGTGCTCGTCGGTGAGCAGCTTGATCTCAGCGAAAAGGAGCGCGAGAAGGAGGCTGCGCTGCTGCCCGCGTGACGCTGTTGGGGCGATGTCGCTCCCGCCAACGTGGAAGGCGATGTCGTCGCGGTGTGGGCCGACCAGTGTGTATCCCTGATAGCCCTCTGTTTCGGCAGTCTGGTCAAACGATTCCGCAAGGCGCGTCGCGCATTCGCTCGCGGATTCGTCGGGGCGGTACTCCTCGCGCGAAAGGTAGTGCGTTTCTAGTTCGGCTTCGCTCGGCGCAACCTCGCGGTGCGTTGCCGAGAGAACTGGGGCGAGCGCTGCAAGGAGGGCGAGGCGGCCAGCCACCACCTCTGACCCGGTGGTGATCAGCATCTCGGTCCATGGGCGCATCTCGCTCGCGATGGCACGGCGTGCGGCGCCGTCGGCCTCAAGCGCATCTTTGAGCAGGCTGTTGCGTTGACGGAGCGCACGTTCGTAGCGTGTCAGGGTTGCCTCGTACCCGCGCTGCCACTGCGACGCAACACGGTCGAGTAGCGCGCGGCGCACGCTTGGCGCGCCAACAACGAGGCCAGTTTCCTCGGGAACAAATGCTGCGACGCGCAGCCGCTCTCCTAGGGCTGCTGTGGTGCGCGGGGCTCCGTTCAGCAGGTGTTTCGCTCGCCCCGCGCGCGAGATCTCCACGCCAAGCGTTGACTGCGCAAGTGTGTCGGTGGGGTCGACGCCTTCATCGCGCACCGTGACTGTGACGGCCGCCTGGTCGCCGTCGCCGGCGATCACTTCGCGTAGAGCTCCTGCGCGGTGCGAGCGGCCGGTCGCGGCAATGATGCACGCCTCAAGGATGGTGGTCTTCCCTGCGCCGTTCTCCCCCCAAAGGATGTGTGTCCCTGGCGTTAGCGCGACGTTGCCGTCGGCCCAGCTTCGCACCTGGTGAAGTCGCACGCTCTCAATCATTGTTGCGCCGCGCGTTCGCGAGCGGTGCGGATCAGGAGGGTGTGCGCACCGGCATCACAACGTGCAGGTAGTCGCGACCGTCAAGCGGGCGAAGCAACCCGGGTGCGACAGGGCCGGTGAGCTCGAGTGAGAATTGATCGGCCTCAACACGTGAGAGCACATCAACAAGATACTTCGCGTTGAATGCGATCGTTGTTCCCTCGCCCTCAACTTTCGCCTCGATGTGTGCCGCGTGGTCACCAACATCTGCTGCCGCGGTGATGTCGATAGCGCCGCCACCGGTGGTGGAGATTGCAAAGCGCACGATGTGCGCTGATGCGTCGGCAACAACTTGCGCCAGTTTTACCGCCGAGAGGAAGCTGTCTCGGTCAAGCGTCACCTTGGTGGTGTGGCTTGTTGGAACAACCTGCTGGAAGTTTGGGAACTGCCCCTCGATCAGACGGCTCACCAACATGGTGTCGCCGAGCTTGAACTGCAGCTGGTTCTTTGTCGGGGTGAATGTGATCTCAACAAGATCTTCAACATCGGAGAGGAGGCGCAGCAGCTCTGCATATGATCGAGCGGGCACGATCAGGCTTGTCTCTGAGGCCGCCTCTGCGAGCGGTGCGCCAGCAACGGCGATGCGGTAGTTGTCGGCGGCGGCAAATGTCGCCTTCTCGCCGGTGAGCTTCGTCAGCACGCCGGTGAGAATCGGTCGCGCCTCGTCACCAGCGGCGGCGAAGACGGTCGACTCAAGTGCGGCCTTCAGCGCCTTCTGTGTGATGCGCGCTGTTGGTCGCTCGCTGGCGGCGCCCACCGGTGGGTAGTCATCGGCGGGTGTGGCGCGAAGGTGTGAGGCGTTCCGGCCACACTTGATCTGCACGCGCCCGTCAGCAAGGAGTGAGAGGTCGATCTTCTCGTTCGGCAGGCCGTTCACCACATCGGCGAGCAGCCGGGCCGGGATGGTGGTGGAGCCCTTCTCTTCAACCTTCGCTGGAACCCAGTGGGTGATCGCAATGTCGAGGTTTGTGGCGACAAGGCGAAGCCCGCCATCCTCGGTACCGAGGTAGACGTTCGACAGGATTGGCAGGGTGTTACGGGTCGCCACGGCATGGCCAACGATGGCGAGTCCGCGAGCTAGGTGCTCCTGGATTGCTGAGAGCTTCATCGGTTCCTCCACATATAGGTTCCCTCGCTAGGGTAATAGTGTCTTAGTTGCTTTAACTCGTCATCACCGTATTAGTACTGTGGGCGGCGTGGAGAGCCGTGCTCACCTTCGCACAAACGAGCCGTGGGAAGGGCCCCTCTCCGCGTGGAGAACCCTCACCCGGCCCCCTGAGGCACCCCCTAGGCTGGGGAGGCCTTGCGGAGAACTGCGCCAGGTTACCCACACCTCTCTTCACACCCTCCCAGAAAAACCCTCGCAAAACCACACCTGGCGGGGCTTTATCCACGAGATTTCCACACCTGTGGTGGGGGGGCTACGGGCGGGCGGCAACCCCTTGGCCGAGGCGGAGAAGGGCTTCGCGTAGCAAGGCAACCTCTCGGCGCAGCTCGCCGTCGTAGCCCATCTCCCGTTCGATCTTGGTGCAGGCGTGAATGATGGTCGAGTGGTCGCGACCGCCCAGGGCGGCCCCAATGCGAACGAGCGAGGCGTCGGTCTCCTCGCGGGAGAGGTACGCCGCGATCTGCCGTGGGGTCACAATCTCCCGGTCGCGCTTCGGTCCACGGAGCTGCTCAACCGTCAGGCTGAAGTGCTCGGCGACAGTGGCGACCACCTGCTCTGGCTCAAGGATGCGCTTTGGGTTCGGATAGACGGCCTCGTTCAGTACGCGCGCTGCGAGCTCCATCGTGACCGGCATGCCGCTGAGTCGGCCAACAGCAACAAGTCGCGTCAGTGCGCCTTCAAGCTCGCGCACGTTGCTCTGCACGCGGCGCGCAACCTGTTCAACAACATCGTTTGCAACGATGACGCCACTCTCTTCCGCCTTAGCGCGCAAGATTGCAATGCGCGTCTCAAGATCTGGCGACGAGATGTCGGCGATGAGGCCCCACTCAAATCGCGAGCGAAGGCGCTCCTCGAGCAACGAGATCTCTTTCGGTGTGCGATCCGACGTCAACACAATCTGCTTCCCGGCGGCGTGCAGCGCGTTGAAGGTGTGGAAGAACTCTTCCTGCGTGCGCTCCTTATCGGCAAGGAATTGAATGTCGTCAATGAGCAGCACATCAATCTTGCGGAAGCGCGAACGGAATGCCTCTGCGCCACCCTGCTGAATGCTGGTGATGAACTCATTCGTGAACGCTTCGCCTGTGATGTAGAGCACCTGGCGCTTCGGTGAGCGCTCAGCAACAGCGTTGCCAATGGCGTGCAACAGGTGTGTCTTGCCGAGGCCGGTGCCGCCGTACAAGAAGAGCGGATTGTATGCACCACCAGGTCGTTCGGATACGGAGAGCGATGCTGCGTGTGCGAGACGATTTGCCGCGCCAACGACATACGTCGCGAATGTGTAGCGAGGATTCAAGTTCGTTGCACGCGTTGGCACATCACGATCGATGATGCGCACACTCTCTTGTGGTGCGGTGACACGCGGTGCCGTGTCGGCAGAGGCGACACCCTTCCCCTTCGCGGCGAGTGCGCCGTGCGCGTCGAGCTCAGCGTCGCTCACCACCTCTACGGAAAGAGTCACGCTGTAGCCAACAACCTTCGCCAACGTTTGTGCGATCAGGGAGCGATAGCGCTCATCAACCCAATCTTTTGCGAACCCGGACTGGACGCCGACAACGAAGGTGGCAGTTGACTCGTCGACACGAAGGAGTGCGGTGCGACGGAACCAGGTCTCGAAGGTGGCCTGCGAAAGGCTGATCTCCAGCTCTCCAAGGACCGCGCGCCAGACCTGTCGTTGATCCATTCCGCAGCGCCCCCCTTTGTCCCGCTGGTGTACGCCACCAGCATCGCGGCAGAAGGGCGAGTCGCCGAGGAGTCGGCGGTACCACCCTGGTGCAGGATTGAGTCTGTGCTGACCGGCTTACGCCAGCCCCTCCCACAGCCCCGCGAGAGAGACAAACCGACGGTGTGATGTCGGTCAGGCCCTTTGTGGGGAGGCGGAGAATAGCACCCACGGCGCTTCCTGCAACCCCAGACTCACCCCGATTTTGGATACCCCCTAGGAGTATCTGGCTAAAAACCCGTTACAGGGGCGGCAATTGACACGGCCGCCTGCGAGGAACGATACTTCTCGTCTCAGAACCGCCCTCCTCGCGGCCTGAGTGAAACCTAGGAAGAACCCCTTGGGGGCCACCGCCGACGAAGGCAACCGTGGCACTTGAGACCACCGGATCGGAGCGATACCAATGAAGCGAACGTATCAGCCGAAGAAGCGCCAGCGGTTCCGCGAGCACGGATTCCGTAAGCGCATGTCGACAACGTCCGGCCGCCGGGTTCTTGCCCGACGCCGTGCACGTGGTCGCAAGCGCCTCACCGTCTGATCAAGGCGGCGCGTACGCGCCCCAGGAGCATCAACATGTTGCGCACACCCTCTGACTTCGCCGCGCTAAGCGCCGCACCCGGCGTTACCACGCCGCTGCTCGGCGTTCGCCATCGCACCGTCGCCGTCACAGAGAGCACCTCGTCACTCCGACTCGGCATCGCAACGAGCCGCAAGGTAGGGAACGCCGTGGTGCGCAATCGCATCCGCCGTCGACTGAAGAGCATCGCGCGCGAGCTTGCACCACAGGTGCGCCCTGGCGCAGAGATCCTGATCGGCGTTCGCACTGCAGCCAGCACCGCGACCAGCGCAGAGCTGCGCGCCGCGCTCACCGAGTGCTTGCGCCGCGCCCGACTCGTTGAGGTCTCTGCATGACCGCGCTGCGACGTGTTGCCAATCTTCCAGCGATCGCTGGAACGCTGTTGATCAAGGGATACCGCGTGTTGTTCTTTTGGCTCCCGTCGAGCTGCCGCTTCGAGCCGAGCTGCTCGCGCTATACAGAGGAGGCGATCTTGAAGTACGGACTGCTCAAAGGTTCATGGATGGGGGCCAAGCGCATCGCGCGCTGCTCGCCACTCAGCGCTGGCGGATTGGATCCGGTCCGATGAGCCGCCACACGTTGAAGATCTTCGCACTGCTCGGCTTCGCACTGCTCCTGGTTGCCGCATGCGGCGGCGCTGGAGCAACGGCGAGCGTGAGCCCAACACCACACCCGCCGCTCGTTCCTGCTGCACCAGGTGCGGATCCGTTTAGCCTCCTCGCCTGGCTCTTCACGCCAGTCTTCCAGGCGCTCTTCGTAGGACTCGTGCTGCTCGATCGCCTCACTGGCGACATTGGCATCTCAATCCTAATCTTGACGCTGATCATTCGCGTCATCCTGATCTCGCCATATCGGAAGCAGCTGGTCTCACAGAAGCGAACCCAACTCCTTGCGCCAGAGGTGGCGGAGATTCAACGTCGCTACAAGGGCGACAAGGTCAAGATTCAACAGGCGCAGATGGAGCTCTATAAGTCGCGTGGCGTCAGCCCGTTCGGCGGCTGCCTCCCAACACTGTTGCAGTTCATCGTGCTGATTCCGATGTACACCGTGATCTCCAACGGCCTTACGAACCCAGACCCTACGGCCATGCTGAGCGTGTTCGGATTCAACGTTGGTGACGCAGTTGGCCTGGTGTGCGCAAACGGTCTCGGCACGCCGACGTACGACAACATGAAGCCATGTATTGAAGCAACGGTGCCGTGGCTCGGTGGCCTCAATGCATCGCGACCATCGGTCATTGATGTCGCTGGCTTCGGCGTCTCAATTCTCGCAATCATCAGCGCACTTCTCCAGGTTGTTCAGACGCGCATGACGATCAATCCAAATGCGTCGAAGAACGATCCAATGTCAGGCGCCCAGGGTCAGACGATGGTGCTCCTGCCTCTTATTTCGGTACTGTACGGCGGGATTCTTCCCGCCGGCCTGTTCATTTACTGGATCTCGTCCACGCTGTTCTCGATCGTTCAGCAGTACTTGATCCTCGGTTTCGGTGGGCTCTTCCCGCTCTTCGGCTGGATGCCCGCCTTCGCCGTTAACCATGCCCCGCGTTTCCCAGTGGCGATGCCGGAATTGATCCCGGATGCCCCTGGGGAAGTTGTGGCACCACACGAGCGAACGGAGCTTGACCGCGCCGCATCAGCGGCCGCCACGATCCGTTCGGCGAAGAAGCGCGACCGACATGGTCGACGAGGGAGTAAGTAATGGCAAACGAGAGCGCATATCAGGAGTTCACCGGGAAGAGCGTTGAAGAGGCACTGAAGGGCGCCTGCGAGGCGTTCAAGGTTGGCATCGGCGATCTCGACTTCGAGATCATTGCCCCAGGGTCGCGCGGCGTGCTCGGCATGGGCGCTGAGCCTGCCCGCATCGTCGCTGCGCCAATCAGCGCACTCGGCGGCGCCGCTCCGAAGCGTGCCGGCGAGTCAAGCCGCCCAGCACCAGCATCAGCACCGGTTCGCGAAGAGCGTGCGCCGCGCCCAGCACCACGCAGTGATGCACCCGTAGAGCGAGCCGCTGCACCGCGAGCCGCAGCACGCCCAGCGCCACGCGGCGACCGTGCCCCACGACCTGAGCGTGCACCGCGCCCCGAGCGCGCGCCACGCGAGGATCGCGAGCCACGAGAGCGACGAGAGCGCAGCGAGACGACGCCAGAGATGATCAGCGGCGGCAAGGAGATCCTTGAGACGCTGGTAAAGCACCTCGGCTTCGAGGCCGAAGTGCGCACCACTGGAACTGGTGCTGACACCGTGTTGAACGTTGCTGGCACCTCACCAGAGGCGGTCGATGAGTTGAACAACTTGATTGGCGGCCGCGGTGAGCGGCTGCAGGCGATCCAGCACCTAGTCAACCTGATGCTCAGCCGCAAGATGGGCGAGTGGGCGCGCGTCACCGTAGACATTGAAGAGTATCGAGGTCGACGTGAGGCACAGCTTCGCGCACTTGCGCGCAAGGCGGCAGACCGCGTCAAGGAGACCGGCCGCGCCGTGCAGCTTGAGCCAATGACGGCGCTGGAGCGCCGCTGGATTCACGTTGAGCTTCAGGAGATGGGCGGCATCGCGACGGAGTCGGCGGGCGAAGAGCCAGAGCGCCGCGTCGTTGTGATTCCAGCCTAACCTCCAAACAGAGCGGAATGCCACCAAAGGATCCACGACGGGAGGCGCACTTCCCTGCAATTGAGAAGCGGTACGGCGAACCGATGAAACACTGGTTCGCTGTGATGCAGAACATTGCAGGGAGGCGCTACCCGGAACAGATCGCACACCTGCGAGAGAACTACGGGTTCTCACAAGCACACGCCAACGCGTTGGTGATGTTCTCGCGAGGTTCAACAACAACACAGCCGCACGCAACACCGACTGCGTATTTCAAAACCATTGATGCGCAGCAGGCCCGGACGATGCGTGCGATCTTCAAAGTGGTGCGTGCAAAGTACCCAGAGCTTGAGTTCGTGATCGCCTACAACCAGCCAATGTTGCGCAAAGGAACCCAGTATGTGCTCGGCGCATCAGCACTAAAGAGGTACCTCTTAATCAATCCGTTTAGCAAGGCGGTCATCGATGCCTTCACCCCGAAGATGAAGGGGCTCCGTGTGTTGAAGCACTCGATCACGATCCCCAACGACTGGGAGATCGACGAGAAGCTGCTGCTAGCGATGGCGAAGGCGCGCATTGCGGAGATCGCATAGCGCGCGCCGTCGGCGCGACGAGTGAGATTTGGTGGAGATGGAGGAGAGTCGAACTCCTCGTCCGAAAAACCTTCCTTGAGACCACTACGAGCGTGTCCTGCGGTTTAGTCTGAGTTGAGGCGCTCCCACAGGCCGGATCGACCCTCAACCGAGATACATCTCCCTAAATCGGGCTTACTTGATGACTATGCGTCGCTCGTCATCACTGCAGCTTCGCTTTATGACGCTTCCACGACCCGCGAAGCGGGGGCCGCTTCCACGCTCACCTTACTGCCTTAGGCAGCGAGGGCGAGAGCAGGCTGGCGATTGCCAGTTACTTCTTTTTGCTACCGGTTTAACGAGGCCTGATAGCAACCTCGACTCGCGTTCCCAAGGTGCGGATCTCCGTCGAAACCACGCATCCCCAAGGGGGAGATGATACCGCGCGTGCGACGCGATTGCTAGTGCGAGCGAACCTACTCTCCGCGCTTCCAGTCGCTGAGCTGGCGCTCTGCCTCGCGACGCCCCTCGCGATCGGCGATAGCGGCACGCTTATCGAAGGCCTTCTTCCCGCGCCCGAGGCCAATCTCCACCTTGCAACGCCCGCGCGAAAGGTAGAGGCGCAGCGGAATCAATGTGAGCCCCTTGGTCTTCACCTTCGTGCCGATGGCAATGATCTCGGACTTGTGGAGCAAGAGGCGCCGCACCCGCTTCGGCTCGTGGTTCTGGCTGGCGGCACCCGGCCACTCGGCAATGTGCATGCCAATCAGGCGACCCTCGCCCGCCTCGAGGCGCACGTAGGCGTCGCCGATATCGGCCTTGCCAGCGCGAATCGACTTGATCTCGGTTCCTGAGAGAACGACCCCCGCCTCATAGCGCTCGATGATCTCGTACTCATACGTGGCCTTGCGGTTCGAGGAGAGCGTGGTCCCCGAGGGGGGCGCCTTCGGCTTTGGGGCAGGGGAGGACGCCGTCTTTACTGGAGCCTTAGCCATAGCGTTACCTCCTCTCGAACTGCGTTGCCACCCGTAGGCGCCCCTGTAGGGTACGCGCCAACCGTGGGCGGGTGTACTGCGGGGTGACTAACGGCGGAGACGAGAGAGCCCCGGCCCGAAGGCCAGGGCTCTGCTCAGTTTTTACCGCTCTCGCGGGTCAACTATGCGCTGACCTCGTGAGAGGCGGCGGTACAACTGTCATTAGACACTGCACACCACCTCCTTTCGTCTGCGGCGAAGGATACGCCTCCGCAGGAGCTGGCGCAAGTACCGCACAGCACGGGTGCTACTTAAAGGCGGCCAGCGCAGCGTCCAGCACCGGGTCGGCGTCTGAGCCCTCAGGGGCTGAGGCAACGGCGATGTCTGGCGTGAGGCCGACCTTGTGGATCCAGCGCCCGTTTGGCGTCAGCCACTTGGCGATCGTGAGCTTCAAACCAGACCCGTCACTGAGGTCAATGAACGTTTGCACAACCCCCTTGCCAAAACTGGTCTCACCGATCAGGATTGCCCGCCCGCGATCCTGCAGTGCACCAGCAAGGATCTCGCTTGCCGATGCGCTCCCGTTGTTGATCAACACGACAAGCTGAATAGAGGCATCAGTAGCGATCCCGCCCGCCTGCGCCGAGGTGCTGGACTGCTCACCCTTGCTGTTCTCTTCGATATAGACCACACCGTCGGCAATGAATTCGCTGGCGATCGTGAGTGCGGTGGAGAGATAGCCGCCCGGATCATCACGAAGGTCGAGAACGATCCTATCGCCGCCCTCATCAACGATCTTCTGCAGCGCCACACGGAACTGGTCGGCGGCAATGTCGGTGAACTCGTTGAGTGCAATGTAATCAACGCGATCTCCAGCGGCCGTCTGCAGCTGCTCCGTTGCTACCGCCGGGAGTTCAATCTTGGCGCGAACGATTGAGACATCGCGCGGCGCAGTGGTGCCCGTGAGAACGGTAATGACGACAGTCGTGCCCTCAGCGCCACGCACCTTGAGCACCGCCTGGTCAACAGAGAGTCCCGTCAGCGCATCACCATCAACGGCGAGGAACTTGTCGCCACCACGGATTCCTGTGGCACGCGCCGGGGCGCCCTCAATCGTCGAAGCAACGGTAAGGAGGCAATCACTACTGATCGCGGTACAGAGCTCACCCGCCGATGTGCGCAGGTCAATCACGGCGCCGATGCCGGTGAAGCTCCCTGAGAGCCCCTCTTTCATTGAGGCCATCTCTTCGGCGGTGAGGTATTGGGAGTACGGATCATCGAGCGAGTCAACGAGTCCCTTGATCGCACCGTTGATGAGATCTTCGTCAGTCTCCGTACCAACGTGTTGCTCTTGAATAAGGGTGAGCACCTCGTTGAAGCGTGCAAGATCAAGGGTGCCGTTCCCTTGTGGAGCGTTATCGCTGGAGCGCAGCCCAGCGCTATAGGCGGCAACGGCAATGATGACGGCGAGAAGAAGGCGACCGGCGCGCGTGAAGAGTGGCGTTCCGTTCGGTGTCAGGCTCATGGGGGTGCTCCTTCGCTACGCGTGGCGACTAGTTCAGCCGCCCTCGGAGAGAGAGTAGCGCGCCTAGTGCTCCAAGGCCGAGCCCAGCGGCGATCACCGAGAGCGAGACCTGCCCGGCAAGGATCGCCGAGGTTTGCACCGGAAGGACGCGGAAGAGATTGAGCATGACGGCGCCAATGCTGGCGCTCAGAATGCCGAAGATGAAGAGTGTGATCAGCGCTCCGGCGGCGCCGATCGCGAGGCCCTCGAGAATGAACGGAAGGCGCACCCAGGTGGCGCTCGCGCCAACGATGCGCATGATGGCGATCTCGTCGCTTCGCGCCAGGATGGCGAGCCGGATGGCGTTGACCACCACGGCAAGCACGGCGAGCGAGAAACCGATCACAATGATCAGCCCAACAATGCGCAGCGCGCCAGTAATGGCGACCAAGCTCTCCGCCAGTGCGCGCCCGTCGATAATGCGGCTGATGGAGGCTGCGTCCGGAATTGCGGCGAGGCCGTCGGCAACCCGCCCCGTGTCTGCAGGGTTATCTAGGGCGATCTCGTAGCTGGCGGGGAGCGGGTTCACGCCGAGGTTCCCCGTGAGGTCGGGCTCACCGCGCTCCTTTAGGCGCACCTTAAAGGCGGCCAGCGCATCGTCCGCACTCACATACGTGGCCCCCTTCACCCCGTCTATCCCCTCAATCTGCACCTGAATTGAGCGGGCCTCGCTCTCGGTGACGGAGTTCTTGAGATAAGCAATGACCTCAACCTTTGAATCGGCATATGAGAGCGCCGCGTCGAGGCCCGCTCGAATAACGAGCACAGAGGCGAGGACCATCAGCATCAGCGTCATCGTCGTTGTGGCGGCGATCGTTGCTAATCGATTACGAGAGAGCCCATTTGCCGCCGCAGAGATGCTCAGCCGGATCAGGCGACCGCGATTCGATTGGCTTTCGCGCTGCACGCTCATCAGCCCACCCGGTGATACGTCGCGTTTGCTTCATCGCGAATGAGGCGGCCACCCTCGAGGCCGATCACACGACGGCGCAGCGTGGTGACGATGTCAGAGTCATGCGTCGCTACCAGCACCGTGACACCAAGTCGATTGATGTCCATCAGGAGCTCCATGATCTCCCAGCTGATGAGCGGGTCAAGGTTGCCCGTCGGCTCGTCGGCGATGAGCAGCTCCGGCTCACCAACAATTGCGCGTGCGATTGCGGTGCGCTGCTGCTCGCCACCGGAGAGCTCAGAGGGGTAACGATCGGCGAGACGCGCCAGGCCAACGATGCGTAGCGCGCGATCCGTTGCGGTGGCAACGAGGTCTGGCGCCGCTCCAGTTACCTCGAGCGCAAAGGCAACGTTCTCGCGAACGGTTCGTCGCGGCAAGAGGCGGAAGTCCTGAAAGACGACGCCAATTCGGCGACGGAGCTTCGGCACATCGCCCCCAGAGAGGCGATGCACTGGAAAGCCTGCGACGTACACCTCGCCCGCCGTTGGAAGCACATCGCGAACGAGGAGCCCGATCAGGGTGGACTTCCCTGCACCTGATGGCCCAACAAGGAAGGCGAACTCTCCGCGCTGAATCGTGAGGCTCACATCACCGAGGGCAATGTGGCCACTCGGGTAGGTCACGGAGATACCTTGCAGGTCAACTACTGCACCCTCGGTTGCACCAAGATCTACTGCGTTGCTCATCGGTCGATCCTACTCCTCATCCACGCTGCCGCCAGCGAGCGGTGCCCCAGTAGAGACACGCTCAAGCTCGGCAAGAATAAGCGCATCAAAGTCGCCATCAAGAACGCCGACAGTGTCTGAGGTCTGGTTGCCAGTACGGTGGTCTTTCACCATCTGGTATGGGTGCAGAACGTAACTGCGAATCTGGTTCCCCCAGCCGGCGGAGATCGTTTCTCCGCGCACACGTGCAAGCTCATCTTCGCGCGCACGAATCTTCAACTCAATCAGTTTGCCGCGCAGCATGCGTTCGGCTGTTTCACGGTTTTGCATCTGTGAACGTTGGTTCTGACTGGAGACGACAGAGTTGGTTGGAAGGTGCGTGAGGCGCACTGCGGATTCTGTCTTGTTCACATGTTGGCCACCAGCGCCACTGGAGCGATATGTGTCAACGCGAATCTCATCCCAGTTGAGCGTTACCTCGGCATCGTCTTCCACCTCGGGAATCACTTCAAACATTGCAAAGGTTGTCTGTCGGCGCTTCTGCCCATCGAATGGCGAGATGCGCACCAGGCGATGCACGCCGCGCTCCGCACGCAACCATCCGAACGCATTGCGACCGCGGATCTCTAGAACAACACTGCGATAGCCAGCGCCTTCACCCTCGGTGGAGTCGACGATCTCTGTTGCGAAGCTATGTCGTTCGGCCCACCGCATGTAGGCGCGCAGCAGAATGGCGGTCCAATCACACGCCTCGGTGCCACCGGCGCCCGCCTGAAGGGTGACGATGGCGTCGGCGTCGGCATACTCGCCGCTAAAGAGGAGTGAGGTGCGCGCCTTCTCGAAGTCGCTCTCAAGGAGCGCCGCCTTCGTTGACACCTCGTCTTGCAGCCCGTGGTCGCCCTCTGACTCGGCCAACTCGAAGAGTTCGCCAAGGTCGCGCGCGGCGGTGGTGAGCTCCCTCCAGAGGGTGAGCTCTTCGCGCAGCCCCTCCGCCTCGCGGGCGAGCCGTCGAGCGACCCGCTGGTCACCCCAGAAGCCGGGGGCGAGCATCGCCGCCTCGATCTCGGCTAGGCGGGCAGCCTTTGTTACAGGGTCAAAGACGCCCCGAGGTTGCCTCGATGCGGCCGAGGAGGTCTCGCAGGGAGGCAGCGTCGACGCTCACCCTGCACCCTCACCCAGCCGAATCGCGGCATCCACGGGGGACTTGCTGCTCACGCTATGCGCCATGGCACTTCTTATACTTCTTCCCGGAGCCACAGGGGCACGGGTCGTTTCGGCCGACAGTGGCGGCAGCCACAACAGGCGCCTTTGGCGCTGGGGCTGACGTGGTGCTCGCTGCGCTGGTGGCGACGATCTTGGGGCGCGGCGCCTCCTGCTGCACCACGCTGACGCGCAAGATCGATCGGCCGATGCTGACGCGGATGAGCCCCTGGAACTCGTCATAGAGCTTGAACGCCTCCCTCTTAAAGGCGTTCAGCGGATCCTCTTGTGCATAGCCGCGCAGCCCGATGCCGCGACGCAGATCATCCACCTCAGTGAGATGTTCCACCCAGAGCTGATCGATGCTGCGCAAGATCACGGCGCGCAAGACGCGCGGCCAAATCTCTGGGCCGAACTCCTCCGCCTTCTTGTTCAGCGCCGCAAGTGCGGCAACCTCAATCGCATCAATCAGGATCGCATCCTCAACGATGTTCTCGAGGTTCTCTGGTGGCTCAATGCCGGCGCGTCGGAGGTCACCCTCCAGCGCCTCAAAGTTCCAGTCGGCTGGAATGCCTGGAGGGCAGTGCGTCATTACGATAGAGCGCGCCTCTGCGCTGAGCGAATCCTCAACCGTTAGGTTGAGATCGTCGCCGTGCAACACGCGATCACGTTCGCCGTAGACGGTCGCGCGCTGCTTATTAATCACATCATCAAACTCAACGACGCGCTTACGAATGTCGAAGTTGTACCCCTCAACGCGCGTCTGTGCCCCTTCAATCGTGCGACTGACCATGGACGATTCAAGCGCCTGCGTCTCATCAAAGCCGAGGCGATCCATCAGGCTTACGACACGTTCGCCAGCGAAGCGCTTCATCAGGTCATCTTCGAGCGAGAGGTAGAAGCGCGATGAGCCTGGGTCACCTTGGCGGCCGGCGCGACCGCGGAGCTGGTTATCGATTCGGCGCGACTCATGTCGCTCGGTGCCAAGAATGCGGAGGCCTCCTGCAGCGAGGACGATTTCGCGATCGGCTACACAGGAGCGCTCCGCTTCGGCGAGCGCCTCTGCATACGTAGCGGCGTCAACCTCGGCAGGATTGAGCCCGCGCAGGCGCAACGCTTCAGATGCAAGCCCAGCAGGATTACCGCCGAGCACGATGTCGGTACCGCGGCCAGCCATGTTGGTGGCGATCGTCACCGCACCGCTGCGCCCCGCCTGTGCAACGACGGGCGCCTCACGTTCGTGCTGCTTCGCATTCAAGACGTTGTGGGTAATCCCTTCACGCTTCAGCAGTGCGGCAAGATGTTCGGAGCGCTCAACGGAGGTGGTGCCAACAAGCACCGGCTGGCCAGCGGCTCGTCGCTCCTTGATGTGCTCCACGATGGCGCCGTCTTTCGCGCGCTCTGTGCGATAGACAAGATCGGACTGATCGTCGCGCACCATCGGTTGATGCGTTGGGATCGCGGTGACCTCAAGGCTGTAGATCTTGCTGAACTCCTCTGCCTCGGTCATTGCAGTGCCGGTCATGCCGGCGAGCTTGCCGTAGAGACGGAAGTAGTTCTGGAAGGTGATCGTTGCAAGCGTCACCGACTCGCGCTGAACGTGCAGTCCCTCCTTCGCCTCGATTGCCTGATGGAGGCCTTCAGACCAGCGTCGCCCCGGCATCTTTCGCCCGGTGAACTCGTCGACGATGATAATCTCGCCGCCCTCCACGATGTAGTCGCGATCACGCTTAAAGAGTGCATGCGCGCGAAGCGCTGACTCAAAGTGGCGCGCCATAAGTGGATCACCGCTGTAGAGGTTCTCAATGCCGAGCATCTGCTCGACACGAGTGACGCCATCCTCTGTCGGAGAAACGGCCTTCTCCTTCTCGTCAAGGAAGTAGTCGCCGCCGACCGCCGCACCAGTGTCACGCGCGCGCAGGCGCGGCACAAGCTTTGAGAACGTTGCGTAGAGATCCTGCGACTCAGCCGCCTGGCCGCTGATGATGAGCGGCGTTCGTGCCTCGTCGATCAAGATGTTGTCGACCTCGTCGACGATGGCGAATGCGTGACCGCGCTGTACGCGCTGCTCGAGCTCGGTGACCATGTTGTCACGCAGGTAGTCGAATCCGAACTCATTATTCGTGCCGTAAGTCACGTCAGCGGCATACGCTTCGCGTCGGGTGACGGGGCGCAGCTTGGCGGTCTGCTCGTCGCTGCTGTGATATTCAGGATCAAACAGATACGAGCTGTCGTGGGCGATGACGCCGATGCTGAGACCCATGAAGGCGAAGATCGGCCCCATCCAGCGTGCGTCGCGACGGGCGAGGTAGTCGTTCACGGTCACCACGTGCACGCCACGGCCGCCAACGGCGTTGACACTGGCACCGAGCGGACCAACGAGCGTCTTCCCCTCGCCGGTGCGCATCTCGGCGATCTTCCCTTGGTGCAGCACGATCGCGCCGAGGATCTGCTCGTCGTACGGGCGCATCCCCGTGGTGCGGCGCGATGCTTCGCGAGCCGCTGCGAGAATCTCTGGCAGCTCGTTGGTGAGCGCCGTCTTTAGCGCCTCGCCCTCAAGGGTGCGCAGTACGGCAGAGATGGTGTCAATGCGCGATCGGATCTCACCATCGCTTGCCGCCTCCATCTCGTTGGCGCGCGAGTTGACCGCGTCAAGGATCGGCTTGAGGCGACCGAGCTCGCGATCGTTTGAATCTACAAGTCGGGAGAGAAAGCCAAAGACCATCGCAGAGAGAGGCCTAGCGCCAGAATCCGACGGAGTACCCGATCACCAGGATGCCGAAGGTAAGCGCGGCGAGCACAACCCAGAAGAGGGCGCTTGCCGGCCTGCTGGTCGGATTCATTTCAGGATTCCTCATTGGTGCGGCATTCCATCGCGGGCTACGCAGCGATGCGCGCCAGTCCACGTTCTTCTCGGGAGCGCGCGCAACAATCGCACCACGCTCGTCTGGGCGATGCAGCTTGAGGGTCATCGCCGCCGCGTTCGCTTCTCGCTCGTCGGAACGGCTGAGACTGGTCCCGTCTGGTGCTCATCCCAGAAGAGCATCTCCTCGGCGGTGGCCGACTCTTTACCGAAGAGGGCGCCAACCGACTCACCGAGGTGAATGCGCCGGATGGCCTCACCGAAGAGCGGCGCAGAGGAGAGGCGTTTGATCTTCGTGCTCTTTGCCCCGATCGGCATTGGGATGGAGTCGGTCACCACCACCTCGAGCACGTTGCAGTTCTCGATGCGCTCAATCGCCGGACCAGAGAAGACACCGTGTGTCGCACATGCGGTTACCTCAATCGCGCCGGCCTTCTCAATCGCACGGACAATTTCAGTAAGCGTTCCAGCGGTGTCAATTTCGTCATCAACGATGACGACGCGCTTCCCCTTCACGTCACCGATGACGTTCACTACCTCGGCCTGGTCGTTGTTCCCTTCGCGCCGCTTCTCAACGATCGCGAGTGGTGCGTTGAGGAGTTCTGCGAAGGTACGCGCGCGCTTGGCGAAACCGAGGTCGGTGACGACGACGAGGTTCTCGGTGCCGCGCCGGCGCATGTAGTTGGAGAGGAGATGCACGGCGGTGAGCTCGTCGACAGGAACGTTGAAGAACCCCTGCAGCTGGCCCTGATGTAGGTCGAGGGTGAGGATGCGGTTTGCGCCAGCAACTTGCAGCATGTCGGCGACAAGTCGTGCAGTGATCGGCACGCGCGGCTGATCTTTCTTGTCGGAGCGCCCGTAGCCGTAGTACGGCATGACGGCGGTGATGCGGCCGGCTGAGGCGCGCTTGAACGCGTCGATCATGATCAGCAGCTCCATGATGGAGGTGCTCACCGGGCGCGATGTGGGCTGCACGATGAAGACATCCTTCTCGCGAGCGTTGTCAAGAATCTTGACGAAGATGTTCTCGTTGGCGAAGGCAAAGACCTCTGCCTTGCCGATCTGGCGTCCGAGGTAGCGTGCGATCTTTGCCGCAAGTTCGGGGTTGGCGTTCCCCGTGTAGACGTCGATCGAATCTGCCCTCATCGCCGTCCTCATCTCTCTGGACGGGTCACCCTTAGCGACCCGTACGCTTCTTCGGGGCTGGCTTCCCCTTTGCGACCGGCTTTGACTTCGCTGCTGGCTTCCCCTTTGCGACTGGCTTCCCCTTAGAAGGGGTGCCACCCTTGGTTGTTGGGCGAGGTGCCTTCACAACCTTGGCGATCTTTGGAGCCTCGTCAGCTTCGTCCTCATTGTCGCCTGTGCCGTTGCGCTTTGCCAGACCCGTACGGAAGGCGGCGATCCCAGCGACCTTGTCACCCTCACGAAGGGTCATCACACGCACCCCTTGGGCACTGCCGTCCTTGCGGGTGGCGATGCTCTCGAGCTTGGTGCGCACGACCTGCCCCTCAGCGCTGATCAAGATCACCTCTTCGTCGGCCTCGCTGACCTGGCGTACGGCTACAACAGGGCCGGTCTTGCGCCCCTCGAGTGGGATCAGGCGGACACCCTGGGTGCCACGGTGCTTGCGGGCGAAGGCGCCCACAGGGACGCGCTTCCCGTGGCCAGTCTCGGTAAGGACAAGGAGGTCGGCACCAGGCTCCGCCACGGCCATGGCAACGACAAGGTCACCCTGGCGGGCGAGGCGAATGCCGATCACGCCACCAGCGCTGCGGCCCATGGCGCGCGCCTCGCGCTCGTGGAAGCGGCAGATACGCCCCTGGCGGGTGGCCATGACCAGGTCATCTTCGCCCGAGGTCTGAATCACCTGGGCGAGCTCATCACCCTTATCAAGGGTGATGGCGATGATGCCGGTGGAGCGCACCTTCTCGAACTGCTCAATTGCCGTCTTCTTGATGATCCCCTTCTTGGTGGAGAAGGCGAGGTAGCTGCCTGGCGTGAAGCCGTTCAGGATGATCGTGGCGACTGGGGTCTCGCCCGACTCGACCTGCACCCCTGGGAGATTGACGATCGGAATTCCCTTGTTCTGTCGCGAGGCGTCAGGGATCTCGTGCACCTTGGCGCTGAAGCCGCGCCCCTTGTTGGTGAAGAAGAGGGCGTAATCGTGGGTGTTCGCGACCTGCAGCGTGGCGACCGCATCCTCTTCGCGCGTGGTCATGCCGATCACGCCCTTACCGCCACGATGCTGCTGGCGATAGGTGGTGAGCGGCTGGCGCTTGATGTAGCCGCGGCCGGAGATGGTGATCACCACATCTTCATCGGCGATCAGGTCCTCGTCTGACATCTCGCGCGTTGCATCTTGGGCGATCTTGGTGCGACGTCGATCGGCGAACTTCTCCTTCAGCTTGGCGAACTCATCCGAGATGATCTTGGAGATGCGCGCCGGTCGAGAGAGGATGTCTTCGAGTTCGGCGATGAACTTGATCACTTCGAGATATTCGTCCTCAATCTTCTTGCGCTCGAGGGCGGCGAGGCGCGCAAGACGCATGTCGAGAATCGCCTGCGCCTGCAGCTCGGTGAGCTTGAAGCGCTCCATGAGATGGGTGCGCGCGACATCAACGTCGGCTGCGGCACGAATCGTCTTGATGACCGCATCAAGATTGTCGAGGGCGATCTTGAGCCCTTCGAGGATGTGGGCGCGCTCACGTGCCTTCTTCAGTTCGTATTCGGTGCGGCGTCGCACAATGATGCGGCGGTGGTCGATGTGGTGCTGTAGTACTGACTTCAGCGAGAGGGTCTGCGGCTGCCCATCGACGAGCGCGAGCATGTTCATGCTGAATGCAGAGCGCAGCGGGGTGAGCTTCAACAGCTTGTTGAGTACCTTATGTGGATTCGCATCTTTCTTAACCTCAACGTAGACGCGCATGCCGTCGCGGTCAGACTCGTCGCGCAGGTCGGCGATGCCGTCGAGGCGCTCCTCTTTGACGAGGTCCGCAATCTTCTCAACGAGCGACGCCTTGTTTACCTGGTACGGCAGCTCGGTGATGATGATCGCCGTGCGATCGCCACGCGACGCCTCTTCAAAGTGCGTCGCGCCGTCAACAACAACGCGGCCGCGTCCGTGCGCGTACATCTGTCGCACCGCATCAATGCGCTCCGTTGCGCCGGTGAGTGGATTCTTAATGGTGTCGTAGCGATAGAGGATGCCGCCGGTCGGGAAGTCTGGCGCATTGACGTACTTGCAGAGATCGTCGACGGAGAGTTCAGGGTCAGCGATCAGGGCGATGGCGGCGTCGGCGATCTCGCCAAGGTTGTGCGGCGGAATGTTTGTCGCCATGCCGACGGCAATACCAGAGGAGCCGTTGACGAGCAGGTTCGGTAGGCGCGAAGGGAGAACGCTTGGCTCCTTCTGCGTGCCGTCGTAGTTCGGCGTGAAGTTGACAGTTTCGTGATCGATGTCGGCGAGCATCTCACCGGCGATTGAGGTGAGGCGTGCCTCGGTGTAGCGCATCGCAGCGGCGGAGTCGCCATCAACCGAACCGAAGTTTCCCTGGCCATCAACGAGCGGATGACGCATGGAGAAGTCCTGTGCGAGTCGCACGAGTGCGTCGTAGAGGGCGCCGTCGCCGTGTGGGTGGTACTTGCCCATCACCTCGCCGACGATGGCGGCGCACTTGCGATAGGCGGAGCCGCCAGAGAGGCCCATCTCGCCCATCGTGTACAAGATGCGGCGGTGTACCGGCTTGAGGCCGTCGCGAACGTCGGGGAGCGCGCGCGCCACGATCACGCTCATCGCGTAATCGAGATAGCTCGTTCGCATCTCGTCTTCGATGCGAATCGAACGGACGCTCACTCGTGCCTCGTCGCTCATGCTCTCATCGCCTCCTATACGTCCAGGTTCTGGACCTTGTGGGCCTCAGCCTTAATGAAGTCGCGGCGCGGCTCAACGCGCTCGCCCATCAGCATCTCGAAGATCTCATTCGCAACGGCGGCATCTTCAATGCGCGCCTGCAAGAAGACGCGGTTGTCGGGATTCATCGCCGTCTCCCATAGCTGCTCGGCATTCATTTCACCAAGGCCCTTGAAGCGCTGCACGCTGACGTTCTTCGTCTTGAACGAGGCGATCGCCTCGTCGCGCTCCTTCTCAGTCGACGCGTACTTCGTCTCCTTGCCCGTGCTCACGCGATAGAGCGGTGGCTGGGCGATGTAGAGGTAGCCCGCCTCAATGATGGCTGGCATGTAGCGATAGAAGAAGGTGAGCAGCAGCGTTCGAATGTGCGCCCCGTCGACATCGGCGTCGGTCATGATGATGACGCGGTGGTAGCGCAGCTTCGTAATGTCGAAGCGGCCGTTCGAATCTTCCATGCTGGAATCCTGAATGCCGGCGCCGAGCGCCATGATCAGCGTGCGAATGTTGTCGCTGCCGAGAATCTTGTCGATGCGCGCCTTCTCAACGTTGAGCAGCTTGCCGCGCAGCGGGAAGATCGCCTGGAAGCGCCGATCGCGACCCTGCTTCGCCGAACCACCGGCCGACTCACCCTCCACGATGTAGAGCTCAGACTTGGCTGGGTCGCGCTCTTGGCAGTCGGCGAGCTTGCCAGGGAGCGCGCTCCCCTCAAGCGCGCCCTTGCGCATGACGAGCTCTTTCGCCTTGCGCGCCGCTTCGCGTCCTCGCGCCGCATTGAGCGACTGACGAATCACCTCTTTACCATCCGAAGGATTCTCTTCGAGGAACTGCGTCAGGCCTTTGTTGACGGCCGTCTGCACGATCCCCTTGATCTCGGCGGTGCCGAGCTTCGCCTTCGTTTGGCCTTCAAATTGCGGATCGATAAGTTTCACGCTGATCACCGCGGTGAGGCCTTCGCGCACATCTTCACCGGTGAGGTTTGGATCGTTGTCTTTCATCGCACCGTTCTTGCGGCCCCAGTCATTCAGCGAGCTGGTGAGCGCGGCGCGGAATCCGGTGACGTGCGTTCCACCGTCAACGGTGTTGATGTTGTTCGCAAAGGCAAGGAGTGTCTCGGACCATGAGTCACTCTGATACTGGAAGGCGACCTCCACGGTGGTCGTCCCCTCCACCCCTTCGATGTAGACAGGTCGATCGTGTGTGACCTTGCGCTTGCGGTTGAGGTGGCGCACAAACGAGACGATGCCACCCTGGAAGTAGAAGGTTGCTTCGCGATCGGCGCGATCGTCCATCAACGTCATCCAAAGACCCTTGTTGAGATACGCGGATTCGCGCAGACGATTTGCCAGCGTCTCAAACGAGTACTCAGTGTTCGAGAACATCTCTGGATCGGGCAAGAAGGTGGTGAGTGTTCCACGTCGGCCAGCCGACGGATTTCCCTTTACAACTTTGGTGCGTGGCACGCCGCGCTCGTACTCTTGCGACCAAACGAATCCGTCACGCGCCGATTCAACGCGCAGCTTGATGCTCAGCGCATTGACGACCGAGACGCCGACGCCGTGCAGTCCACCAGAAACTTTATAGCCGTCGCCGCCGAATTTTCCGCCGGCATGCAACACGGTGTGCACAACTTCAAGCGCATCTTTTCCGGTGGAGTGTTTACCAACTGGAACGCCGCGACCATCGTCGGCGACGGTGATGGAATTATCTTTGTTGATGCGCACAACGATGCGCGTTGCATGCCCGGCCATCGCTTCGTCGACAGAGTTGTCGACGACTTCGTAGACAAGGTGATGCAGACCGCGCTCATCGGTGGAGCCGATGTACATTCCAGGACGCTTGCGTACCGCTTCAAGTCCTTCAAGAACTTGAATGCTGGATGCGCCGTAGTCGCCAGATACCTTTTTTGCGCGGCTACCCGTTGCGGCTACAGCACTCTTCTTTTCGGTCACTCACTCACTCCCTTGATCTGCTCTACGAGCCGATGCAGTTCTTCATTTGAGTAGTAATCGATCACGATCTGTCCGCCCTTACCAGCAGGCTTCACGCGCACCGGAGTGCCGAGATGCCCCTCAAGATCGCGCTGCAGTGCAGCGAGCTCTCCACTTGGCAGTGCGCCAGTCTTTCGCGTCGTGCCGATTGTACCGCGCGTAGCATCACGAACCGTTGACGCGGCCGCCTCTGCGCCACGCACCGTCACCGCATCTCGCACAAAGGTGCGCGCGAGCCACGCCTGCTCTGATTCGGCAAGGCCAACGAGCGCGCGCGCATGCCCTTCACTGAGTCGCCCAGCGGCAACTTCGTTCTGCACATCAGTAGAGAGATCGAGAAGGCGCAGCGTGTTTGCAACAGTGGTGCGCGCCTTGCCGGCGATCACCGCAATCTGTTCCTGCGTCAACCCGAACTCATCGGCGAGACGTCGATACGCGTGTGCAGTTTCAATCGGCGACAGGTCGCTGCGCTGAACGTTCTCAATCAGTGCCAGCTCAAGGCGCGATTGATTGCCAACAACGCGCACGACGGCGGGAATCGTGCTCTTTCCTGCAAGCTTTGAGGCACGAAGACGTCGCTCGCCTGCAATGAGCGTGTAGCCGTTCGGCCCCTCCTCGACAACGATGGGCTGCAGCACCCCATGCTCACGAATGCTCTCGGCGAGTTGTGCCAACTCAGCAGTCGAGAACTCTGTGCGCGGCTGATATGGGTTCGGTTTGATCTTACTGAGCGGAATCTCCAGCGCGCCTGCACGCGTAGCCCCCACGGCGCTCGCCGCCTCTGGGATCAGTGCGCCGAGGCCTCGCCCGAGACCGCTGGCCTTCTTCGCCATGCTCCCTCCTTATTACTAGCTGGCGCCTACAGGGGTTCCGTTGAACACCCGGGCATCGAATTCCGCTGCAGCTTGTGCGTACGATTCAGCACCCGAGGTGCCTGGCGCGTAACTTCGGATCGCAATCCCGTGGCTTGGCGCTTCGGCTAAGCGTACCGAACGCGGCACACGGGCTCGATAGACCAGATCCCCGAAGTGGCTCTCCACCTCGCGCACCACGTCGCTGCCAAGTTTCGTGCGGGGATCAAGCATGGTCAAGAGGAGGCCATTCACCTCTAAGGCGGGGTTGAGACGCTCCCGCACGAGGCGAATCGTGGCCATGAGCTGCGAGAGCCCCTCCAGGGCGTAGTACTCGCACTGCACAGGAACAAGTACGGCATCAGCGATCGCGAGGGCGCTGACGGTAACCAGGCCGAGCGAAGGGGGGGTGTCCACGAGGATTACCTCGGCATCCCCTGCGCTGCGGAGGCCAACCGCAAGCTGGCGCTCGCCACTCTCGTCCCCCGTGGCGAGCTCAACGTCGATCCCGGCGAGGTCGGCAGAGCCCGGAATGAGCGTGAGGTTCGGGATCGAGGTCGGCTGGGCCAGTTCCGTCGCCGGTCGGCGCCCAACAAGGAGGTCGTAGGCGGTCGGCGCCCCTTCAGGAAGGGTGAATCCGAGGCCACTGGTGAGGTTTCGCTGGGGGTCAAGGTCGACCACGAGCACGCGGCGCCCTGCATGGGCGAGCTCAGCGGCGAGGTTGAGCACAGTGGTGGTCTTGCCAACCCCGCCCTTCTGGTTCGCACACACGATGATCGGCGCGTGTGATCCGGCAGAGTGCTGGGTGGTGGTATTCACGCTTCTATCGTAGCAGGAGGGGGCTACGGCGGGGTTCCGCTGGGCATGTTTCACGTGGAACAACAGCGGTTCGACCGGGGGGTGCGCCGAGGCGCCTGCGGGAGTATCCTGAGGCAATGAACAAGCAACTCGGCTACGTGCTCGGAATCGTGCTTGCCGCGCTCATTCAGGCGCGGCTCCTGCCCGAACTCGGGCTGGAGCGCGCGATCAACCTGCCAATCGTACTGCTGATTGTTACAGCCTCAGCTGATCGGCGCACGCTCGTGCTGGCCGCCGCAACTCTGGCCGGGCTGACGATCGACGTCACCCTCTTGCGGCCACTTGGGCTTACGAGCCTAGCGATGATCGCTGGCGTGCTGGTTGCAAGCCAGATTCGTGGCGCTGGCGATGCCCTGCTCCTTAAGAGATTCGTCGCCCTCCTGTTTGGGCTGGTAGCGAGTAGCGTGACGATCTTCCTGCTCAGCGGCGGAGGGATCGGCCGTATCGGTGAGAACGTTCTCGCGCTCGCCCTGAACCTTGTGGCTGGCAGCGCCTTGGCCTGGTTTGGACAGCGTCGACGCAGGGGCTACCAGTTCGACCAACCACTTCGCGGGTAGCGCAACAATATGACACCCCCTCAGGTTTATCCGGGTGGCGGTGGACCAACCGATCGTGAGGTTCGTCGACGTCGCCCCCTGCGATTCTTTGCCGCCGCACTTGTCGTTCTTCTAACGTTCGGCGGGCTCGGCGGGCGCTTAATCCTCATTCAGTTTGGCGCGACAACCTCGTCGGGCACAACGAGTACCGTGGCGCGCGGCCATCGCATTGTTGAAGAGCTCATCACGCCGGCGCGCGGGCTGGTGTATGACCGCAGCGGGCGCGTGCTTGCAAAAAATGTGGCGGTGTACGCGGTGCAGATTCGCCCCGGTGACCTGTCGCTCACCATTCGCGCGAGTGTTGTGAAAACACTCGGCGAGATTTTGAACATGGATCCCGTGCGCATCATCACGCTGCTCGATCGCAGTACCGGTTCGCTTTGGGAGCCAATTCGCATCGCTAACAATGTGAACGAGCGCGCTGCGCGGCTCATCAATGAAGAGCGCGCCAGCCTGCCTGGCGTCGAGACTGTTGTTGAGGCTCGACGCGTCTATCCGTACGGAACGCTCATCAGCCACATCGTGGGCTACGTTGGCCGCATTGATGCAGTTGAGGCGAGCACGCTTGCTTCAGCCGGGTACACCGTCGTTGATTTCATTGGACGCGCAGGCGTTGAGGCGAGCTATGAGGAGACCCTTCGCGGCGCACCAGGAGTTCGCCAAGTTGAAGTTGACGCAAAGGGTCGCCTTGTGCGGATTCTTGGCGTGACGAAACTTCCGGTTGACGGGTCATCACTGACACTCACCATTGATATTGAGGCGCAACAGCGCGCAACGACTGCGTTGGAGTGGGGGCTCAAAGGTTCGGGTACCAAGGAGGGCGTCGTTGCCTCAATGAACCCGCAGAACGGCGAGATCATTGCCATGGCCTCACTCCCCACTTATGACAACAACGATTTCTCTGCCGGGATCAGTAACGCAAAATATCAGAAATACCTTGCGAACAAATTCTCGCCGCTGCTGAACCATACGGTTGGCTCGTACTTCCCTCCGGGGAGTACGTACAAACTTGTGACGTACTCCTGTGCGCTGGACAACAACCTCGTCACACCAACATCACGATTCCAATCTACGGCTTATCTCGAAGTGGACGGCGAGAAGTTTTATGAGTGGAATCGTGTGGGATTCGGTGGCTCGCTGACACCCTCTGAAGCGTATTCGTGGAGCTCCAATGTGGTGACATTCCAACTCGCACGACTCATCAAGATTGATCGACTTGCAACATGTGGTCGACAGTGGGGCTTCGGTGCGCCATCCGGCATTGATCTACCGAGTGAGATTTCTGGATTGGTGCCCGATCAGACATGGGCGCGCTCCACCATTAATCGCGGACTCTACAACGCTGAGGTGCTGCAATCGGCGCAGGGCCAAGGGTACGACTTGGTGACGCCGATCCAAGTGCTCAACTCGTTTGCCGCGCTTGCAAACAGCGGCACACTCTGGCGGCCGCACGTCGTACTCAGCATCACCCATGCAGACGGAAGCGTTGCGCCGATCACGCCAGTAGCAAATGCTGAAGTTGGAATGAGAGAGTCCACCTATCGCGAGATGCGCCTCTCCGGCCGCAAGATGGCGCTGAATCCAGGGCCATCACAAGGAATCTCGCGAATGCCACTCTTCGTTTCGGCAAAGAGCGGTACCGCGCAGTACGGCGTGCGTGACAGCCTTGGCCGGCTGCCGTACCACAACTGGATGGGCGGCTTCGTCGCCCCAACGAACGATTGGTCAAAGAGTGACTCCGACTTCGCCTATGTGGTCTTCATGCATGGCACCAACACCGTGGGGAATGCGGCGAAAGAGGTGACGAAGTATTACCTGCAACTGCAGTACGACCTGAAGCGGGACTATCGCTCTGCGGGGCTTTTGTCGCGCGGGAACTTCTTCGGTGAATAGACTCGACTCGCCACTCAGCTCCGCCCTTCGCCGCGTAGACTGGATCGCTGCGGCCAGCGTTGGGCTACTAGCGCTGACTGGAATCGGCATGGCCTGGCTCAACGCACGCAGCTATGGGCAAGAGCTGCTGTCGCCGAGCTCGCTACTCGTGCGCTCGCTTGCTTGGACACTCCTCTCCATCGCCGTCTATAGCGTGA
Organism: Candidatus Limnocylindrus sp.; assembly: GCA_040397255.1. GTDB lineage: Bacteria > Chloroflexota > Limnocylindria > Limnocylindrales > Limnocylindraceae > Limnocylindrus. The sequence continues at coordinate 37,491 of JBBAWJ010000007.1, forward strand.
CAACGCTGGTGAACTGGCGCTGGGTGCGCACCTTTGCCTGGCCGCTCTACGCCGCAAACATTCTGCTGCTGATCGTCACGCTGATCTACGGCGTCGACTCTGGCGGGAACAACCGAGCGATCGCGATCTTTGGTCTCGCCATCCAGTCAAGTGAGCTCAGCAAGATCCTGACGCTCGTCGCCATCTCCACAGCACTCACGCGGGCGGACCGCGCGAGCGGCGGGCTGCAAGATCTACTGCTGGCGGGCGCCATTGTTGCTCCACCGTTCCTCCTCGTCGTGGCGCAGCCAGACCTCGGCACCGCGCTGGTGTTGGTAGCGGCGCTCTTTGGCGCCCTCTATCTCTCTGGCGTCGCGACACGCTGGATCGCCGCCCTCGCAAGCCTGGTCGCCATCAGCGGCGCCCTGGCGTGGGTCGTAGTGCTGGCGGATTATCAGAAGGAGCGACTCCTTGCCTTCATCGACCCGAACGCTGATCCAGCCGGGCCGAAGTACCAACTGCTGCGCTCTCTCGAGGCGATCAGGGGGGGCGGCCTCTTTGGCGCAGGCGCTGATGGCACCGCGATCCTGACCCCCCTCCCCGTACAAGAGAGTGACTTCGTCTTTGCGGCGCTCGTCCGTGCGTTTGGCGCGGTTGGCGGCCTCTTTGTGATCGCTCTGCTCGCCATTCTGGTTGGGCGCCTGGTCTGGCACGCCTGGACCTCCCCCGATGAGTTCGGGGTGATCTTTGCCGGAGGGATGGCCACCGTCGTTCTCTCCCAGACGCTCGTCAATATTGGGATGAACCTCGGCGTTGCCCCCATTACGGGGATCACCCTCCCCTTTGTGAGCTACGGCGGAGCCTCTGCCGTCTCCCTCGCCTTCGGCCTCGCCCTCGTGCAGAGCCACCGCGTACACGACGGGGGCTCATCGCCGCTTATGTAACAATAAGGCGCGGTTGACGCGGGAGAGCCCTGATCGTAGACTTCCCCTCCCGCGGCTGACCCGTCCGTCAGACCGCGACTCGCCCAGCAGGCGCCGCCTGTACGGCGCACAGACAGTAAGGACAGGGGAACCATG
>JBBAWJ010000008.1:0-38402 GCA_040397255.1 Candidatus Limnocylindrus sp.
TGTTCCAGTGGATCGCCAAGACGGCGTCAGCTGGGAGCGTCATGAAGGCTGCCAGAGTAAAGAAGGCCGTTGCCGCCAAGGCGACCGTGCTGACCGCTCGTACGAGCGGATTGAGCTCCATCGGTGCCTAGAGCCCCTTCACTTCAGTGACGACCTGGGAGAGGACGCTCTTGGCATCGCCGAAGAGCATCGAGGTCTTCTCGAGGTAGAAGAGCTCGTTCTCGATGCCCGCGAAGCCGGTCGCCATGCCGCGCTTCACCACAATGACCTGCTCAGCATCCTGCACGTTGAGGATCGGCATGCCGTAGATCGGCGAGCCTGGATCGTTCTTGGCGGCAGGGTTCGTCACGTCGTTCGCGCCGAGCACCAGGGCAACGTCACAGGCGTGGAACTCCTCATTGATCTCGTCGAGGTCGAAGAGGTGGTCGTACGGCACGTTCGCCTCGGCGAGCAGCACGTTCATGTGGCCCGGCATGCGCCCGGCAACTGGGTGGATGGCGAAGCGCACACGACCACCGCGCTTCTCAATCAGCTCGGCAAGCTCTCGCACGGCGTGCTGGGCCTGCGCCACCGCCATGCCGTAGCCAGGAACGATGATGACGTTGCGGGCGTAGCCGATGCGCATTGCGGCATCTTCTGGCGTGACGCTCCGCGTCGTGAGGCCCTCGGCGCTCTTTGCAGAGACTGCCGCCTTCTCGCCACCAAACGCACCGAAGAGCACGTTTGCGAACGAGCGATTCATGGCCTTCGACATGAGGATCGAAAGAATGAACCCGCTCGCGCCGTCGAGGGCACCAGCCACAATCAAGATGTTGTTGCCGATCGCGAAGCCGGTGGCACTCGCCGCTAGGCCCGCATACGAGTTCAGGAGCGAGACAACGACGGGCATGTCGGCGCCGCCGATTGGCAGCACGAGGGTGACGCCGATCACGAGGGCGAGGGCCGTCATGACGGCGAACATGATCAGCCCAGCCTCCGTTGAGTCGCCTGACTGTGTGACCACCAACGCCACGTAGAGGCCAACAGCGCCTAGGAAGACTGCGGCATTGATCAGCTTCTGTCCAGGGAAGGTGATCGGCTGACCGGTAATGAAGCCCTGCAGCTTGCCGAACGCCATGAAGGAGCCCGTGATGGTGAGGGCGCCGAAGAGCGTCTCGAATCCAAGGGCGATCATCTTGACCACACCAGGGCCGCCTGGAACGTCGCGGTAGTGCAAGAACTCAGCGATCCCGACGAGTGTCACCGCCAGGGCACCGAACATGTGGCTGACGGCGATACGCTGCGGCATGGCGGTCATCGGTACCAGGAGGCCCATCGGCAAGCCGATGGCGCTACCCACAACAAGGCCGATGATGATGAACTGGTAGCTCACGATCTCGTGGTTCAACAGGGTGCCGATGATGGCGAGCAGCATGCCGAATGCGGCGAGCTGCATGCCGCGGCGTGCGGTGTCAGGCTTCGTCAGGCCGCGGAGGCCGAGGATGAACGCAGCAGAGGCGCCGATGTAGGCTACCTGCACGAAGAGTGCGCCGATCTGCTGGTCGATCACTTCGGCCCCTCAGTCTTCTTAAACATCTTCAGCATGCGGTCGGTGATGACGAATCCGCCGACCACGTTGATCGTTGCGGCGGCAACCGCAACCGCACCCATGATGTTGATGAAGAGTGGTCGCTCAGCGCCAGCGATCACGATGCTGGCAACGAGGCTGATCGCCGAGATCGCATTTGTGGCCGCCATGAGCGGCGTGTGCAGGAGTGGTGGCACCTTAGTGATGATCTGGAAGCCGATGAACGCGGCGAGGAGGAAGACGTAGACCTCCACAATCTGCGCGTCGATGAGCGTCGTTGATGCTGCTGCTGCGGTCGGGGTGCCGCCGGAGGTCGCCGCAATAAAGGCGGCGGCGGCACCGAGGGCAGTCAACAGCGCGGTCATGACGTCTTCACCGGCATAGCGCCGTTATGCACCACAAGCATCGGCCCGGTGATTTCGTCAGCGGCGTTCACGGTCAGCGCGCCGTTCTCGCCACTCAGGTGCGTCAAGAGTGTGCGCACATTGGTGGAGAACATCTGGCTGGCGTGGAGTGGAACCGACGCGGCGATATTGGCGACGCCGATCAGCTGCACGCCGTGGCGCACCACTGTTTCGCCTGGAACGGAGCCCTCAACGTTGCCACCCGATTCGGCGGCGAGGTCGAGCACAACAGATCCTGGTCGCATGCTGGCAAGCATCGCATCAGTGACGAGAATCGGCGCCTTGCGCCCAGGGATCAGTGCAGTCGTCAGCACCAGGTCCTGGCTCTTGATGTGGTCGGCGATGATCGCGGCGTTCTGAGACGCTTCGTCTTCGGTCTGGGCGCGAGCGTAACCGCCCGTCCCCTCAGCCTTCGCCGCAGGCTCGACGAACTGTGCGCCGAGCGAGCGCACCTGCTCCCCAGCGGCTGATCGCACGTCGAAGGCGCTCACCACCGCACCGAGGCGGCGTGCCGTGGCAATGGCCTGGAGGCCGGCGACGCCGGCGCCAAGCACAAAGGCCTTCGCTGGGGCGATGCTTCCGGCTGCTGTGGTCAACATCGGCAGGAACTTGTCGAGTGCGCTCGCGCCAACCAGCACTGCCTTATAGCCCACGACGCCGCTCTGTGAGGAGAGCACGTCCATCGACTGGGCGCGGCTAATGCGTGGCACCAACTCAAGGGCGAGAGCGGTGAGGCCACGCTCCTTGAGCGCTGGCAGAAGGTCGTCGTTGGAGCCAGGGGTCAAGAGGGCGACGAGGGTGGAGCCCTTCGGCAGCAGTGCCGCCTCAGCGCTGCTCGGCTTGCGCACCTTCACGATGATCTCGGGGTTACCGCCACAAAGGGCGGCGGCGTCAACGGCGAGTGTGGCTCCCGCCTTCTCGTAGGCGGCGTCGAGGAACCCGGCCGCCTCGCCGGCGCCTCGCTGCACAACGATCTGGTGGCCAGCCGCCACCAGCTTGGTGACGGCATCGGGAACCAGGGCAACGCGTCGCTCGCCTGAGGCTGTTTCGCGCAAGACGCCGATTCGCATGACTCCTCCTTTCGCTCTTCGGTAGTTTAAGCGGGAACGTAGGTGCGGTAGTTCGGGCTCCACATTGCCCCGTCAACGAGTTCGGCGGCACGCGCCCCGTCGGCCGCGGAGGCCCATCCCGCCGCTGCGCCCGCCTCAATAACGGCAATGGCGATGGCGCGACTAATAGAGCGCAGGTCCGCAAGTGGCGGATAGAGCGCGCCTCCTGCAGGGGCACTCTCCGCCGTCAGCGCGGCAAGTCTCTTCGCCGCAACAGCGAAGGCTTCATCTGGGACCGACTTCAGTCGCCCGGCGATCGCTGCGAGGCCAACGCCCGGGAAGATGTAGACATTGTTCGCCTGGCTAATCGTTCGCGATGTGCCGCGAACAGATACCGGATCAAAGGGTGAACCCGTTGCAACAACCGCGCGACCATCGCTCCAGGTGAAGATGTCGCTCGGCGTCGCCTCAGCACACGACGTTGGATTTGAGAGCGGCCAGATCATTGGCGCCACTGTGCCCGCCGCCATTGCGCGAATCGCCGACTCGTTGAATGCGCCGGCTTGACCACTCGTGCCGATCAAGATTGTTGGCTTCACCTGTTGAATCACGTCAGCGAGTCCTGCCTCCAGCAGGTTACCAATGCCGAGTGCAGCAACTGCAGCGCTTGAAAGTGCAAGCTCGCTCTTGCCGTCACCCAGCTCAGCACGCCCTTCGTGTACGACGCCCTTTGAGTCGAGGGCGATGATCGCGGTATCAAGTGCCGCTCCCTGCAGGCCGGCAGCAGCCAGCGTGAAGCGCAAGAGTCGCGCAATGCCGAGCGTTGCTGCACCAGCGCCGTAGAAGAGAATTCGTTGATCCTCAATCTTGCCCGTACCCGATCCGCCACCCGCAACGATCGCCGCGATGATGCCGGCAAGCGCAACCGCGCCGGTACCTTGAATGTCATCATTGAACGAGGGGACGCTGTTTCGGTAGCGCTCAAGAATCCGGATCGCGTTCTGCTGCTTGAAGTCTTCCCACTGAATGACGCAGCCTGGGAACGCTGCCTGAACGCCATGGACGAAGCTCTCTACGAATGCGTCGTACTCGGCACCACGCAGTCGCGGCGTTCGGCGACCAAGGTAGTTCGGATCGGCGATCAGTTCACTGTTGTCAGTGCCAACATCAAGCGAGACTGGGAGTGCCCACGATGGCTGAATCCCCGCGGCGGCGGTGTAGAGCGAGAGCTTGCCGATTGGGATTCCCATGCCGCCGACGCCGAGATCGCCGAGGCCAAGGATGCGCTCGTTGTCGGTGACAACGATCAGGCGAATCTCTGCGCCACCAGATGCATTGCGCAGCAGCTCGGGAATTCGCGATGCATCCTCGGGCGTGATCCATGCGCCGCGTGCACGACGCCAGATTTGACTCCAGCGCTTGCACGCCTCGCCGACGGTTGGCGTGTAGACGATCGGCAGGAACTCTTCGACGTTCTCAACAAGGAGGCGATAGAAGAGCGTCTCGTTGCGATCTTGGAGCGCAGCGAGGCCGATGTAGCGCTCGAGTGGGTCCTGCTTGCGGCGGATCTTGACCAGCTCCACGGCGACCTGCTCCTCAAGGGTCAAGATCGACGCGGGGAGGAGCCCATCGAGGCCGAGGAGGCGGCGCTCCTCACGGCTGAAGGCGGTGTCCTTATTCAGGGTCGGTCGGCTCAGGAGGGCCTTGCCGCGCTCCTTCACCGCGAGGGTGGCAGCAGGCGTTAGGTTGCCGTTCATCACCTGGGGGGCGCTTGGCGTGCTCATACGAGGCGAAGGATAGCCCCGTCAGGGGTGTAGCATCGGAGCATGGCAGCCACGATCCTTGTTGTTGAAGACGATCCAGCCGTCGCGCTCGCCCTTGAGGTGGCGCTGAAGGGCGAGGGCTACCTGCCGCTCATGGCCGCGACCGGCGACAAGGGCCTCGAGATCGGTATGAAACAGGCTCCCGACCTCCTGATCCTCGACGTCCGCCTCCCTGGAATCGATGGCTTCGAGCTCCTCCGCCGCCTCCGCGCTGGGGGCTCCAAGGCCCCCGTCATCATCCTGACCGCCCGCGATGAGGAGGTTGACACCATCCTCGGCCTTGAGCTTGGCGCCGACGACTACATGACGAAGCCCTTCCGCGTTCGCGAACTGCTCACCCGGGTGAAGTCGCACCTGCGCCGTGCCTACGGCGACCTCGCCGATGCGATGGGCGGACGTGTCATTCGGGCTGAAGATCTGGTGATTGACCTTGAGCGCCGCAAGGTCACACGTGGTGGCGCACGCATCACCCTCACCCCAACGGAGTTTGAGATTCTGCGCATCCTTGCGGAGAAGCCGGGGCGCGTCTTCGGTCGGCGAGACCTTCTTGAACGTGTGCGCGATTACGACGCAGCGATTGCGGGTGACGAGAAGACGATCAACGTGCACGTCAGTCACTTGCGCGACAAGGTTGAACCGAATCCAGCCAAGCCACGCTTCGTGTTGACCGTTCGCGGTGTGGGGTACAGCTTCTCTGACCGCAGCGACCGTGGTGAACGGAGCGGCGCCTGAGCCCGCTTACCGACTCCCTGTACGGCGTACCACCCCGAGGGCTGCGCGCACGTCTCACGATCGCCTTCCTTGGCATTGTGGCGCTCTCACTAGCGCTCTCTGGCTACCTTGTTGTTGATCGCATATCGCAAGAGTATGAAACGCAGGAGCGCGCGGCGCAGACGGCTCGCACTGCCGCTGTCTTGAGTGCCGTTCGTAGCCTTGCACAAAGCGTTGCGGGGACCAAGAACATCCTCGATAGCAGTGGCAAGCTCAACGCGGAGGTGCGTGAACGATTCTTGCTGCAAGACCCGGAGTTGCAGCAGCTTGCGCTCGACATCGCTCGTGCAGATGTTCGCGTTCGATTTGGCACATGGAATCCAGATAAGGAGTTCTTCTCTCCTGCGGCTGAATCGGAGTTCCTCATCAGTTCCGATGGCGCGGTGCTTGAGGCTGGGGAGGCGCGTGACTCAATTCAGCTAGAACCGAGCGTCGTGATCATTGGCGGCGCCCCGTCGTCGATCAGCATAGAGGTCACGCTGATCTCGCCACTGACAACGCGCGCATGGCGGCTTGCGGGAATCACTGGAACGATCACCTTTGTTGGCATTCTCGCGATGATTGTGGCCATCATTGTCTCTGCAATTGCTGCAGCAAGATTTGCAAAGCCTGTTCAACTCCTCTCCGAAACGGCGACGGCGATCAGTGATGGAAACCTCTCTGCTCGTGTGCCGACAGGAATTGAGGTTGCGGCAAACGACGAGATGGTGGCGCTGCTTGATCAGTTCAATCTCATGGCTGATCGACTACAAGGGTCAATGCAGGCGCTGCGCCGCGAGCGCGATCGTGGACAAGAGCATCTTGCTGATGTGTCACATGAGCTTCGCACGCCACTCGCCGCTCTGCGCGCGTTCGTTGACTTACTACAAGATTCCACTACTGATGAGGCAACAAGGAAGAGCCTCTTCGTTGAGGCCGGTCGGCAGCTTGAGCGTATGGACGCACTCACCTCCAACATTCTTGAACTCTCGCGGTTTGATGCGGGAATTGCTCGCCCAGTCTTCGTGGTTGGCGACATGCGCTCAAGCGTGCGTGCAGCGGTGGAGCAGGCGGCTGCGGGTGCACGCCGTGCAGGTGTCGCAGTGGACGAGCGCATGCCGACACGCAAGGTGCTTGTTCGTCACGATGCTGCGCTTGTCGGGCAGGCTGTTGCCAACCTTGTTGCCAACGCGCTCAAGTTCACCGCGCGGGGTGGCAGCGTCCTTGTCTCGGTACAACTCCTCTCAACCGGGGCTGCGACGGTGACCGTCCGCGATACGGGGGTCGGCATCTCGTCGGACGAGCTGCCGCGCATCTTCGATCGCTTCTACCGCGGTACCGAGGGCCTGGCGGCGACGAGCCGGGCCGCCCGAGCCACGGGCTCTGGCCTCGGCCTGGCGATCGTGAAGTCGATCGTGGACATGCACGCTGGGCGCATCGTGGTCGAAAGCCTCCCTGGCGAGGGGGCGAGCTTCGCCCTCACCTTCCCAGCCGACCCCGAGGCGGTTGAGGAGGAGGTCCCTGAGGCTCCCCTAACTGAGGCGGGACCAGCCACGCTCGTGAGCTTCGGTCGGCGTGCCGCAGCCCTCCTCGGTGAGGTTGCGAAAACTTCACTCCGCCTTCGCAGTGTTCTACGTGCCGATCCCCCATCCTCTACGGTGAGTGAGACGCCCGCCTCATTGAGCGTGGCACCTGAGAGCGCCGAAGATCCAAAGGAGACGCAACGTGGTTGAGAAAGCGAAGCGCACCCCCGCAGCCCCAAAGAGGGTAACAAAGGCTCCAGTGAAGCGGCGCTCGCCACTTCGATTTGAGCCAGAGCCCGCCACGGGACCAGCCGCCTGGGTCACGCGAGAGAGTGGCCCCCTACAGGCGGCGCGCAATTCGCTTCGTGCCGGAAACGGATCGCTCAGCCGCGGCGCGATCGCCGGGATGCTCGCCCTCTCGCTGCTCTTTGGCGCTGGCGGTGGCGTTGCGGCGACGATTCTCCTGCTTGATGGCCTCTCTGGTGGTGACATCACCACGCAGATTCGACAGACACTGGTCTCCGAGCAGTCGGCGATTGTTGCTGTTGCAGAACGGGTCTCTCCCGCAATCGTCACCCTTGAGGTCACCACAGTTGATGGTGATTCCATCGGCTCTGGTGTGATTTATTCGGCTGATGGTTGGATTGTGACAAACAAGCACGTTGTTGCCGGCGAGACCTCCATTCTTGTTCACCTCAAAGATGGCCGAGACTTTACTGGCACGGTCTACGGCGTTGACACCCTTACCGATCTTGCTGTCGTAAAGATTGACGCCGCCGGGCTGCCTACGGCAACACTCGGACGCTCCAGTGGCATCAAGGTTGGGCAGACCGCGATCGCGATCGGCTCACCACTCGGCGTGTACACCAACTCTGTCACCGCTGGCATTGTCTCGGCACTCGGCCGTGACATCACGACGGAGAGTGGATCCATTAATGGACTGATTCAAACCGACGCCGCAATCAACCCAGGAAACTCTGGTGGCGCACTGGTCGACTCAAGCGGTGCCGTGATCGGCATCAACACCGCAATCTCTACAGAGGGAGCTGGCATTGGATTCGCGATTCCAATTGATATCGCTCGACCGATCCTTGAGCAGGCGCTCGCGGGCATCCCGCTGTCGCGACCGTGGGTCGGCGTGCGCTACACGGCACTCAATCTGCGTATTGCCACTGAGAATGGTCTCTCTGTCAGCGCCGGTGCATGGATCGTCGCTGACGGAACCACATCGCCAATCATCTCCGGCAGCCCAGCTGAGGCGGCGGGACTGAAGAGCGGTGACATCATCACCGCCGTCAACGAGACAGAAATTGACGAGGCGCACCCGCTGCAAGATCTGTTGGTGCAGTACTCGCCCGGCGCGACAATTACGTTGACCGTGCTTCGCGATGGCTCATCAATCACGATCACGGTGGAGTTGGGGATTCGCCCAACCGAGTAGGTTGATGCGTCGCTGGCCTTACGGCTTGCGTACAACCTCAACACCGGCCCAATCAATCGGCGCCGCAACAGCAGCCTCAGGCTTGCGTACGCGCACCCGCACTTCGTGCACGGTCGCTCCGCTCGTTGCAACAACCTCCATCGCGGCGTCGGCAATGCGCTCTGCCAGCGCTTCAATGAGATCAGCGTGGCCTCCAGTCCCCACGCGCTCAACTGCGACGCGCACGAGTTCGCTGTAATCGACTGAGGCGGCGAGGGCGTCGCCGCGACCAGCTGGGGCAAGATCGGCGTCCACTTCAACGTCGACGAAGAATGGCTGCGGCTTCTGATGCTCCTCCGGGTAGACGCCATGTGCCGCATCAAAGCGCAAGTTGTATACGGTGATCCGGTCACGCTGGCTCGGGCGCAGAGGCCGGTCAGCACGATTCGGGTTGGGGCCGATGGCATCATCGGGCTGATCGCCCTTTGCGCGAAGTGCAGCATCGATGACGCGCACCGCATCGCGGTTCTCTTGCACGTCATGCACGCGCACGATATCGACCCCAGCAATGGCCCCGAGCGCGCTCGTGGCCACCGTGGCCGCCAGGCGGTCAGCTGGGGACCCGTCGATGACGCGCCCGAGCGTAGACTTACGGCTCGTGCCGAGCAGCACGGGGTGGCCTAGATCACGCAGGGCGCCGAGGAGGCGAAGGCTGACGAGGTTCTGCGCGGGACCCTTCCCGAAGCCGAATCCAGGGTCGAGGATCAGCCGCTCCGGCGGAATGCCCAGAGCGCGGCCGCGCGCCACAACGGCCGCCATCTCGTCCATGAACTCCTCGGTGAAGTTGGCGGCCTGCTCGCCAGTGGCTACCTCTTTGCGGTTATGCATGACAACGATCGGCACGCCGCGCTCAGCGGCGAGCTGCAGCATCTCATCGCCCGAACGTGTCCCCCAGATGTCGTTCAGCATGTGCGCCCCTGCATCGAGTGCGGCGGCGGCCACCTCAACCTTCTGGGTGTCGGCGCTGAGTGCCAACGTTGGGAGCACGCGACGAAGGCGTTCAATCGCGGGGATCAGCCGAGCGATCTCGTCCGCTGCTGAGATCTCCGTATGTCCCGGTCGCGTCGACTCAGCGCCAAGGTCAAGCAGATCAGCGCCATCGCGCACCGCGTTGCGCGCGAGCTGCTCTACGCGATCCAGTAGATCGTCTGTGGTGTCACTCGGCGCAATGAGGCCATCGCCCGAGAAGCTGTCGGGGGTAAGGTTCGCCACCGCCATCACGTAGGTACGGCTCCCCCACACAGCGCGCAGTGGGCCGATCGTCGTGGCCGGAATTGGCGCGTACGAGTGGCTGATCGCTTCGCGGTTCGTTGGGATCTCACTCATAGGGCTGATCCTGCCACGTCATCACGGCTCCCGTCATCTGAGAGCACACCCCGTCGCATCAGTTCGCCGCGGATCGCACCGACGAGGTAGAGCGATCCCGCTGCAACGATTGGCCCCTGATGCTCTGCCGCTGCAAGCAGTGCCGCGTTCGGGTTTGCAGCGATCTGCACCTGCACGCCAAGTCTGGCGGCACGCACCGCCGCGGCAAGTTGCTCTGGTGCAAGGGAGCGCACATCACCAACGCTCGTGCAGATAACCTGCGCGGCGCGCAGCGTTGGTGACGTAGCAAGCGCGGCGCTCAACTCTGCAATTGATTTGTCAGCCATCGCGGCAAGGATCAGCACGGGTGGCGTGTTCCGTGCACCGTTTGCGCTGCGTAGGTGTGGCGCAAGGTCTACGAGTGAGGCTGCCAACGCTGCGGCGCCATCTTCGTTATGTGCACCATCAAGGAGGATGTCGCGCTCATCACCGCCACCGAGTGCGTTTGGGATCAGCTCCATACGGCCCGGCCATCGCGCTGCGGCAAATCCGGTGCGCATCTCTTCGTCGCTCACCGAAACAATCCCTGCGTCGCGCAGGGCGTCGAGTGTCGCGGCAGCGACCGCAGCATTTGCTCCTTGATGTCGACCGAGTAGCCCAACGCGCACCGCGCCGCGCCCCTCGAGCTCCACCTCAATGCCGTCGCGTCCGAGTGAGCGAGTGGCACCAGCACGCGCGATCGTGAAGGGTGCGCCAACACGTTGAGCACGATGGCAAATCACATCGAGCGCACCGCCGCGTTCGCTCGCGCCAATCACTGCACGATCGCCGCGCACGATGATTGCCGCCTTCTCTTTGGCGATCGCTTCAATGGTGTCGCCGAGGTACTGCTGATGATCTAGGCCAACATTGGTCACCACAGCAACGCCGCCAGCCCAGGCATGTGTTGCATCGAGCCGGCCGCCAAGACCAACCTCAACGATCGCCGTGGTGATCTCCTCCTGGCGGAGCGCTTCGAAAATGGCGCCGACGAGGATCTCAAACTCGGTGGCTGGTCCCACACGCTCTTCGATTTGGTCGGCGGCATCGAGGGCACGCGCGACCGCCTGGGCGAACGGGAGTGGGGCGAGTGGCTGCCCATCGATCTGCACCCGCTCCCGGTAGCTGACCAGATGCGGCTTCGGCGTGGTGGCGTGGCGAATCCCCGCCGCGCGGAGGGCCGCCGAGACGAGGGCAACGACGCTCCCTTTGCCGTTGGTTCCGGCGACGAGCGCACCACGAACTCCCGTCTCGGGTGATCCGAGCGCACGAAGGAGGGCGTTCGAGCGCCCCAGCCCCATACGAATGCCGAAGCGCCCGCGCGACTCGAGTGCCACCAGTGCGGCACGCCATGCGTCGGCGCCACGCCCCTCTCCTGCGGCAAGAACGACCTCGGCGCGTGCGCGCGCAACGCGATCGCGCATCTCGAGGATCAGCTGCGGGTCACTCGGTTGATCGGGCATCGTTGGAGCGTAGCGGTCTCGGCGCGCTGCGTGCGAGAATCGCCCTATGGGACTCTTCCGTCGATCGAGTTCGAAGCCACCACAGCGCGGCCTCCCTGGTCGCTCTGAGGGGTACACGCCCCCCTATCGCGTTGACTCAGCATCTCAGCGATCCCAATCCACGTCACGCGGCCTCGGCGGAACGATTGCGACCGCCCTCTCCACGTTTGTCACTCTCTTCGTCGCTGCTGGCGCGATTGGCCTCGCTGCAATTGCGCTCCCCTTCATCACCTCAATTGGTGGCAACAGCTCGCCTACGCCGCCGCCCGCCTCAGTTGAACCGGGGCGGCCGACGCTCAGCGAGCCGAGTGACCCGATCACCGCCGCCTCAACCATTACCGTCAGCGGCACACTGCCGCAGGATCTCCTCGAGAAGAGTGATGCAATTATTCGCATCATCATCACGCGCGATGATGGATCGGTTATCACTGGTGCTGAGATCAACATGCCGAAGACGGCAGGCTTTGACGTGGCGCAGATTCCTCTCTCGGCTGGCACCAACGTGATTGAAGCGGTCGTCGTGGTGAACGGCGTTGAGGGGACGCGCTCAGCTCCAATCACAATCGTGCGCGATACAACCGCTCCGTCGCTGACCATCACAGCGCCGACTCCAGGAGAAATCATGAACGGTGACGCTGTCACCGTCACGGGGAAGACCGATAAGGATATTGATGTGCAGGTGCGTAACGAGACAACGGGAACGATTGAGAGCGGAAGGTCCACAACGAAGGGTGCGTTCTCCATTGGCATCACGCTGCGCGATGGAACAAACGTGCTAACGATCACGGCGACTGATGGAGCAGGGAACCAGACATCCAAGAGCGTTGAGATCTCGACGAGCGCATCGGTCGGCCAAATCTCAATCATCCTAAATCCAGGAACGATCATCCTGAGCAAGAAGCCGATCGCATTTCGCGTCACCGCAACAGCAACCGACTCAACAGGTGCACCTGCTGCAAACGTGCAGGTGTGCATGTATGTCACTCCATATCAATTGCCCCCAAGTTCTCCTGTATGTGTCACCTCCGACGTTAATGGCCGAGCCGCATGGGATTATCTATTCCCTGATAATTACGCTGCCGAGGGACGTGGCCTTGTCACTGTGACCTATGAACTTTCTGTGGGTGACCCAATCTCTGGCACCCAGAGTTTCCGCTCCTACCTGGTGAAGCCGTGAGTGCTGCACCGGCCCTCACGTGGCGCTGCCCAACGTGCAGCGCGATCCAAGAGGAGTCTGGTCAGTGTTGGGTGTGTAAGACGCCGACCGCCTCGTGTGGAAGCTGTCGGCACATGCGCCGCTCCGTCATTAGCAAGGTCTCGTATTGCGGCATCGATAAGAAGCGTCGCCTCGTCGCCGAGAGTGACGTGAAAGAGTGCTGGACGGCGCCGGTGCCGCTGCAGGCCGCCGCGCAGCACGAGCGCGGTGTGGATGGAACGCTCCCTGAACGCCCCCGACTTACCTGGGCGAGTGGCGGACTCTGGGAGGGGCTAGAGGCCTAGTCCGCTACGGACAGCCGGCGATCGCCGTCCCTGCTGGCACACTCGACACGATCGTAATCTCGCTCCCAAGTTCGACGGACACTCCTGCAAACGGCGAGAAGCTGTCGATGCGATCTGTTGGATCCAGTAGCGCTGATGGCGCGTCTAGCGAGAGGCCGAGCATCGATAGAAGCGCTGTCGCATCTGCAATGGTCGAACAGCGAAGGTCTGGCACCTGCGGTAAGTCCGCACCGCTTGGGCTTGGTGACGGGCTCGGCGCAGGCTCGGGTCCCAGCGAGACCACAAGATCAATCGCCGTACCGCTCGCAACCTGCACGCCAGGGCGTGGGTTCTGTTGAACCAGTTCACCAGGCGGAACGGTGTCTGAGTATTCGGAGAAGGTCGCGCCTCGCACAAGCTTTGCCGTCGCCAGCGCAGCGATCCCATCCGCCTCGCTCAATCCGCGAATGTCAGGGACCACCACGAATCCGCTCCCGGCCACCACGCGTACCTCGATGACGGTGTTGAGTGGCACCAGCGTCTCGCTCCCAGGCGACTGCGACAGGATCGTGTCGACCGGCTGGTCAGACGAGCTCACCCGCTCAACGACCTGTACGCGCAGGCCGAGGCCCTCAGCGATGGGGATCGCCTCAGCCAGCGTCAGCGTGGTGAGGCTCGGCACCTTCACGTTGTTATCTGGGCCAGTCCCCGCGGTGAAGAGGCGAAGCGCCAAGATCACACCGCCCACAAGAAGCAGTGCCGTGAGGGCGACGCCGCCAATCGCTAGGAGCATGGTGCGCAGCGACATCGTGTCGCCCACATCAGAGGGCTCCTCGCCACCGACGTCGTTCGGATCTGGAAGCATCTCCGGCTCACCCGGCCCGGCCTCCGCTGCAACCCGAGCCACGCGTGTCCCCGCAAGGGCACGGGGTGCGCCGGCGGCTGGCCCAACCGCACGCGATGGGACGGCGGTGCGATTCGCCTGCACGACGTAGGTCTCAAGCGCATCTGCGGCAGTCGTTGCGTTCACATACCGTTCGTTCGGCTTCGGTGCCAACAGCCGCATCGTGATTAGGTCAAGCTCTGGGGAGATGTCGGGTCGCAGCTCGCGAGGCGATGGGGCGGGCGCCTGGCCGCGACGCTCCTTCAACTCCACGCCGCTCAGGCGATCAAACGGGCGATGCCCTGTCAGTAGCTCAAAGAGCACGACGCCGAGGCCGAAGAGGTCTGACGCCGCAGATTGCGGACTCCCGGCCAAAACCTCTGGCGCAAGGTACCCAACCGAACCCTCCGGCCGCTGACCGCTGCGCGCAGCCGCTTCACTTCCGTCAACCTCATGCATTGCCTGTGCGATGCCAAAGTCGGCAATCTGTGCGCGACCTTCACGGTTGATCAGAATGTTGCGCGACGAGACATCGCGATGAATGATGCCGCGCACATGTGCGGCGGCAAGTCCGCGCGCGACCTGTGCGGCAACGGCTGCAGCGCGACGTGGCACGAGTGGGCCAACACGGCGCAGCATCGAGGCGAGGTCTTCACCGTCAACAAATTCCATGATGATCGCTGGTGATTCACCCTCGGGTGCAACATCAAACACAGCAGCAACGTTTGGATGCGCGACGATGGCGGCGGCGCGACCCTCGGCGCGGAATCGATCAGCGGCGGCACGAGATGTTGCTAGTGGCGCGCGGAGCACCTTGACGGCCACGTCGCGGCCGAGCGCCTCATCGGTGGCGCGAAAGACGAGTGCGGCTGCTCCTTCGCCGATCAGCTCCTGCAGTCGATAGCGGCCGGCAACGATGTCGCCGGGCTTTAGCGTGCGCTCGTCACGTGCTGATGGCGTCACGTAAGGCGCTCGTTTTCGGCGACGACCGCCCCACGAACGACCGGTCCATAAACCGGGTGATCGAGCGCAACATGAAGGTTCGCGCGAAGCCAACCCTCTGGCGAGCCAACGTCATAGCGCGTTCCAGAGAAGTGGCGCGCGACGACTGGCTGCTCCTGCGCCAGGGTGTGGATCGCGTCGGTTAGTTGGATCTCACCGTTCAGGCCGTGTGGCGTCTGTTCAAGACGCTCGAAGATCTTCGGGCTAAGGATGTAGCGACCAACAACGGCAAGGTCTGAAGGTGCATGCGCTGCGTCGGGCTTCTCGACGACGCCGCGAAGCGGAATTGTTCGCCCCTGATCACTGGTTGGCAGCGTGGTGTCTGGGTCAACGATGCCATAGCGATGCGTCTCTGACGGCGCAACGCGCATCACGCCGAGCACCGATGCCTGTGTGGCGACATACGCGCCCATGAGTTCGGCGAGCGCAGGGGTCGTGCCGAAGATGAGGTCGTCGGGGAGCATCACGGCAAATGGCTCATGACCAACGGCGTCTCGCGCCATGAGCACGGCGTGGCCGAGGCCGAGCTGCTCTTTCTGACGAATCGTCACAAGGTGGACCATGTCAGCAACCGCTCGCACGGCGCGAAGGTGCTCAATATCACCGCGCTGCTCAAGGATCGCCTCAAGGTCGGCCGAGATGTCGAAGTGATCTTCAATCGCTCGCTTATGTTCGCTCGTGACGAGGATGACCCGCTCAATCCCTGAGGCAACCGCCTCTTCGATGGCGTACTGAATGGCGGGGCGATCAACGATCGGCAGCAGCTCCTTCGGAACGGCCTTCGTCGCGGGAAGGAATCGGGTGCCCCATCCGGCAACGGGGAGAACTGCGGTGCGGATCTTCATTGGGGCCTCCGTGCGGTGCTGGGTCTCAGGATATCAGTCACCCCGCGCGGCGAACCCACCTGAGCAACGCTCTCACGGGCCGACCAAGGAGCGGCAGTCGCACCTCACTCGTCGCTTCGACGCTCGCCAGGAACCCGCAGAGGAGGAGGAGCGCCCCGATCAGCTTCCCCACCTGGTACCCCTCGGTGGATCCGGCTCGATTCAGCGTATCGGTAAGGCTCGGCACGAAGGCACCCAGAGCGATGAGCGCCGTCGCCGGAACACGACGATTGAGGCTGCCATCGCGCCAGGCGCGCCAGGCATCGGGAACGCTGCGCACGAAGTTCACGGTGAGTGCCACGGGGGCGATCGCCAGATTAAAGAGCAGCTCATCACCGCGCTGATCTGGATCACTCGAATAGGGGAGCACACGGCGCTTCGGCATGAAGACGTAGATCGAGAAGAGGGCACCCGTTAGCAACGCAAGCCCGCCGCTCACATTCAAGATTGGCGTCAGGAGGCGAAGTTCTGGCGGGAGCAAGAGCGCGATCGGCGCGCCGGTCGCTGGGTCTGTCGCCCACCCTGGCGCGGGAAGCTCGGCGATCACCACAAGTGGCACGGCGATAACGCTCAGCCCTGCGGTCAACGTGATTGCAAAGCGTGCCCACCGCGCATCACCCATGTACGAGAGCCAGCCAATCGCAATCGCGGCGCCCCATGCGGTGAGCGCATAGACAAGCGCAGTTGGTCCCGCCGACGGATCTTCCAATCGACGTGCGACCAGAATCGTGAAGAGGCCGGAGAGGGCGAGGCAGAGCGCATACCAGTATCCGAAGCGCGTCTTTGCCAGCAGCAGAATCGTGCCAGCACCGAGCCAGCCTGCGGTCCAGACCGCGCCGAAGAGATACCAGACGCGATAGATCGGTTCGCTCCAGCCGATTGCCGCAGCGAGCGCCTCAGCGCCGGCTGCCATGGAGAAGGCGAGTGCGCCAACGCCCCACGCCAACTGATACGCACCGCGACGCGTTCGATACTGATCAAAGAGGAGCGCGGCGAAGAGCAGGGCGAAGAGCGCGGTGAGCGCTGGGATGAGCGTTGTCACGCTGGTTCCGGCTTACGCCGGCAGAAACTCGTGAGCATCGTGATGCAGCCCATCGCAGAGTCCGAACTCAGCGCCGGCACCGTGTGGCAGTCGGATCGGACGCATGATCTCGCGCACGCCACTGCGACTGCAGTGAAGCCAGCCGCGCGTCGCCATCCAGCGCGGCGGGCAGGCGGGGTCGGTGCAGAACTGGAATGGCCCAGGATTAATGGGCGACGGTTCACCAAACGAGGGAGCAACCTCGGTTGCGGTGGTGTCGAGCACGCTGATGCGGAATGGGGCGCCCTGGATCTGCGCCGAGCAACTGTCGCAGCGCGCGGCACTATTCTCAGCGATGATTGTGGGAATGCGGATGCCGTTCACTTCCATAGTGCCTCTGATCGTACCCGAGCCCGCCGCGCCTTGGCGCCGCGCCCTTCCCATCACCCTCGTTGCCGCACTCCTTGCCGCCGGGTGCGGGCCAGCGGGCGACCCGACCGACCCTGCCGCAGAGGTCGGGGGTGACGACAAACTCCAGGAGCTCCTGATTCGTCACGACTCTCGTGACCCCGCCTATCGCCTTACGGGTGGCGCGGTTGAGGTTGGCACTACTGTCGTGCTCCAGGTGCGCACTGGGAGCGACGACGCCGTTACCGTCGCGCTCTCCATCGCCGCGCCATTCGGCGGATCCGCAACGAAGATCCCCGCCATACGCGTCGCACGAGGCGTTCCGTGTGCCGAGGTCAACGAGTCTAACCGCGGGGCGAGCGGTGAGCTCACCGCGCTCCTCGCCCCTGATCCCGTCCTTGACCCTGCGAATGAGCTCACCGATGCCCTCTGCGATGTCTGGCAAGCCAGCATCGACGTTGGGGGTGAGCCCACGGCGATCGGCTACCACTTTGAAATCGCGGACGGCTCCGCAGCGGTGAAGCTCTCTGACGACAACATCAACGATCAGGGCCTCGGCAGCATCTCGCCAGCCAACGTGGGTGGTGACTGGGCGATCGTTGTCTCACCGAAGGGGTTCACCGCCAGCCCGCTCTTGAGCGGATCGGTTGTCTACCAGATCTTCCCTGACCGATTCGCCAACGCGAATCCGCTGAACGATGGTGGCGCGCAGCGGCGCTACAAAGGCGTCGCATCAATCATCCCGTGGAACACGATCCCCGCAACGCCACCGAAGGGGGAAGATTTCTACGGTGGTGATCTTGACGGCATTCGCCTCCGCCTGCCGCATCTTGTCTCCATCGGCGTGAATACGATCTACCTCAACCCGGTCTTTGATGCGAACTCCAACCATCGTTACGATGGCAATGACTTCATGCAGGTTGACGAACGGCTCGGCGGAAACGCGGGATTGCAACGCCTCTTAACCGCAGCGCAGAGTCTGAACATCGCAGTGATCCTTGATGGTGTCTTTAACCATGTCAGTTCTGACTCGCCGATCTTTGACCGCTACGGGCGGTGGCCAACGGTCGGTGCCTGCGAGTCGGTTGATTCGCCGTATCGCGAATGGTTCATCTGGACAAAGTCGGCTGGAGCAAAGGGGCCGTGCGCAGGCGCGTCAGGCCCGAACACGGCGGGCTATGTGGCGTGGGCGAACTACGACACCCTTCCCGTGCTCAACAAGAACAACGACGCGGTACGTGCGCTGATCCTTGGTGACGCCTCGGGTGCACCTGCAGACACGCTCCTCGCCTCGCCGGCTGGCGATGCGGGTGTGGCGCGCTGGTGGCTGCAGCAGGGCGTTGCAGGTTGGCGACTCGACGTGATGCCCGACGGCAGCTTCCCCGAGGGATTCTGGCAAGAGTTCCGCATCGCGCTCAAGGCGGCGTCGCCGAACGCACCGATCATTGGTGAGCTCTGGAACCGTCGCGACGCGCTACGCCTACTGCGCGGCGATGCCGCCGACGCCACGATGAACTACCGCTTCCGTGATGCCGTGCTCGCCTATCTCGGTGGAAAGCCTGAGGTAGGGGCGACCGACAGCACGAATCGCAGCGCGGTGTTGTTCATTCGAAAGCTGATGGGAATTGCCGAGGATTATCCGACGGCTGTCACCCTGGCAAATCTCACACTGCTCGACTCACATGACACATCACGATCACTCTGGGAGCTCACGCCCGGCAACGGCCGCGATGGAAAAGAGATCGCGGAGAACCTCACCGTCGGCAAGGCGCGTCAGCTGCTCGCCGCAACGATGCAGTACCTGCTCCCTGGCTCGCCAACGGTCTACTACGGCGATGAGATTGGCGTGAGCGGCGCAACAGATCCAGACGATCGTCGCACCTTCCCAATCTTGCCAACCGACCCTCGCACCGCCCGCCTCGACGGCAGTGGCTCTGGCGGTCGGCGCCCAACGCCGCTCCCTGCGGCGCGCGCGGCGGACCTGAGCATGCTCTCCTGGTACCAGACGCTCGCCGCCATCCGCGCCGCTCATCCCCACGTGCGTGGCGCCTGCGTGGACTGGCTCGCCGTTGGAGCGAGCGGCGCAGCGAGCCGCACCCTCCTCTTCTCCCGTCGTGCTAACGGGGTCGTTGGTGAGATTGCCCAACTCAGCGTCGCTGGCTCGTGGACGGTTGGTGACCTCTTGGTCGCCGTCAATGCGGGCGGCGGGGGCGAGCGCCTCACCTTCAACCTGGGTGCCGGGGTCAACCTTCGCGAGGTCGCTCGGTCGAGTGGCGCTACAGGGGGTGGCGACCCTACCACCGGGGTCGACGTGCCAGCTCACACCGCGATCATCTGGGAGGTCGTACCCTAGGCCTATGTGGAGCCTGCCGCGATGAGTGCACCAGCCAAGCTGCGTAGCCGCCTGCGCGGCGTCGTTTCGCTCGGCACCTTCGTTGCCGTTGTCGTGGCGGTGGGCGTCTCGCTCCTCTACCTCGCCTGGGTCGCCACGATCCGTAACTCCGACCAGATTGGCGAGCTCTCGGTGGGCACCTTCGTGGTTGGCCTCTCCTGCGCCTTCGCCTCGCTGATGCTCACGATCAGCATGATTCGCGCGATTCGTGGCGCCCGCGACGGCCGGGCGATGCTCGCCGCCCTCCTGGCTGGTGGGTTCGCCATCGCCGCAGGAATCGCCCTCGGCGCCTCGGACATCCTCGGCAAGCTCGCCTCATAGGGGCGGCGCTCTAAGAGCGGTGCTACGCTGCGATCCGCGCGCCCCTGTCGTCTAGAGGCCTAGGACGCCACCCTTTCAAGGTGGAGATCACGGGTTCGAATCCCGTCGGGGGTACCACCCCACCGCGCGACCCCCTGCATCAGCGGAGCTGAAAGATCGCCCCACTGACGGGCGGCAGCTCAATTGCTAGGGCATCGTCACCAAGCAGCGTTGCCGCGCCGGTGACACCCTCCCAATCGATCCGCGTCACGCCACTCACCCCGTCGAGCCGTACCTGTACGCGCGCGGGGGTATCGCCGGTGTTGGTCGCCACCACCATTCGGCGAGCCGCCCCTGGCTGAAGCGCGAGTGGGGCCCCTTCAAAGCCGACCGGGTCCGCGCTCCGCTCGAGAACCAGCACGGGCCCCTCGGCGTACACCACGCGTAGGGCACCAGAGCGGAGCACAACATGCGCATGTCGCGCCGCTACGGCGCCACGCACATAGGCACGGAACGCCGCAGCCTCAGCGTCGACCGAGGTGAGGTCAGCAGGGAACGGGCCACGGTTTGCTGGATCATTCGCACCGAGTGCTCCCAGCTCATCGCCGTAATAGATGCACGGCGCGCCAGGGAGGGCGAGCTGCAGGAGCGTGGCGAGTTGTGCCGCAGCGGCGCTCCCGCCCACGATGCTGCGCAGGCGCGGCGTGTCGTGCGATCCGAGCAGGTTCAGCTGCACCGCCGTAGTGGCCGGGTGATACCAGCCCATGATCTCGGTGAGCTTCTCCGCAAACTGCGCCGCATCTAACTCTGGGCGCTTATACGTGTCGTTATGGTCGCCCAGATCCCGCGCTAGCCGCCCACTCCCCGCATAGCCAAGGATCGCCTCGGTGAGCGGGTAGTTCATCACCGCGTCGAAGCGATCGCCGGTGAGCCACGCATCGGCGCGCTTCCAAATTTCTCCAACCGTATATGCCTCAGGATTAATCGCGCGAACGCGTGTCCGGAACTCCTGCCAAAAACTCTCATCATCAATCTCTTCTGGTACGTCGAGTCGCCAGCCGTCGGCGCCGAAACGAATCCAGAACTCGGCCGCCTGCAGCAGGTGCTCGCGGGCCTCTGCATTGCCAACGTTGATCTTTGGGAGTGCAGGAAGCTGCCACCACGCCTTGTAGCCGATGGTGGTCTCAAGGTTGCTCGCGACCCCACCGCCTGCACCGCCGCTCTGCTTCATGTGCCAATCGACCGCCTCTGGATAGGCGATCAGTGGACGGTCGCCGCGCAAGAAGGCCTCGTCGGTATAGAACCAATCAACGTAGGGTGACTCCGCACCGTTCTCAAGTACATGGTGGAAGGGCCAGAAGCCGCGACTGGCGTGATTGAAAACGCCGTCGAGAATGACGCGCATCCCACGCGCGTGCGCCGCATCAAGAAGTTCGCGGAACGCCTCGTTACCGCCGAGCATCGGATCCACGTTGAAGTAGTCGTACGTGTGATAACGATGGTTCGAGGCGCTGGAGAAGATCGGGCAGAGATAGAGCGCGGTGATGCCGAGCTCTTGCAGTTCACCGAGTCGCTCCGTGATGCCGCGAAGGTCGCCCCCCTTAAAGCCGTGGCGTGTTGGCGCGGTATCCCACGCTTCGAGTGGGCCGGGTGGCTGCGTTCGCCCGGAGCGCGCGAATCGGTCCGGGAAGATCTGATAAAAGACAGCATCGCGCACCCAGGCTGGTGTGTGTGGCCCCGTGGGCCGCGGCGAACTCACCCCTTGACCGAGCCGACCGCAAGCCCGCCTGTAATGAAGCGCTGGCTCAGCAGATAGACAATCGCTGGTGGCAGCGTGAGCATGATCGAGAAGGCGGAGACGAGCGGCCACGGAATCGCCGACGCATATGTGCCGGTCATCGCCGAGAGCGCCATCGCTAGCGTGAAGTCCCGCGGCTGCGTCAGGAACATCCAGGAGTAGTAGAACTCGGTCCAGCCGCTAATGAAGCCCAGGAAGCCGGTGACGGCAATAGCGGGGAGGGCAAGCGGCAGCACAATACTGCGGAAGATGCGCATTTGCGATGCGCCATCGACGGCGGCCGCCTCTTCAAGTTCGCGTGGGATCGTGTCGAGATAGCCCTTCAAGTTCCAAATCGCAAATGGGAGGGAGCCCGAAACGATGGCGATGCCGACACCGAGCTGTGAGTTGCGCAGGTTGAATGCGCCGAGAATCGGCAGGTCGAGCTTGATGCTGTTCAGGGTGACGAAGAGTGGGGCAAGCGTGGCAACAGCGGGGAGCATCAGCACGCCGAGAATCACCAACATGATGAAGGTGCGCCCCTTAAATGCAAGGCGGCTAAGCGGATAGGCGGCAAGCACGCCGAGCGCAACGCTCGCCAGCGCTGTGCCTCCAGCGATCTTCATCGAGTTGAACGCCAGTTCAAGGAAGCTCACCGGGTTGCCGGTAGGCCGTTCGATCACCTGGAGATACGACTCGAGGGTCGCATCCTTCGGGATCAGGTTGAGACCGTCGGGGCGGATCAGGTTCAGCGGCGAGAGCGAGACGCTAAAGACCCAAATGATCGGGAAGAGCACGGTGATGAGGATGCCGATCGCGGCAACCTGCAACAGGATCTTGGTGAGGAGTGACGGCTCCCGGAACGAGCGGCGCTTAGAAGTCGTCATATCGCGCCGTCGCCTTCGAGATGCGATTGGTGATCAGGCTGATCGTGAGCAGAATAACGAAGAGCACGACCGCAAAGGCGGCGCCCACCGCATAGAGCTGTCGCTCGTTCACGAGTCGGTACGCCTGCGTCACGAGCAGCTCAGTACGGCCGAAGGGCCCACCAGCGCTCATGAAGTAGGCGAGGCTGAAGAGGTTGAAGGTCACCACAAAGCCGTAGATGGCAAACGGGACCATCGCCGGTCGCAGGTAGGTGAGGGTGATCGTCTTGAACGATGCCCACTTGCCGGCTCCGTCAATCTCGGCAGCCTCATACAAATCCTTCGGAATCGCCTGCAGTGCACCCGTTGCCACCACCGCGTTCAGCGGCCAGCCGAGCCAGATGTTGGCGATCAACATGGCGTAGTAGCTGAGCGGCAGCGGAATGAAGCTGATCGGATCTTCAACCTGGCGAAGCCAATCGAGCTGGAACGTTTCGGGCGGAATTCGAAACACTTGCCCAACCAGCCCAAGCAACATATTCACGGCGCCTGCATCTTGATTGAACATATTGCGCCACGTTGTGGCAACAACAATCGGCGGAATCAGCACGGGGAGCACATAGAGCGCACGATACAGGCGCTTGAGCTTCAACCCTGGGTGATTCAGTAGGAGCGCGATCGCAACGCCGAGAATGATGTGAATGGTGACGTTGCTCAGTGCCCAGAAGATGTTGTAGAGGAAGAGTCGCAAGAACGAGTAGTTTGGAATCGCCAACTCGCTGGTAAGAATCTTGACGTAGTTCTCGAGGCCAACCCAGTCGGGCGCCGGCGCACCTTGGCGCAGGTTGGCGAGACCATAGTTGGTGAACGACATCCAGAACTGAAAGATCAACGGATAGATGGTGACAATCGCCATGACGATCATGGCGGGGGCAAGGAACATGTAGGGGGTGAGCGAGCGGCGATTGACGCGTGTGAAGATGCTCACCCTGCCCTCCCTCTCTTCTCTCCCCCCTGGATAGCAATCGGGGCGGGAGCCGAAGCCCCCGCCCCAATCGCGGTTACACCTGTGCGGCTAGCCCGAGGCTAGCAGCCGACTATGGCCAGAGGCCAGCGTCAGAGTTTGCAGTCTCCATGCCATCGCATGCGGTCAAGCCTGCGTCAGCACCTGCGGCGCCGGTCTGTAGGACGCTGTCCCACGCCGAGCCGAAGTTGCCCCAGTAATTGTTCATCCACGCCTCAACTGGACGTCGGGTGCCCGTAGCGATCGCAGCTGCGAAGGCCTTGGTTACCGGGTCCTTGATCTCGATGGCGGTTGATGCTGGCACGTGGCCGGCACCGTCAACCATGATCTTGGCGTAGTCAGGCGAGGCAAGGATCGAGGCAACCTTGATTGCCAACGGCTTGTTCATGCCTGATGCGTTGATGTGCCAACCGTCAACACCAACCATGCCCACCGAAGGAAGGCCGTTGGCGCCAGCTGGGAACGGAGCAACCTGCGTGCCCGGGCGGGCCTTCAGGTAGTCCGCAAGAACCCAGTTGCCGTTGAACATCACGTCAACTTCACCGCTCATGTACTTCTGACCGAGGTCGCCGTCGTTGCCATCAACAACTGCGCCGCCAGCCTTCAGGCTCTTGACGTAGTCCATAGCATCGCCGATCCCCGATCCGCTGAAGCAGGCTGCGTGGCCGGTGCTGTCAAAGATCGAAGCGCCGAAGGCCTTGTACCAGCCCCAGACGTGATACACGCCGGCAGGAACGGCAACCTTGCCGCCATTGTCGACGTAATCCTTGAACTCAGCAGCGGTTGCTGGAGGAGTTGCGATCTTTGCCGAGTCGTAGTACATGACGACTGCCTTGAGGCTCTCTGGAACGAGGTAGAGCGTGCCGCCGACGGTTGCACCGTCGAGTGCCTGCTGCGAAACCGTTCCCAGGTCCGTCACGTCCGTGATTGGCTCGAGCAGACCGGCCGTAACCAGGTTGCCAAGCTCATCGTTCGGAGCAATGAAGAGGTCTGGTCCGCCGCCGGCGGCAGCCTCTGTCTTGAACTTCGTGAAGATGTCGCTGAACGGCACCTCAACGGCGACGATCTTGATCTTTGGGAAGTCCTTCTCGAACTTGGCGAGCTGTGCAGCGAAGGCGGTGCCTTCAGCTGAGCCGCCGGACGAGCCGTAAGCGTGCCAGAGCGTTACTTCGCCCTCGAGGCCGGATGCCGATGGGGTATTGCTCCCACAGGCGGTGGCCACGACGGCAAGCATCGCTGCAACTGCAGCGAGCTTCCAACTCTTTCGTGCCATGCGTTAGTCCTCCTTCTTGCGAGGCCTCCCCACCAGCGAGGCGTCGCGTAGGGCGCCAACAATTGCTGGCGCCGACATATTTCAGGGTCGCCGAGCGACCCAGTGGTGCGGTAAGGGTAGGGCTCCCCGTGCTCCTGCGTCAATGCGGTTCCCGCTGGGCGCACGGGTCGGGGTGTGGGGAAACCTCACGTCACGTCTGGCGGGTGCAGATGGGGCGCCCGTGGCATCCTGAGCGCATGCCGATTGCTGTCGTCGCCTTCCTCGCCTACGCCCTCCTCCTGTTGGCGGGGCTGGGGCTCACGCTTGGCCCAATCGTGGAGGAGGCGACCGCCGCCCCCGTCACCCTGCAGGGGGTGGTCTGGATGGCCTTGATCGCCGCCTGCATCTTCACGATCACCCTCGTCTGGCAGCGCAAGGAGGCGGGGCGGGGCTTCGCCCTCGGCCTGAGCACGATTCTGATCCCTGCCGGCCCCCTGATTGCCCTCACCCTGGGGAACTGGCTCCCCGGGCTCCCACTCATCGCCCTGGCACTCCTCTTGATCCAGGGGCTGCGGGGGGCTGCCGCCCGCGCCTGGCTGAACGAGCAGTGAGCCCCGCCCCGCTTCGTCGGATCGGCGACCGCGACCGCCGCCCAGAGCTGGCTCTCGCGGGGGCCTTCGACTCCCCCCTCGACGTGCACCTGCACACCCTCCTCTCCCCCGACTCGAAGGTGCCGCTCGACGTCTACCCCGCCATGGCGATCGCCCTGGGGATGCCCCGCATCGCCCTGACGGACCACCTCGACTTTGACCCGCGTGAGGTGGGGGCCACCCTAGCCCCTCACCAGAAGCGCGTCGAGACAGTCGAGGCACTGCGGCGGGAGTTCGGCGATCGCCTCGAGATCCTGCTCGGCGTTGAGATCTCCTACGAGCGGCAGTACGAGGCCGAGATTCGCGAGCATCTGCGCACCAACCAGTACGACCTGACCATTGGCAGCGTGCACCCCGGGGTCGACTCGCCGTTCAAGCGTTCGCTTGCGGCGAACTGGGCGGGGCACGACGTACACGAGACGGCACCCTACTTCGCCGAGGTTCAGGCGGGCATCGAGAGCGGCCTCTTCGACATCGTGGGCCACATGGACTACGTGCGGAAGTATGTGTACCCACATATCGACACGCCGGCATTTGAGGCGGCGCCTGACCTGTACGAGCCGGTGCTGAAGGCGCTGATCGAAACGGGGACCGCGCTGGAGATCAATACGTCAGGGTGGCGACAGCGAACTGGGATTCCGTATCCGCTACCGCAAGCGGTGCATCGGTATCGCGAACTCGGCGGTGAGTACGTCGTGACCGGCTCCGACGCGCATCAGCCCGATTGGTTCGCGATGAACTTTGATCTCGCTCGTGAACTGCTACTTGATGCAGGCTTTGAAGAGCTGGCGACCAAGCGCTGGAGGTCCGCAGGGGAACAGTGGCGAATCCCAACACGCTAGCGCTCACGGTGCTCGGCTCAGCTGGTGCGTATCGCACCCACGATGGCTCGCGCGCATCGGGGTATCTCGTGCAGCACGGGCTCACAACGCTGCTCTTTGATCTTGGGCACGGTACCTACGCGCCACTCGCAGCACACGTAGGTATTAGCGCACTGCCACAGATCAGCGCCGTGGCAATCTCGCATCTGCATCCCGATCACTGGGTTGACCTTGCAGCACTGCGACACGCGCTTGTGCACGGCAACAAGATGGGGAGTGATGCGCGCAGCGTTTCGGTGATTAGTCCGAGCGGCCTAGCCACTCGACTTGCAACGCTGCTTGATGATCGAACACCAGAGGAGCCGGCTGCTGGCGCCTTTGACTCGCTGCAACCGTTTGCTTTCTCAACGTGGCGAAGCGACGCAGCACTGCCGCCACTCGGCGGCGGTCGCGTTGTTCCTGTGGGTGACCTAACGCTGCGTAGCGCACGTGTGCGTCACACCGGTGAGTCATACGCGATGCGTGTTGCTCTCGGTGATCAGCCTGGGCTGACCTACTCCGGCGACGTCTCGCACTGGGAAGACCTCGCGGCGATCGTGCAGCCTGGCGACACGCTGCTCTGTGAGGCGGCTGGTGGTGCGGCGCAGTGGCGCGAGGGTGACACACACATCACTGCGTACGGTGCGGGAAAAGCTGCAGCATCGGCAGGGGCTGCGAAGCTTCTACTCACGCACTTCGGCGCAGAGGTTGATCCAGCGGAGGCCGTACGTGCGGCGGCAGCAGAGTTTGCTGGCGAGATCGTCGCGGTGCGCGAAGGAGATCGTTTCGAGATCTAGTTGGCGCCGATCAGTCCGGCGGCAGCGTTGGATCGGTATCCGCAAACCCGCGCTCTACCGCAAGGGCAACGCGACCAGCCTGATCAATCAGCACGTACGCCCGAATCACATCCATCGCATCACCAGCCGGAATCTCCATTGAGGGGCGAATGTCGTCCGTCACGATGAGCCAGAAGGTTCCCTTCAGGTTTGGTGCATCGGTGCCGCCGCTACTCAGCGTGATCAGGCGCACTCGCGGCGTTGCCCCGACTGGCGCGTCGGCCGAACGTGCTGCGCGAACGGCGCTCTGTGGTGAGATCCCTGCCAGCACCGTGTCAGCGCTCACCGCCGCCCAGCCGGCTGGAAGTGGCAGGTCGAGCTCGCGAATGCGATCTGCCTGTAGACGCAGGAGCAGCGCGCCAACCAGGAAGGTGACGAAGAGGAGGAGTCCGACCCGCGCGATCTGCCCACGGGTGACTGAGGCCGCCAGCACCGCCCCCTCGGGTGGGCGTGTTGGTGGGGTGCCTGCTGGAGACGACTCAGATGTCATGGCGCCATCGTGCCAGAGTTCGCGGCTACGATTCAGCCATGAGCGCTCCGTCTGCACCAACGTCTCGATCCGCAGCGTTGCCGCGTGACCCCCTGCTCGGGCTCCCGCTCCGCCATACCGTGCGCGATGCAGTGGCACGCGCCCTCCGGCGTGCCGTAGCGAGCGGCGCACTTCCGGCCCCTGACGACGCCGCCGCACTTGACGCACTCGTTGCTGGGATCGAGGTCGAGATCCCTGGGAATCGTGATCACGGCGACTACGCCTCCAACATCGCCATGAAGGGGAGCAAGGTCCTAAAACGTGCCCCAGCACAGATCGCCGCGGCGATCGCTGCAGAGCTCACCGCCGAAGCGTCGGAGCGCATGCACGGCGGCGGTGGCGCACTCGGGCCAATCGCACACGCCGAAGTTGCGGGGCCCGGCTTCTTGAACTTGCGACTCCGCGCTGGGCTTCTCGCCGATCATCTCGACGCCATTGTTCGCGCGCCGCTGGCATGGGGGCACCTTGCCGTTGCGGCGGGGGCGCCGGCGTACCGCGTCAACATTGAGTTCGTCTCCGCAAATCCCACGGGCCCGCTCACCATCGGCAATGCACGCGGCGCATTTGTCGGCGATCTGCTGTCGCGCGTCCTTGAGGCGGCTGGCCAGAGCGTGACCCGCGAGTACTACTTCAATGACTTCGGCGAGCAGGTTCGCCGACTCGGCGAGAGCGTCATCGCCCTACGCAATGGTGTCGCTGTTGCCGAGAACGGCTACAAGGGTGACTACGTGGGAGAGCTCGCAGCGATCATTCCTTCAGAGATTGCAGCGCGCGCTGCTGCTGCGCCGAAGCGCAGCGGTGAGATTGATGCAGAGGGGTATGACGGCACGGTTGCCGATGACGAGATTGCGGTGATTGGCCGCTGGGCATCAGAGCGCATTCGTGCCGGCATTGAGGCGTCGCTAGCGGTGCTCGGTGTTGAGTTTGATGTATGGCGCTCTGAAGGCTCGCTCTACACCGAAGGGTTCGTTGACCGTGCGATCGGCAAGCTGCGTGAAGGGAACTGGCTCGAAGAGCGCGAAGGTGCACTCTGGTTCAAGAGCACCGCATTCGGCGACGATAAGGATCGCGTGATTCGTAAGTCGAGTGGTGCGTACACCTATTTCGGTTCTGACCTTGGCTACATCGTGGAGAAGTTCTCGCGCGGACACGATCGCCTGATCTACGTGTGGGGGCAGGATCATCACGGCACCGTTGCGCGACTGCGCAACGCCGGCGAGGCGCTCGGCTTCGACAAAGAGTCCGTTGAGATGCTCCTCGTGGCCTGGGTGCGATTCGTTCGCGACGGCGTAGAGATGAGCATGTCGAAGCGCGCCGGAACATTCATTACGCTTGATGAGCTTCTTGAAGAGATCGGGGTTGATGCTGCTCGTTGGTACTTTGCATCGCGGAGCGCAACAACGGCAATCGACTTTGATATTGAGGCGGCGAAGGCGAAGAGCAGCGATAACCCTGTCTATTACGCGCAGTACGCGCATGCACGAATGTGCTCCATTCTGCGCAAGGCCTCCGCTGAATCGCTCGCTCCTGCGACGGCAATTGGCAGCCTGCTCGACGACCACACCTCACCAGAGGCGAAACTGGCGCGCGCGATTGTGCGCCTCCCTGAGGTGGTTGAGGATTCCTCCACACATCATGAGACGCAAGGTGTGACGACCTATGCGACCGAGCTTGCGACCGCCTTCTCTGCCTTCTACCGCGACGCGAAGGTGGTCGACGCATCAGCGCCGGAGCGCTCGGCCGGCCGACTACGCCTTGTGGCGGCGGCGGCGGCGAGCCTCTCGGCCGCGCTCCGCCTCCTTGGCATCTCCACCCCCGAGGAGATGTAGCGGAACGCTGCGGAGTGAGCGCCCCCGTGGGGGATTCATTGCGAACTCTTTACCCGATCCCACCTTGCAGATTCACCTAGCGGGCGGATGATGGGTTTCGGCTCACTGGACCTCCCTCCCGTGATCCGACCTCCACGCCAGGAGGGCCGACGGGCATCGACCCTCCTGGCATACCTCCCCCTCCACCCACCACGATGCGACGGCGTGCCGCGGCGCGTGGGAGAATAGGGGCATGGAACTCACCTATTACGGTCGCACCTGTGTCCGCATCCGCAGCCGGGAGGCGACCATCGCTTACGACCCGTACACCTCGATCGTGGGGCCAACCGGGCGCGGCATGAGCGCCGACATTGTGACCCTGAGCCACCCCGACGACGCCCCGCTCTCCCGCGTGAAAGGGCGCCTCGCCCCGCGCGATAACCGCACCCCCATCGCCACAAGCCTCGACAGCGCCGTGATCCTTGAGGGGCCGGGCGAGTACGAGGTGAAGTCGGTGCTGATCACCGGCATCCGCAGCTACCGCGACGAGCATCGCGGCCCAGCAGCACGCCATAACACCGTCTTCTCCGCCGAACTTGACGGCATGCACGTCGTGCACCTCGGTGATTACGCCGATGGGCTCACCGCCGAGCAGATCGGCGAGCTCCCAGGTTGCGACATTGTCCTCGTCCCTGTGGGCGGCGAGCTCTCCCCGCAGGCCGCATCGCGCCTCATCAGCCAAATGGAGCCGAAGATTGTCATCCCAATGTCGATGGTCGACGACGCCGGTAAGGCCGCTGAGGCGCTTAAGGCGTTCTGTAAGGAGCAGGGTCTGGCAACGCCACCACCCGCACAGCAGAAGCTCGCCATCACCATCTCGGCGCTCCCCGAGGAGACGACGACCGTCATCATCGAGGCGCGCGTTGAAGGGCTTGGCGGCGCTGAGACAGCGGCCAGTGGAACACTCGGCCTCGGCTGATTCCCGCGACAGACTGTTGGCACAGCCAACTGCTCTACTCCCTCTATGAGTGAGCTTCGCTGCATTACCTGCAAGCGCGACATCGCCCCTGGCGAGCCGACGTACGAGATTCGAACCTTCCTTGATCCGCTACCCCCCGGCGGAGTAGCCTGCTCAGAGAAGTGTCAGGAGCGCAAAGAGGACGAGAGCAAGCAGCGCGCGATGCTCTGGTACCAATCACCAATGAACCCCTTCGGAGGTGGCAAGGATGAATGACGGCGATTTTGGTGGCGATGACGGCGGCGACGACGGAGCTAACGGCGGGGGAGCGTTCGACCTGAACAACAATGGCACTTCAGTCGACGAGTTTGTTCTTCTTGCCGTACTTACCGAAAACGGACGAGCAAAGCGATCCTCAGGTGGCGGGCCAGCGAAGCGTTCTGGCTGTCTGCTTCCAGCTGTAGCGATCGCGATCTTCGCTCTTACGCTCCTAGCGCTCTAAAACGACGCGCTCCCAGCCACCGCTGATCTGCAGCGCTGCTGGGTTGCCGCCTGCATGCAGCGCACGTTCAGGGAGTAGCCCGACAACCTCTGTCTCACCAATCTGAACGCCGCGACTACTCGCTGCCGCGCGAATGCGCTCACGAATCGCATGCAACGTATCGCCGCGGTCGGTGGCCTTGAGTAAATCGTGGAGGTTCATCGACACTTGCGCGATCCCTTTGCTTGCGAGCGGGAAGCCGAGCGCCTGCAGCCCGCGCACGCCACCAGGGGTTGCGCCACGAATCTCTCGCGCGATCTTTTTTGAAACTTGTAGAAGCGTGACGGCGTCGGCGCCAGCCAGTTCGATGTTCCACGCCGCCATCACCGTGCGCGCCCCGACGGCCGTTGCGCCTGCGGTTGGGTGCGGCTCGAGTGGGCCGAAGTCGGGTGCGCCACCCTCCGCCGCCTGATGCGCCGCTAGCTCCTCAAATTCGCCGCGCCGCAACGATGGGAGGGAGCGCCGGTCGGCGTTGCGCGCCGCTGCGCCGTAAAGATGCACAGGGAGGCTCAGCGTTGTCGCGAGCGCGGCACCAGCCACGCGGGCGATCTCGGCGGCCTGCTCAAGTGTTGCCTCTGGCAAGATCGGCACGACCGGCACAACATCGATCGCGCCAATGCGCGGGTGCACGCCGCGACCCACTCCCGATTTTGCTGGGCTTGTGAGATCAATCCTTGCGACGGCGATACGCGCAAGGGCGAGGGTTGCCGCCACAAGTTCAACGCCACCAGCTGCCACATAGGTAAATACGCTCCGATCGTGATCGGCATCGGTGTGCACGTCGCGCAACGTCACTCCTGAAACCGCGCGGATCACTGCAGCCGCCTGCTGCAAAATTTCAAGGTCACGCCCCTCGCTGATGTTCGCGACGATTTCGAAGTTCGCGTTGGTGGTGGTCATTAGTCAAGCGTACGGCGCATGACGGGCCAGCGACCATCGGGGCCTGTCGCTGCAACGGTGAAGCCGAGACGCTCCCAGAAGCGCTGCGTGGCGGCCGACGTTTGGTCTGGATCAGCCACATCCTCTGGTTCTTCGGGATACGCCTCAGCGGCGGCGAAACCGGCGGTGCCGAGTCGAGCGAGCACACCGGCGACCAGCGCACTACCGAGCGCGCTTCCGCGCGCCGCTGGCACGACCGAGATGCAGGTGATGATCGCTGGCGGCGGGCTGTCGGGGAGATCGGGGTAGCGATCACGCAAGCGTTGCGCGCGCGGGAAGGCCGAAAGAGGTCCCGCTTGGCAGTAGGCGACGGGTTCACCTTTCGCGAGAAGAATCCAGCCCATCGGCCCACTCACTGGGAGTTGTCGCGTGAGGAGGCGCAACTTCGGTGGCTGTCCGGGCGCAGCGGCGGCATCACGCAGCGCCTCTTCGCGTGTGGGCGGCTCTGGAGCGAATGGATTAAAGGCTGGCGCCTGCTCTACATCGGTGCCCAAGAATGCGGCGAGGGCGCTCTTCCCCCCTGTCGGTGTGCTGGCGCGCGCCGCAGGGTTAGGTGTGGCGCTGCCGCTGGCCGCCGCCTTGCTGCCACGGTCGGCGTCCTCCCACCAGGTACAGGTGGCGTGGTCCGCGCTCGCATTGGCGCAGGGCGGCACGAGCAGCAACTCATCGGCGCTCTCCACGCCGACCAGCTCAAACCCGTCACCGATGTTGATTCTCATCGTCTGGGATACTACGCCGCATGAGCGATCATGCGACTCCTGGGCACGGTTCACACGGCGAGGCTGAAAACGCCCCCCTGGGCGCCATCAACCTTGCTGCATGGGGGGCCGGTGCTCTTGGCATCGCAATTGGCCTGCTGACGGCGGCCGTCATCGCAATCGCCGCAGGCAGCATTTAGGGGGTGAGAAACATGAAGACTCGACTTGCACTGGTGCTCTCTGCGCTCACATTCGTCGCTGCATGCACCGCTGGTGCTGCAGATCACAACGAAAGCGACGTTATGTTCGCCCAGATGATGATCCCGCACCATCAGCAGGCAGTAGAACTCGCAGATCTGGCGCTAAGTTCAACGTCCGCTGCTCGCCCCGAGATTATTCAACTCGCACAGAAGATTCAAGGAGGGCAAGAGCCTGAGATTGAACAGATGACGGCGCTGCTCACGAAGTGGAATCAGCCGCTAGACAGCCATGCCGCAATGGGGCATGGGTCGGAGATGGAGGGGATGCTCAGCGAGCAGGAGCTCATCGATCTTGCCTCCCTAACCGGATTAGCCTTTGATAGCGCGTGGATCGCCGCGATGACATTCCATCATCAGGGTGCAATCTCCATGGCCGTTACTGCCAATGAGGACGGCATCAGCACCGAGATTAAAGAGCTCGCCGCTGCAATCATTACTGCCCAGCAGGGTGAAATCGAAACCATGCAGATGCTCTCTATCGCGCCGTAGGGCTGCGCCCAGTTCGCGCTTTGCTCCCCCGTTAGCGGCGACGTACCGTTCGCTTCGCTACCGCCCCAACGCCCATCAGTCGGCGCAACAGCGTGAAGAGTGGCGTAGCTGTTCGACCGAGCAGGCCGCCCGCAAGCGCGCCAACCAGTGCGATCGGCAAGACCACGATGACCAGGTTGATCGCCGCAATGATGACCGTTCGGCCAACAGCGATCAGGTTTGCAACCGCGCGTGCAACCTCTTTGCCGAGGTCAAATCCGCTTGTTGCGTTGCCGATTGACGAACCGATCGGGCTGATCGTCACCGAGACCGTGGTTATGGCGACCTGATCGGCGAGAGATGCGCGCTGCGCATCGTATGACTCAATGTCGCTTCGAACCGCAGTGAGCTGCGTCTGCACCGCGAGTACATCCGAAACGGTCGTCGCTCGTGTCATAAGTTCCAGGAGTGCCGCCTCTGAAGCGCGCAGGTTACGCAGTCGCGCCTCGAGGTCAACAAGCTGCATCGTTACCTCGTAAGTGCTGATCTGCTCCGAAAGAACGGTGCCTTCCGCTCGTAGTGCGAGGACCGCCGCGTCAAACGATGCGGCGGGGACTCGGAACGTCACGGTGAGGTACGGGGTCGACGTATCGGTATAGCGATAGCTGCCAGAGACATATCCGCCTTGGCTCTTCACCACACTCGTGAGCTTGGTAAGGCTGGTATCGACATTCTCGACCTCGAGGCTAAAGGTCCCCGTACGAATCACGTCAATGCGGTCGCCAGTAATTGAGCCGTCACCTGGTGTCGCTGTTGGTACGCCGCCGGTATCTCCTTTTTCGATTGGAGAGGCGCCGCCACTTGCACCGAAAAAGAGGGCCCCAAACCCGCCGCTGGCGCTAAGGGCCAGCACGAGTGCAGCCACCACGCCAATCTTTGCTGGCGAACTAAATGACGGGAGGGTGAGTGATCCGATCTTCATAGGGTGCACCTCAGCTTGGGCGTTCGCAGGGGGACGCCTTACCCCCTTAACGCTGCCTGGGGGCGTGGGGTTCCTGGGAGGCTAGAAGAGGCCGACGATCTCCCCGCCGTGCTCCAGATCGAGGTCGATGCGCTCACCGCCAGGGGACTTGTTGAGGCCTGGCATCAGGCGCATATCGCCGCACACGGCAGTAATAAAGCCGGCACCTGCGGCCAGGGTGACCGCCTTCACGGGGACCCGGAAGCCTGTTGGGCGGCCGAGCTTGCTCGCATCATGGGAGAGCGAATACTGCGTCTTCGCCATGCAGATCGGTAGGTGCCCGTAGCCAAACTCTTCCAGGCGCGCGAGTCGCTTCGCCGCAGCGGGCGCAATGTCAACGCCATCTGCGCCGTAAATGCGCTTGGCGATCGTCTCGATCTTCTGCGCAAGTGGCATGTCGTCGGCGTAGATCGGCGCAAACTTCGCCTCGCCTGAGCTCGCGGCGGCCCACACCGCTTCGGCCAACGTGGCCGCACCAGCGCCGCCATCGGTGAAGTGCGTGGTGACCACGGCGGCGCGAGCCCCTGCGGCGAGCGCGACGCTGCAAATCGCCTCGTGCTCGGCGGCGGTATCAGATGGAAAGGCATTTACGGCCACCACTACCGGGATGCCGAAGGCGCGCACGTTTTCGATCTGCTTCACCAGGTTCTGCGCCCCAGCCGTCACTGCCGCGACGTTCTCGGCGCTGAGCACTGGGTCAAGTGGCTTACCGGCAACAATCTTGCCGACGCCGCCGTGCATCTTCAGCGCGCGAGCGGTTGCCACAATCACCGCCGCATCAGGGGCGAGGCCGGAGGCGCGACACTTGATGTCGAAGAACTTCTCTGCGCCCATGTCGGCACCGAATCCTGCCTCGGTCACCACGATCTCACTCGTTGCAAGTGCGGCACGATCGGCAATGATGGAATTGTTGCCATGCGCAATATTTGCGAATGGACCGGCGTGCACAAACGCAGGGCCGCCTTCAAGTGTTTGCAGCAGGTTCGGCTTGATCGCATCGCGTAAGAGTGCCGCCATTGAACCAGCTACCTTCAGGTCTTCGGTGGTGACCGGCTTACCGTCGACGGTTTCGGCGAGCACAATGCGACCAAGCCGCGCACGAAGGTCGGCGAGATCTGATGCGAGTGCGAGTACTGCCATCACTTCACTCGCAACAGTGATGACGGTTTCGGATTCACGTACGACGCCATTCTCGCGACCGCCGAGGCCGATGATCGTCTTGCGGATCGCGCGATCGCTGATGTCGACGACGCGCGGCCAGGTGATGCTGCGCAGGTCAATGTTGAGCGCGTTGCCGTGATGCAGGTGATTGTCGAGGAATGCCGCGGCAAGATTGTGCGCGGCGCCAATGGCGTGCACGTCACCGGTGAGGTGCAGGTTGAACTCTTCCATGGGGATGACTTGGCTGTAGCCGCCGCCCGCGGCGCCGCCCTTGATGCCGAAGACTGGTCCGAGGCTCGGCTGTCGAATGGCAACGGCGGCGCGGTGGCCAATCTTGTTGAGACCTTGCGCAAGCCCAACGGTGGTGGTGGTCTTCCCTTCGCCGAGTGGTGTTGGGCTGATCGCGGTGACCACAACGTACTTGCCGCGTGCGCCGCTCCTCTCTAGGCGCTCGATCCCTTCAATGGAGAGCTTCGCCTTGGTGCGGCCGTACGGCTCAACCTCATCATCATGAAACCCGAGCGCCGCCGCCACCTCGCCAATCGGCTTCGGCGTTACGCCACGTGCAATCTCAAGATCTGAAGGGAACCCCATGCCGTGAGTCTACGCTCGCCCGCGCACGAGGCGCTCGGCGGCCTGCGCTGCGTGGAGCGCCAAGATCGCACTCGTCATTGGCCCCACGCCGCCGGGCACTGGGCTCAGGCCGCCCGTCTCGCCGAGCAGGGCCTCAACACTGGGGGCATCAACATCGCCCACGATCGTTTCGCCGCTCGGATGAATGCCGACATCGATCACCACGGTGCCTGGCGACACATGATCTCCGCGCACCAGGCCGCGCACGCCCGCAGCCACCACGAGCACGGCAGCGGTGCGCGTGACCACCCCTAGATCGGGCGTCTTGGAGTGGGCGACCTCAACATGCGCCCCCGCAGCCTCTAGGAGTTGCGCCACGGGCCGGCCAACAATGGCGCTGCGCCCCACGACGACCGCGGCTCGCCCCTGAAGCGGGATCTCGTACGCCCGCAGCAGCTCCATCACCGCCGCTGCCGTGGCGGGGAGGAGTGATGCGTCATGGGTGCCATCGGCAAGCCGCTCCGCGTTCACGAGGGTGATGCCGTCAATATCTTTCCCTGGCGCAATGGCGGCCGCGACGATCTCTCGCGACACGCCGCTCGGGAGTGGCGACTGCAGAATGATCCCCGCAACGTTCTGATCCGCTGAGAGTGAAGTGAGGGAGGCGAAAATCTCAGCCTCAGTTGCCGTCGAGCCAAGTTCGACACGATGGCCGACGAGTCCGGTCGCGCTCACCTGCTTGAGCAGTCGGTCAACGTAGAGGAGCGAATCTGGCTCGCTTGTTGCAATCACCACGGCGATCTCTGGCGCCGTGCCGTGCGCGTCGGCGATTGCGTGTGCTGCAATCTCAGTGGCGCGCGCCGCAATCTGCTTGGCAAATGGCTGCGCTGCGAGCCGTCGCGTCATCGCAAGTTATGGCTGTGTGCTGCGCTCGAGCGCCGCAACAGATATAGCGGTCTGATTCGCTAGGGTTGCGCGTCTCTCGGGACTATCAATAAACGGAAGATTGACCTCGATGTTCTCAGCAGCACTCAAGCCCGCGGCGCGTGCGAATCGCAGCGCAACTTCAAGGTCGCTTGCGGCACTCACCAAGCTGCGACCAGTGAGTAGCCGCGCAGCCTCTGCAATCGAGGTGATCGCGCGAAGCGTCTGGAGTGGAATCTCTGCGGCGCGCTCGGCCGCTGCAGACATTGCGCGGCTGCGCTCCTCACGCTCACTCTCTTCAATCTTCGGAAGTCGCATCGCTTGAATGAACGCGTCATACGCGTTGGCATCGTCATCTGCGAGTGCGAGCAACTCACCACGAATCGCTGCCATCTGCGCAGCGGTGCGTTGCTGCAGTGCGGCGTCGGCGCTCTCGGGGCTCTTCTTCAGTGAGAGCCCAGCGACCATCTCCACAAGGGCGGCCGAGGTTGCGCCACTCACTGCGGCGGCGGCTCCGCCACCCGGCGCGGGCGTCGGCGCAGCCAGTGCTGCAAGAAAATCAGCGAGGGTGTTCTGTGCGAACGATTTCATCTGGGCATCCTATCGTGAGAGCCGCGCAGCGGCGGCGCAAGGCGCTGGTTAGTCGGCCTGTAGATCGCGCGGGCCGCTGCCATTTCGGCGAGCGAGTGAGAGCGCGACTGCAAGAGAGACGATGAGCCCAGCGAGTACGCCAAGCTCCCAGAGGATCGGCTCAAGGTTGCCTCCATCGCTCAAGATGCGTTCAGCCTGTGCGGTAACGACCAAGACTCGTCGCACTACTGCAACGAGACCGATGATGAGGAAGGGCTCCAGGATGAGCTGCGTGCGGGCAAGCGAGAGTCGCAACGTATAGAGCAACTCCGCAATGATGAAGACAAGGAGTACGCGATCAAGAATCAGGAGTGCTGCGTCAATGCCGCCCTCTTGGATTCCCGCAGCAACGAGCCCGACGGTATCGGCGCCGATCAGAGCGATGGCAATCACCAAGACGCCAGCAAGGGCGATGTCGAGGGTGATCTCGAGGCCGTGCAGCACACCGCGGGCGTGGCCGACAACGCTGGCAAGAACCGGCCCGAGGACGTGCTCCGTTGGCGACGAGGTTTTAGTGCGCAGCTGCTTCTTCATGCCGCCCAGTATGGCAGGGGCTATGCGTGGGCGAGCACTGGCTCCATCTCGGGGATCCCCGAAGCGAACGGTAGGGTCGCCCATGCATCGTCGAACGCCTGAATGGACCAAGCGCCAGTGCGGCGCGAGAAGCTCAGCACGAGGGAGGCATCTTCGGTCTCGATCTCCCAGAGGGTGCGAGGGCCCTCGCTGGCGCTGAAGACGCCGTACTCACGGCGCAGAGCCAAGACCTGGGTCACCTTGCGGCTGATCCCCTCGAAGGCGACCGCGGTTGGGGCGCCG
>JBBAWJ010000009.1:0-36010 GCA_040397255.1 Candidatus Limnocylindrus sp.
GCACGCCGCCCGCAAGCTTCACCATCGGGTCACCGCCAACGGTCAGCGGCTCGCCATGCTGCACGAAGTAGCCGATGCCTTCCTTGTGGAAGTTGTGGTCGCTGACGGTTGACTTGTAGAGATTCGTCATGCGGCACCGCCAAGCACGCTCGCCATGAGCGCCACAAGCCAGGCGAATGGGATGTCATCCGAGCCAGCCGCAGCCTTGAACGTCGCCGCAGCCTTCTGCGGCAGCGTCTGCCGCTTCGGTGCTGCCGGCTTGGCGTCAAGCGGCACGTACCGCTTCACAACCGCCGAGACGTTGCCGCTCTTGGCGGTGTAGTGGACGACGTCCACCGTCACCTCGCGGCCCTCGATGTCCGCAGGCACGACACGAAGCGTGTTGCCCTCGGGCTGGATGCCGAGAGCGTCGGCCAACTGCTTCGCCAGCCACGGCTGATGCTTGGGAAGGTCGTGGAAGACGAACTTGTAGTTCCCGATGGCAAGCCGCAGCTTGAGGCAGATGCCGTCAGGGTTGCTCGTCTCGTCCGTCTTCCACTGGTTCGGGCCTTCCTCGGCCTTCTTGATTACCGCCGTGTGTGTGCCGACCGGCACGATGGTGCGTTCCTCGGGCATCGTCTTGTGAACGTCAGCCGGGAACGGCTCGTCCTGTGTCATTGTCCAATCCATGAGCCAGAGTCCTTTCTGTGGGTGTTGGTGATTACTGGTGGGCTTCGGCTTCGACTTCCTCGGCGTCAAAGTGCTCAACGCCGCTGTCTTCCGGCTCGACGTGCGTCAGGGCAGGCGTTCCGGCGAACCGGCGATGCTGCACGGGCTCTTGGCGGTGCGTGACCGTCACGTTGACCCTCGGCTTGGCCGTGTAGTCCTGTGCCTCTTCCGCCGTCACCAAGCCACGCAGGATGTCGGGGAACGCATCCCGCAAGGCGAAGCCACGAGCACGCAGCTGGAGCATCCGCTTGGGGTAGGCAGTCCACGGTCCTGACTTGCCCCACAGCCCGGCACGCTTGGCGTCGTCAACGCTGAACTCAGCGCGCACCGGGTGGGCGTGCCCGCGACGCTTGCAGACGCAGACAGCCTTGGGATTCGGCGTGCCTTCGCCCTCAATCGTCTCCTCGATGCCCTCGCAGACCGACGACGCCAAGCAGAGAGCCTTGGCGGAATCGCCCCAGATGCTGGGCCTGCCGTTGATGTTGGCGATGCACTGCAACGCCTGCATTGGTGCCAGCCCAAGTTCAGCACCGAAGGCGATAGCCCCGGCACACTTCTCGGGCTGTCCCGAGTAGTCATTCGGGACGAGTCCGCTTGCGGCGGCAATCTTCCCGAGCGTCATCAAGTCACTGACCGACTGCACACGCAGTCCGGTGTTTGTCGTCTCACCTTCCATGTCCGATGTCCTTTCGTTTCTGTGTTTCTGTCCGTAAAAAGCCGCTGTCCTCGTCCTGACTCGGCGGCACGTTCCCGTCCTTGGCGTTCCCGGTTCCACCGGGCTCCTGTGTGCGTTTAGACCGGCAGCTTGTTGCCAACCGGCCACGGTCGCGGGTCAACCTCAACGACGTCGTCAGCGGTCTCCACCAGCAGCCGGTTGCGGTCCTCGTTGATGTCCACAATGCGCCCGTCGTCAAACGTCCTCGGCCCCCAGTCGGCGAGGCGGAACGTGATGTGGTCGCCGATGCCGTGACCGTCGAGGCAGCGGCGAGGGCTGATGGTGTGCTCGGGCATCGCTGCGACAGCGGCGAGGTACTCGGCGTGATGTGCGTCATTCGTGTGCATGTGGTCATCTCCTTCGTGTGTGGGGTCAGGGTATACGGGCGTTCAGCTAAGTCAACTGGCTGGCGAACAAAATGCGGGGACTAGAAACCGTGTGCAGTAGTGGGGCGTAAATGCCAAGGGTTTTGCATACGTTGGCAAAGGTCTTTGCAATTGTCAACAGAGAAAACGAGAGAGCGTGGAAACGAGAAAATCAATGCTGTGGGCAACGGCTTGGGCGAGGTCCGAATCAGTGCCAAGCTGCTGGCCCAAGCGGACGAACACCAACGCTTGGATCAACTTGTCGAGGT
Organism: Candidatus Limnocylindrus sp.; assembly: GCA_040397255.1. Lineage (GTDB taxonomy): Bacteria > Chloroflexota > Limnocylindria > Limnocylindrales > Limnocylindraceae > Limnocylindrus. The sequence goes on from JBBAWJ010000009.1 coordinate 2,058, forward strand.
AGCGTTTCATCGCGGGCCGTCCTTGGCGTGAGAATCCTTGAGCCCGCTGGCGAACTTGCCAGCAGGCGAGCGTCGCACACTCACAGGCACCGCGCGAGCCAGTGCTTTTGAGCCACCATGCTTTCTGGCGACATGCAGCTGCGGCAGGACTCGTAGACCATTTTTGCAGCTACAGACCATTCCCCGTCCGCAACTTGGCTGGCGTAATCGTTCATGACCTCGACCACCATCCGCTGAAAAGCCTTGCGGCTGTAACCCAGGCTTGCAACCCGCATCTCGTAGTTGGCGGCAGCTGTCATCGTGTCGTCTCCGGTTCGTCGTCCGCGAGTCTCATTTGCTCGCATGCCCTAATCATATCGGCAAGTCTTTGCATATTCAATAGGGGCAGATGCCGGGAAAAACTCAAATTCTGAAAAATTCTCAGCCTCGGCGAGGCTTCTTGGCAGGCTTTGACGCCTTCGCTGCCTTGGGAGGCTTAGTTTCCGTCTCTTTGGAGCGGACGCTGCCTCGCGGAAAACCAACCGTAGGGCCAGCTTTCTGCTCTGCTGCGAGAAACTCTGCGACGCTGTCCCGGTAGACGAGCCAGCCCATCGAGCCGAGCTTGGATGCTCGCAATCTCTTGGACTTAATGAGCCTTGTGATCGTTGACGGCGCGCGGGCACCGAGTGCGTCCATGACCTGCTGGACGGTCATCATTTCTCGGGCAACGTCAAAGTCTTTAGCCACGGCAATCATTCCCCAATCATATCGACTGGATTTTGCAAATCAAACTTCCGCCAGATTTCTAGTCCTCACCGATTCCATCCGCGCCTGTTGAAACCACCCGCCCGGTACCCCATAGTCGAGATACCGGGCGGATGTTTAGCGGAGAGGGCGGGACTACCCCCCTTGTACACCTGTACACCGCTGTATACCATGTCTGCCACAACTGGAGACTGAGTGAAAATGATGCTGCGAGATGTACTGAACCGATATGCGATTCTTCAAAACCTGACTGACCGAACCGTGGTGCTCTACGGCCACACGCTCGACCGCTTCGCCGAGTTCCTGAAGCACGAGCCGACGATTGACGACATCGACGATCTGATTGTCGCCGGATTCCTCCGATGGCGTGCGGCCACTCCCAGAAGGCGTGGCAAGCCCTCTGCCGCCTCGGTAGCCAAGGACAAGAGCCAACTGACGGCGCTGGCTAACTGGGCCGCCAAGAAGCGTCTGAAGCGTTCAGACGGTACTGACGTCGAGTTCCTGTCTCTGCCACGCATGCGGAAGATTCGCCACGCCCCGCAGGCGTACACGGTCGATGAGGTTGCCAGAATGATTCGGCTGGCAAAGCAGCGAATCGGGCACATTGACGGCAAGCCAGCCGCCTGGTGGTGGAGCACAATTATCTACGCCGCGTGGTGCAGCGGCGAGCGTATTTCTCCGCTGCTGGAGATCCGTTGGCAGGATGTTGACCTAGACGGGCAGACGCTCCTATTCCGAGCAGAGACCCGCAAGGGACGCTGCACCGACATCCAGCGAGCCATCACGCCAGACTTGGCTGACATGATGCGAACGCAGGCAGGCCCGCCCGAGGCTCTCGTATGGCGTTGGGATCGTGCATACCACTCGCTTTGGCCTAGCCTGCGGCTGCTGTGCCGGCGGGCTGGCGTGCGTGGCACGGGCTTTCATCGGCTGCGAAAGTCTTCGGCGTCGTACGTGGCACTGGGTGGCGGCGACGCCACAGAGCACCTCGGGCACGCTTCGCCGGAAATGACTCGGCAGCACTACCTAGACCCGAGAATCACGCAGGCGAAGCGGGCGCTGGACTACTTGCCGAAGCTGGATTTGGACGCGAGGATCGACGACCCAAAGCCTTGACCAACCCTGTCAATGGGTACGGCATTTCCGGATGATTGCCCGCCACGCAATAACCGCGAAGTGCCGTACCATTGACGGAACCTCGGGACATACGAACAAGTACCAAGTTTCCGCAACGTCATAATTGCACAAAGGCGACACATGCCATCCGAGATTACTGATTCTCAACTCAGTGCGATCATTGCTAAATACAACGGCGGGGCAACCATTCGGCAACTGGGAGAGCTATATGGTGTTTCTCGCATGCGCATCAAGAGAATGCTCGCATCTCACAACATTCCAATGCGACAGCCTGGGCGTCGGCCAATCACTTCGCTTAGCGAAAGAAAGTGCTGTAAGTGCAAGACAGTGAAAGAGATTGCAAAATTCATGCGAAGCAAGCGGGAACCAAGCGGCCACGACTACACATGCAAGAGTTGCCGTAAGCAATGGAACAGGGGAAACTCGCTAAAAAAGACATACGGAATCACCGTTGAGATGTACGTAGCAATGGTGGCCGAGCAGGGCGGACGCTGCGCAATATGTCGGCAACCGGAATCCAGATTTCGAGGCAGTTGCGCAATAGAATTAGCTGTTGATCACTGTCACAGTAGTGGGCTTGTTCGCGGCTTGTTATGCGGGAGATGCAACACAGCAATTGGATTGATGCGAGACGACGTGCAGGTGCTCCAGAAAGCAATCAATTACCTGTCAAACTTTAAAAATCTGGAGGTTGTCTCCGACATCCCATCACACTTGACGCCTCATCCACAATGCACAGCGTCGCCCGGCGGGCAGGCACCGCAATGATAAAGCGGCCAGCCGAACACGCCGGGCGGCGTTCGTGAACTGCAAACTGCGTAGCATCCCGAGAAACTAGGTAGCAAACTACGTAGTACCGCATTCTGGAATCTGGAACATGCCACACGTCATCCTCCGCTTTCGCCTTCCAGACGAGCAGCCCGAGCTAACCGCCGCCATGCAGGGGCGCGACGCCAAGGCTACGATCTGGGCCGTAGACCAGCACTGCCGTGGCATCCTCAAGCACGGCGAACCGTCACCAGAGACGCGGCGGCACTTGGAGCAGATCCGCGAGATGCTCAGGGAAAGGCCAGGGTTGCTCGATGACTGACTTGTGTCAAGATTTGTTGAAAAAAAACTGGGGGCAGAATGACTGACATCACAGACACGCTTGAGGAAAATTCAGCCAGCGACATCGTCGCCGACGCCAAGGCGTGGCTCGCCGACATCGGCGGCGGTCAGCGGCTGCAAACTCACTCAGGCAACTGCCACAAGTGGCACTCGACGTGCCTCGTGGGCAAGTTGACGAGAGAGATCAAGCGGCTGCGCACACTCGCCACGCACGATGCACCGGCGCAGGGTAGTGTGCATGGCGAGGGTAGCGTTCTAGATTCCAGATCTATCGGCTACCAGAAGCCGGAGGTGACGAAGTGAATATTGAACACGGTGGATCGTGCGATGAATGCGGAAGCGACAAGGGGCCGTTCGTCCACTTCGGAGGTGGAACGATGGCGTCTGAGGATTGCTTGATTTGTATGCCGTGCATTTACGCTGCATACAGGTCTACGCACTTGCTGACGATGGTGAACGGGCCGATGGCAGGAATGCAAATGGACGCATCCACGGAGAAGATGAAACCATTGGTAGACACAGAGGGGCGCGTGTATTGGTACGAACTTTCCGACTGGAGCAGGGAAGGCGAAAATACTCCCCACTGCGTGTGGCTGTTTCGCGGCGAGACTGACTCCGATTCAAAACCACCAGAGGTGAAGCGATGAGCCGTGAGGCGCTCATTTGGACTGTCGGCGCATGGTTTGGAGGTAGCCTTGTAGGTCTAGTCATGTCGATTGCGTTGGCGTGGATTATCGCAAGGCTGGAAAGGTGAACTATGCGTTCCGAGGAACTGATGGACGAGTGGAGGAAGACAAAGGCTCTCAAGTGCGCCGGGCCGAATCCACCGCAACCCACCCTCACCGACGAGGAGCGGGAGGCGATTGAATTGGCTGTCCATTGCTGGACTCAGTTTCTTGATGTCGAACCTGCCTGCGAAGCGGCAGGCGAAACCCTCCGCAGGCTGCTGGAGCGGCTGAAATGAGAGAACACTGGCTCCAACACGCGCACGGTCGCATCGTCGCTGGCGACTCTGAGCCAGAGGTGCTAGCGGACTACGGCTGGGTGCAGATTACCGACGCGGAGCGGGAGTCTCTTAAGACGCTCATTGGAGGTTTTGGCATGTGGGTGGCGCAGAACGCCTTGACCGATGACGAGTCGCTACGGCTTACTGCCGTCACGCTACGCAAGCTGCTGGAGCGACTGCACACCTAATCGCACAAAGCGTCACGTTCTGCGTAGCGACACGCCCCCAAGACGTATCCCAAAAACCACGAAAAAGCGACACATTGCAATATGTCCCGCTCGGGATACCGAACGGGAAAACGGCACCGGAAAAGGCTGAACTGTCCCGCTCGGGAATCAGCCGTCGAAAATGTGCATCTTCGCAGCCTGCCGCTTCGCCATCGCTTCCACCCGTGCCGGCTTGCCCGGCTCGCTCGGCAGCTTGTCAGGCGGCATCATGAATACCTCGATGTCCTCGCCAAGCTGACTCATCTGGTACTCGCCATCACGCACAGTGTCGAGAACGAGCGTATGGTCGCCCGCCCTGGCACGCTCGCACAACTCGCCTTGGCCGCCCTTGGTCGGGTCGTAGAGCAACTCAATCGTCCACGAAATGCGGGCACCGATGCGAGCCAGCTTGGTCAGCCACTTCCGGAGATGAGGCGGCAGCGTCGTCGGCATCCGGCGGCGCTTCTCACGCTGCGGAGGCAGTTCATCGACGGCGAATAATGGCGGCTGAAAATCGCCCATGTGGGCAAGTCTGCCAGAGTTGTCAAGCCGCTCGGGCTTCACGGCACGCCTCACGCAATGCGTCACGGTGCGAGAGCGACGTGAACCACAGGTTGGCGAACTCCACGACGAGTTCCATGCCAAACGAGTCAAACGACTCGCGGAGCGTCGCGGAGTCGCCCCAGTGGTATTCGACCTCTTCCCGCAGCTTGGCAGTGATGACGGGAATGGACGCCACGACTCTGATCTGACTCTCCGGCTGGCGACGAGCCATGATGGTCATGTAGTTACTCGGCCAGACTCGACAGAGTGCGTCAGTGAATGCGTCGGCAGCCTCGGGCCACGCAGCTGCACCATCCACACGCGAGCGGAGGACGCGACGCAGCGACGGCAGTGACGTACCAGCCGGCGCGTCGCTCACCGTCACCTCCCGCCCGCAGGCTGAGACGGTGATTCAGGCGTGAGCGACGCGCCGGGCGGGAGCTTGCACTTGCACGACGCCGGGCATGGGCAAGCCGTCCGGTGGCCGTCGCCGTGGACGATGACGCCCTTGCCGCCACAGTCGGTGCAGCAGCCCGGCTTAGGAGGCTCTGGCGTGGGCTCTGGAGCCTTCTCGACAGACGTAGTGGCATACGCTGCCGAGACCGCCGCCGAGGCTCTAGGAGCCTCTAGGTCAACCTGTGCAGGGTCAGCCGACAGAGCCGCCAACACGGAGAGGATGTACTGCCACATGCTTACCACCCTTGCCCGTGGTTGAGGACTCGGTGCCCGTGCTCGTCAACGCGAGCGTGAACGACATACGCCTGTTCTGCGGGCGGCTGCTCCGCGAACATCATTGCCCACAGCCCGAGGCGGGCGAGCCGCTGAACCAAACGCAGGACGGGCCGGGCCGGCTCTGGCTTCACCGGCGAGTAGTCCGATGTGGCTGCCCACCAAGTGAGCATCACCGCCACCAGGCCGACGACGACGGCGGATTGGATTTCTCTCTTGGTCATCGGTCAACGCTCCAAATCGAATAGAGTAACATCACGACGCAGGCACCGATCACGCTGCCGACGAGACCGGCAGGAGCGTCGCCAAACGGCAGGCCGCCAGCTAGTGAGCCGATGATGCCGAGTCCGATTGTGGGAGCCCAGCCGTCAGGGCAGCGGCCCGGCATCAGCCACTTGGCGATACCACCGGCAACGGCACCGAATACAAGCCACATGAGAAGCGACATGAGAACTCCTAGAGTCCGAGGTGGTAGACGTCAGCTATGAGTCGAGCGGGCGACGGCGTGCGAGTCTGCGTCTCGGGCGGTGCAGGGGCGAGCCAGTTGCCGTGATCCAGATTCCGATACTTGAAGTTCACGCCGCTGATGCTGAACGAGTCTTGGCCCGAGAGCATCGCGTCAACCGTCTCGCGGCTTACCCAGAAGGAGCCGTCAGGCTGGTCTGCCGGCCACTTCGGGCCAGCGTTGAACGTGCCCCAGCTGTTCATGCAAAGCAGCCCGTCACGCTTGCCTTCGTTCTTGGCGTAACGCACGGCGATAAAGCACATGCAATGAGCCCAAGAGCCAGATCGAGCAGCAAAGCCATCAGCGTCACGCTGCGATGAGAAACCGACGCCGCTGCATACTGGCACGCAAAAGCCGCTTTCCAAACTTGCCGCTGCCTCGTCAAAGTTCCGCACAAGGGCCACGTTCTTGGCGGTGTTTCTGTTGGCGAGCTTGGCGAGTGCCAGCCCGTTGGCACCGCCGCCGCACAACATGTTTCCCCACTCCTTCGCACGACTCGGATTGTAGGTGCCCAGGTCAGCGCCGGGATACTGCTGGCGAAACAAGATGCCGCCGACGCTCGGGTCTTTGCATTTGCCTGCCACCCAGCGAGCAGCTGCACCGCCATAGCTTCCATCGCTGTAGCCCGCCTGGCTGACCGGAGGAAGACGTCCAGCCGTTCGAGAACCCGAATACAGCGGCTCGGTCGCCACGAGCTTCGGCGGCTCTGGCAGTTCGCCCTCCGCCCAATCGACGCACTGACCGACGTAGCTTCCCATCGCCCAGCCGAACGACACGCAGTCGCCGATGCCCTGCTTCCAAGGGCCGAACGGTTTGCCGTAGACCTGGCGGTGAGCACGGTCGGCGAAGCGATAGAGAAACGTGTCTTGCTGCTTCGCGTTCTTGATGACGTCCTTGGCGGCGTCAGAAAACAGCGGCTGGTCAAGTTCCGCGAGAAACTGTCGCGTCCCGACAGGATCGGGCACGTAGCCGAACTGCTCGTCAATCTGCGAGGCGACACGGCGAGTGGCTCGCTCAACGAGCACGCCCAAGATCGCCATTACGATGACGAACGATACGGCAGACAACGACCAGCGGTCAGCGCGTGACATCAGCGGCAGCCCTCGAAAGGTCGCGGAGTGCCGACACCCACGCCGCCCGGCTCTCGGGCGTTACAGGACCGCCAGACGAGCCCACGGCGTCGTCCAAGAACTTGTGGACGGCGTCCCTGACTTGCGGCTGTCGAGCGCCGATGCTCTCGCCACGGCACCGCATCTCGCGGGCGGCAATCCGCAGTTCGTCAAAGGCGACGCCAGTCTTGAGCCGCTGGTCGTGCGAGCCGTCGTACTCGATGCAATCTGCGAGTTCGCCACAAAGTGCCGACATAGTCAAAGCATCTTCGGCGGCAGTCGGCCCGATGAATTTGCCACGCAGCGTGAACGCATCGGGCGGCACTGGTGCAGGGGTGGGGGTGGGTGCTTGTCGGCTTGGAGCAAACGCCAGATAAGCAGCCACGACCAGCGCTACCGCGGCAACGTGCTTGCCGTCGATGGTCGGCATCTGTGCCGTAGACAGCCACGACTTCACCTTCTGGGTGAGTTGCTGGCCCGCGAGAACGTAGACGGCGAAAGCCACGAGCAGAGCTGCTATCACGCTGAAGCCCTCACCATAGGAATCATGGACTCAATCGCACCGCTGGCGAGTGCCAGCACGAACGCACGCAGAGCCGGTCGCAGGATTGCCCAGGCGGGCCACGCCATGAGCGGAACGCACTGACCAGCCACGGCGTCAAACAGCGAGGCGACAGCCACGAGTGCAATCGCCTTCTTCTCTGGTCCGCTCAACGTCTTCACGCGGTCCAGCGTCTCGATGCACAAGCGACACAGCGCCGTCATCAGTCCGCCGAACTCCTGCCAAGTCAGACCGTCAGCCGCCGCTCGACGAGAGTCGGCGAGGAACTGCATGACGTTTGCGTCGATGACGACGGCGGTCGGCTGTTGGTCTGCCATGCCGCCAGACTAGGTGGGTCGGGTGGCAAACTAGACCGGGTCTGACTGCTGCTCTCGGTACAGCACCAAGGCGATAGCGGAGTAGCACGCAATGTCCTTGAGCGTGTCTTCAATGCCGTCGAATTCACACTTCCCACGGCGAAAAAACGCTTTGAGTCTGTGCATCTTGTCCGAGATCCGCAGGATGCAGCCAGCCCAGGCGGGCATGTTGACGACATCGGCGCTCTGCCGGATGTTGCTCAGTGCGTCCTCGTCCACGCCATAGTCAAGCGTCTTGGCGAGGTGCAGGCTTTTGAGTTCCTCAAGGATGGCGAGGAATTCCCGCGAGCCGGGCCGAATGTCGTCGTCCTGCTTGGCAAGGATGCTGTCACCCGTCCACCGGATGTCGTCCGTTGAGACTTCCATCTCCTTCTGTCCTTGGAGAATCCAATCCACTGGCACCGACTCCTCACGCTCGGCGTGGTACTTCTCGGCGCTGGCCTGCGTGATTTCTTTCCAGCGGTCAACGTCGCTTTGCGGCGGTGCCTGTTGCTCCTCGACGACGTCGCCGGCTAGGCGAGTCTCCACGGCAGACCGGAGAGCGGCGTTCGTGTCCTGCAAATCCGTGATGAAGCCTTGCATGCGTTTCCTTTCAATGAGGAGTCTGGCGACGTCGGCAGCGAGTGAGCCTGCCGTGCCGGTCCATTGCCCCTGGTAGCGATACGCTCGCTGGCGGGCCTCGGCGATGTAGTCGTCAGTCAATTCGTATTCCATGCGTCAAGCCTTTGGCGTCCGCAGGTCTCGGTCGCAGTAAATCGGCATGGCCTTCGTCACCTCGTGGCGTCCGTGGTCAATGACGATGCACGCCTGGCACGGTGGCTCGTATGCCGCCTTGATGCGTGTGGCGTATGCCGAGTGACCAATCACGCTGCCATTGGCGACGTAGCGACCGGCTCGCAACCACTGGAACTGGTGCCAGTGCCCGAAGCACGTCAGATCCGCACGCTTCACGGCGTCCCACGCTGCGATAGCCTTATTGGTAGGTATCGTGATACCGCCGATACCGCCGCCGTACTTGATGGCGTGGCCGTGGTGGAATCGGACAAGGAACCCGTCAATGTCAACGTAGTTGAGGTAGCCCGTGCCGACTTGCCAGCGGACATTCTTGCGAGTCTCGGCAGCAGCCAGCGTGAGATATAGGTGCTGCTCGAAGCTGTGCTCCATCTCCGTTCCGATGCGTAGCTTTTCGGTGCTTCGCCCGTGGTTGCCGCTGTTGGTGGCGACGATCACAGACTTTGCACTGTCAGCCACAGCGTCGATGAACGCCCGCAGCCGTTCGCCAATCCAGCGAGTAGCCGCCAGAGGTGCAAGCTGTGCCAGCTCTGCCGTGTCGTCGTGGATGTGACCACTGAGGAAGTCGCCGCCAAGCCAGACGACGACTTGGTCGATCTTCGCCAGCTGGCGTTCGTGCTCTAGCAGCCGGAAGAATCGCTCATTGAGTTCGTCAATCCGTTTCTGGCATACGTCAAGGCTGTAGTCGTTCAGCCCATTCACCGTCTCTGGATCGACACGCTCTTCGCAGTGAACGTCGGAGAGCAACACGACCATCGTGGCGGCGTGCTTCGGTCCCTTGGAGGTCTTTGTCACAGACGGCACCGGCTTGATGCCGTGCAGCTGCACCAGGGCATCGCCACGTTCACGCTCACGGTCAATTTGAGCAAGAGCGACCTTGTACCTGTTTCGGTACGTTGCCAACTCTGACCGCAGGCGTGCGAGTTCAGCGTCAGCGGCGAGCTGCTGCGAGTGGAGCAAGTCCTTTGCGACATCGTCCCTCAAGCTTTTTCGAGCCATGCAATCACCCCCTGCATGCCAACGTCCGAGATGCCACGGGAACGCATGTTGTCGGCGAGTGCTCTAGCCAGCGTCTTTTTCCGCGTGCCGAGTTCGCCGGATTGCCACTCTGCCTTGATGGCGTCAAGTTCCTCGCGGTGCTCGGGGGCGAGCCGCTCGTACCATGTCGCTGGCCCGTGACGAGCGTCACTTACTGCCCTGCGAACGTCGTCGAGCAGACCGCCGCTTCGGCTTGCCTTCGTCTTCACGCGGTGCCTCCTTGCGTTCGAGATGTATCCAGCCGTCTTCGTCTGGGATGCCGCCGCCAGTGAGTTCGTCGTCATCGTCGCCCACGTCAAACGGAGATACGTCCGCAGGCGGCTGCGTCTCGGGCTTCGGCTTGGCTCGCTGGCGTCCCATGCCACTAGGGTGGCAGGGCTGTCAAGAAAAATGCGGGCGCTACTGCCATGCAGCCGTGATTGAGCTAATTTGCACGTTGGCCTCGCCTGGATGATTGCTAAAGGCTACGTCTCCTCCTGTTTGAGAAAACGTGTATGCCTCATCCTCTAGGTAAACGCTTCTCAGGCGGTTGTGTGTCTTCGTCGTGAATGACGCAACGTGATCGCTCCACACTGTGAAAAAACAGTTGATTGACGCAACTCTAAAGGACGGCGTGAACGTCGCGAGTGGTTTGCCGTTAAAATTTCCAAATGACCCGCTGCCCTCAACATTATTCACGCCGACGCCCGTTCCGAAGAACTCATCTTTCGTTGTTGTCCTTGTGTTGCCCACCTTCCACACGTCGCAATTGCGAGTCGTTTCTGTGTTGGCCCAAATGTTTGCGATGAACACTGCCGGGTCTGCTTTTACCGCAGAGCCATCCGGAACCGCAGAGCGATCCCAATATGTGACAGATGGCTTTGCTCTGCTTGTGAACAGCAATCGTTGCTCTACCGTGCTTGTTGGGTAAGAAATTCCGGCGGGGCTTCCAGATAAGCCAGTGCGACCATATCTGTCAAAGTAGCCAATGCCTTCGCACGAACGCAGTGCAGTAACAACAGTGCCGCTGACAAACCGCGCTGAGCTACAAAGCAGATTGAATGCGTCTATTTGTCTTGTGAAGAATGCCGAATTTTCATCATTCCAACGACTTAAATAGCCGGGTGGCAACCCTTTTTCTGCTTCTGGTCGAGTTGGATCTTTGCTCAATTCCCATCTCTCCCGAGATTCCATTTGCACCCAAGGCTGCTCCTGCCAGTACGAAAAAGAGTCGAGCGCGCAGGACAAACGGTAAGTTTTTTGCTGGCCTCTTGGGCTGCTCACCGAAACCGTTCTTGATCCTCCGCTTGAACTGCGCGCGTGCCATTCGCCTACGCACGCATTTCCATCCTTGTCTTTCTGCTCAAACGTCAATTCAATGTTTCCAAAATCACCAAGCGCGCCGCCATCGCGAAAAATATTTGTTGGGCCAACTGTCAGTGATGTGATTCGGCTTTTGCTGAACTGCGGCTCAAAGTTTGGTATCTCGCCGGTTCGCACGTTCTCTTTTGTGACATCTTGCCCGTCTGTGTTCACTGTTGATAGAGCAGTCATCCAGTTCACAAGCGATAGGCAATCAGAACTGACGCCAATGTTGCCGTCATCGCTTTGAGGCGGGTTCCTTGATGCGCTGACAAGGGTCAGTTTGAGTTTTGCAGCTTGCAGCGATTGCTGCGGGCTCGACCCAATAGGCAGAGCGATGTCCGTCTGTGGTTGGAACGCAGGCCAAACGCCACGATAGATTGATTCACCGGCAGCGGCCTGCGTTACTGGCTGCTGGTATGTCCACAGATCAGCGTATTGCTGACTCGACGCCATTTCCGAAGCCGTTCGAGGTGCCACGACCGCAGTGATGTCGTCTATGTCCCTGCCGTCAACAGGACTCACTGGGTGAACACCAGCCGTTCCTGTTGCCTGCGCATATCCTCCGCTTGCAGTCACATACGGCATATTCACCGTTTGCGAGTTTGACACGCTTGACACGCGGAAGCGCGACGGTGCCTTCTGGATGAAATCAATTTGCTGCTTTTTGTCGAAATCCGCTGGGCAGTTGTTGTTGAATACGATTGGCGTGAACGCATACAGCACTGGCGGTGTTGAAGTGCCTGCGGCGATTGTCGCGTATGCAGATCGAGAGTGAACGCCAAGCGTAAGATGAAACGAATCGCCGCCAAGTCGCTGATGCCACCGCATGTATGTAGTCTGCGACGGGGTGCAGCTGCCTCCTTGGATGCGCCCGAACTCAAACTTGTAGAGCGGCACTGAGTACGTGAATCCATGACGCGGAAAAGATCCCCATGCAGCACGCCGGGAAGTTTGCGTCGTCATCATGTCGCCGGTGAAAAACGACCTGTGTGTTGATGCGTCATACATCACGGCATCATCTTCATAGCTAATATTGTCTAGGTCTGCGAAAAGCAGAGTTCTCCTTGGGTTCCAGGTCTCATTTTCAATAGCCACCTGCCCGAAGTTGTTCGCCGCCCCTCTTGAATTTGGTTGTGCAGGAAAAACAACTGGCGAAAGAGTTGTCGTGAGGCGAACAAAAAACCCGTCGTTTTCTTGCGTTGGATCAGACGAGTCGTGCGTGAACGCTTTCACGGTCACAACGCCAGCCGCCATCGTGTTTCCGAAATACTGACCAATCGTCATTGGCGTCGTGTTAAAAAACACTCGTGCCGTAAATTGCGTGGGCGTTTTGTTGCAAGGCTCTGGGCGCGGAACTCCGTTCCAAATAGATGACGTAAATCGTACGTCTGCCTCTGATGGCGAGCCTTGAACGCCTATCTGGCCGTTTACGAATGCCTTATCGGAGTTGTTGTATTCAGTCCAAGGCAGCCCGTTCACCGAATTGAGCGGATTTGACACGCGGCGAAATGCCGCCATGTAGATGTACGATTCGCAATTCATATGATCACAGTCGCCCAGCAGATCGGCGCATTCTCTGGCGTCACCGTAGACGAGGGAGCGGCGACGTCATACGAGATCACTCGCACGCTTCCGTCGCATGCGCACGGCGAACTGTCTAGTATTCCCGTATACCGCCCGCTGTCGTTGGTTTCGTTGCCTTTCTTGAAAGGCGGAACTGCGAAATAGTGTGAGCCGCTGAACAGTCTCACGCGAACGACCGCCAGCCCGCGAATCACACAGCGAACAACGCTTGAGCTCAAAAAGTCAAGCGTGCCAGACCCGTCAATCGTCACCCCAATAGGCCAAGGCGATCCAGCGTTATCTAGAGAAGCTACGAACCCTGAAAGGTATTCAACGGCGAAGCCACCTCCGTAAGGTGGAGCAAGTGTTCCCGATGTGTTTTGGGTTCCCAGCCTTCTCGCTGGTGCGGCACCCGTGATGTAGACCGCCGTGCCTGGCGAGCACTGGCCCGACACTCGCACAGCAGCAACGAGCCGAGAGCTGTCGTACTGCCCAGCGTTGGCCGTCACTCCCGTATTAGCACCGAGCACCAGGTCCGCAGCGTCCTGTGCCCGATTCCACGCACGGGCCGAGATGGCACCGCGTAGCGGCTGGCCTGGCTCAATGCGTCCGTCGGGGCGCGACATCAAGTGGTTCCTATGCCGAGCCCAGAGAAGTCGCCGTCCATGTAGACCTTGTCCACGTAGACCGCCTTTGGCTGCTTAATCAGCGAACTACTTGAGACGGCGTCTTCGTAGCGAACCCAAAGGTACTCGTGACCTTTTTTGTCGATACCGGAAATGCTGCCGATTGTTTTGTTCGTGACGTTCTGTGATGCCACAAAACGGTATGTGAGAGACCAAGGCCCGCGGCCTTTCTGGTCGTCCCATTCTTGGCTTCCCAAGCAGCCGAGGAACAGAACTTCTCCGGCTGCAAAACCACGGAACGATGCGTTGTTCACAGTTCCTGTGATTCCCGCTAGGCCGCGTATGTAAGCGCTGGTGATGTACGCATTCGGAACGTCGTACGACTCCTGCCATTGCAGCTGTGGCGAGACAATGTCAACGCCGTTCACGCCGTTGGAATCAACTCCGATGGCACCGTTCATCATCGGAGCACTTGGCGGGAATCGACGCTCTGGGCTTGCTGTAGTGATTGCGTTGCCGCTGACGCCGACTATATCGCCCTGAGCCGCTTGCGTGATGTGCTGCGTCCCGCCGGTCGTGTCGAACGACCGAGCACGCTTGAGCGGCTCTGTGCCATCCTCAGCGCCGTCTTTGCTGTAGTTGATCGTAAGTTGCCAAGCGTTATCACCGAGAAACGAGACGGAGTACGACTCTGCCATCAGCTGCATTCCCGATACGCCGGGATACTGCCAGTAGCGACCGTTGGCGCTGATCTCAGCGTTGATCGCGGCGTGCAGCACCACATCGTCGGCAGTGCCGAAAATCTTGTACGACTTCACGTAAGACGACGTCGCCTTCTTGCCCTTACGGACAATCGTGGCCTGCCTCGAGTCGCCGTCTTCTACCCAGACGAGTGATGACATTACGCTGCTACCTTTCCGCCACCCTGGCCGACGAGTTCCTTGACACCCTTGGCTGTGTCTTCAGCAGCCTTCGCAGTGCGTTCAGCGAGCGACGAGCCGAACCCCATGCCGCCGAGATTGACGCTGGAGAACGTGCCGGCGACTTCCGCTTTGCTTACGGCAGACTGATCGCCTGCGGCTGTCGCCGTCCCAGTAAGCCCTTCCGCTGCTTTGTCCAGAGCGTCAGACAGCATCATCTCTTGGTCGCTTGTCAGGCGCCCGAGGTCTCGCAGAGACATGAACTGATCGCTCAGGCTTCCGACGCCTGCAAGCTGATCCATTGATGTCGCGCCCTTGATTGACGACAGCAGGTCGTCTACTTGCGAGTTCTTTGCACGGGTCTCGGACTTGCCGCTGACCAGCGACGTCAAATTGCTCTTGGCGGCAGTCTTTTTGGCAGCGAGTGACAAGGCGTAGTCGCTGGCCGCTGCAATGCGCTTGCCTGACCTATCTTTTGCGTCAGCCTCCATGGCTGCCACATTCCTATCTGTCTGCGACTGAATGCCTTCTGCACGCTTGGCTAGTTCTTCCTTGCTTGACGCCGGCACTCCGCCAATAGCAGGAGCAGCGCCCCATGCTTGAGGGTTCCCAAGGTCTGCGACATTCTTCTTGAAAAACCCGTCTGCGCTTTCCATAGCCACGGCAATGCCTACGCCGATGTCATCAAAAATGCCCTGGAACTTTGTTGCCCACTCGCTCACTTGGGTAAGAAAAGGTCCGGCGACGTCAAAAAATGCTGCTTGCAGACCTGTCATCGCAATTTCCATCGCACCGGACAAGTCACCGGCAGCGACGGCTTCGTAGATGCCGTTAAAGGTTGTGGTGGCAGTCTTTGCCAGGTCGCCGAAGACGACGATGCCGTCAGAGACGGCAGTGTTCAGTCCAGAGCCGATAGCGCCGGCAGCGTCAGACGCATAGCCAGCCAAGCCAGAGAAGGCTCCTGCGATCTGCGGGCCGAACTGCTTGACGGCAACGCCCACGCCAACAGCCGCAGCGGACAAGAGCAGCAGCGGTGCCAGTGGTGCCAGCCACGCAGCTGCCACCGCAGCGGCAGACGCTACAGAGCCCGCTACAGCCATTACGGTAGCGGCAAGGTATGTGCCGATGCCAGCGACGGCAGAGCCCACGAACGTCAGCACGCCTCTTGCAGCAGATCCTAGCCACGCTGCCGACATCGCAGCGGTTGAGGCAATCGTCTTGCCGACAGCGCCCGTCAGATTGGCGGCGTACTGCGCCATCCGTGCCGTAGCGCCAGTGGCCCACCAGACGAACGACTTATACGTGAGCGTCAGGCCGCCGACGATGTCGCCTACAAACCGTGCCATGCCGGAGCCAGACACGGCGAACATCGCACTACGCAGCGTGCTCGACGCCATCACGACGCCGTTGAGTCCTCGAAGCGTAGCCGAGAAGAATCCGGCACCGGCGGCAATGCCACGGTTGAACCCAGTGAAGAACACCGGGAACATCGCTTGAGCAGCAGCCGAGGCGGCACCGCTCATGCGAACGAATCCGGCGGCACTCGATGCGGCGAAGCCAGCCAGTGCCGTAGCGGAAGACGTAGCAAAGCCAGCCATCGCACCGCCAGCGGTCGCCGAGAACGACAGAACAGACGCCGATGCACCAAGCATCGACGAGCCGATTGAGTTCGCAAGCTTGAGCGTGGCAGGCATCGCCACTAGGGAGAAGCTCTTGGCGACGCCGCTGGCACCACCGATCAGCATCGTCAGTGGCGACACAGCTAGAGAGGCTGCTGCGCCAAGCGTGCTAAACGACGTAGACGCCAGGGTGATAGAACGCCCGAGCACAGTCAAGCCGCTACCAATCACTACAAGGGCCGCCCCACCCTTGAGCACCGACACAACAAACGCCTGGTTCTCGCTGATAAACTTGCCGACGTTGGCAGCAACGATGGCGAGCCCCTGCGCCAGCTGCGTCAGAATCGGTGCCACTGCCGAACCGACCTGGATGAAAGCCATCTTCATTGACGACTTCACGGAGTCGATTGCGTCGCCAAGTGCGTCAGCCTTTGCAGCTGTCTCGGAGTCCATGACCAGGCCGAGCCGCTTGGCTTCGTCAGCAAACGCAGCCATGCCAGCCGATCCGCCCTCAAGCATCGGCAGGATGTCGGTGCCAGACTTGCCAAAGATCTTCATGGCAACAGCTGCACGGGCACCAGGGTCTTGGATTCCCATCAGCCCATCGGCAATCTTTCCCATCTGCTGATCAGCAGACAGCCCCTCAAGATCTGCGGCAGACAGCCCAACCATCGCAAGAGCTTCCGCAGCTTCCTTGCTGCCGGTGCCAGCGGCGAAGATAGCTTTCTGCATCTTCTTCAGTGCAGTCTCGACGCCACCCATATCGGTGCCGGTCTGCTCTGCGGCAAACTGCAACACAGACAGCGACTCAGTAGCGACGCCCGTCCGCTTGCTCATATCAAATAGCGCACTACCGACGTTCGCGAACGCTGCCGCAGATGCGAAGATTGGGCCGACGATGCCAGCACCCATCGCTGCCATCTTCGTGCCGGCAGACGACATCGTCTTGCCCATCGACGCGATGTTCTTATTCACGCCCTTGAGGGCAGCAAAGAACTTTGTCGGGTCGGCACCGATCTCAACAAACACGCCGCCGGCTTTGACTGCTCCAGCGCTCATACGTGTTTCTGCCAGTCTTTACCGAACAGCCTAGCGAGATCTTCCGGCGTGGCTTGTCTCGGCTTTGGCTGCTTGGCGTATGGGTTGAGTTTTCGCGGATCGACTCTCGGCGAGTGCTTGTCTCTGTTTATATTTGCTGCTTGAGCCAGAAGGTTGGCGGTGTGCCACCACTGATGCTCTAGGCGGCTGTCGCGAGCGGCGAAGAGCTGTCGGCAAGTCCACTTGCCGGGGTGGACTCCGAGGATTCCTGCGGCTTCCCAGATGGCGTCCCAGACGCTCCTGCCAGACTCTCGACTGTCGCCTTCTCCAGACCCGCCTCCGCTCTGCCGAGCATCTCGTTTTGCACTTCGTCCATCTTGGACGCGAGAAGCCCGATCATCTTGCGGAGGCGCTGCGGGAAAAAATCAACAAGTTCCTGCTCAAGCGCTTTCGTCGCAGCGTCCAGCGAATCGCCACGCAGGCCGTCCAAGAAGTCTTCCCGACTCAGCCCCTTCGTCTCGACTTGCTTGGTCAGCAACGCATAGAGGATCTCGCCAATCTTGGCGTACTGGCTGCGAAGCACTTGGAAAGTCTGCGAGATGTTCGCAGCGTCCACCATGTCAAAAGGCACAGCCTTCCGCTCGCCAGACTCCTCGTCAACGACGTCAACGGTGACGTTGTCGCGGACACGCAAAGCCGAGGCGACGGTCAACGCCACTTGCCACGGTCTGCCTTGGTCGTCTCGAAACTCACGCATGAGCTACCTCACAAGCCTCGGGTCAGTCATCTTTCCTTCGAGCGTGAACGTCGCCACGCCATCCACCGGGTCGCTCTCGCTGATGCCTGTCAGCACGGCGAGGAATGAGAATCCCGCAGCACCGCCATAGACCTGGAAAGTGCCGCCCGTGTGCATCTTCTGAAACGCTGTGCCGAGCCCAGAGACGTCGTTGAGTTCCACGCTCACGGTGCACTCGTAACCCGTGCTGTAGGTCGCCGCGTACCGGCTGCCGTACGGGTTGACTTCGATAGTGCGTGCCGACTCCGTGAGCGTCACGTTGCGAGCGCTGGTGATGTATCCGCCATCAAGCGAGATGGAGCAGTCTTTCCCCAGCGTGATCGCCATGCGTCAGGTCGCTTCCTTGATCGTCAGCGAATACGTCACGGCACCATCAATGCCGTTGTTCTCCGTGACGCTCATGACGGTGAAGCCGGTCGGGTTTGACAACTCGAGCGACGCAATCACGCCGTCAGCGTCGTGGCACTCCACTTCCCACGTCTTCGTAGTGAAGCCAGCCTTGAACACCTTGCGGCCTGCGCCGGAGCCGACGTTGGCTCGGTTTGAGATGTCAATCGTTTCGCATTCCTCGGTGAATGTCGCCGAGATAATGCCTTCGCCGAATGGAGGGGCGCCACCGTCTTTTCCGAGCGTGATAGCCATGTGTGGTTGTTCCTATGCGTGCGTGGTGGGTTAGGACGAGACCGTCCGCGAGCCGCTGACAGTGAAGGTCGTGATGCCATCGAGCGGAGAGCTTTGGGCGATGTTCGTGCAAACGTATGAAGCGTTGCCGGTGGCCGTGCCGGCGATGGTGAACGTGCCGCCGATGGTGACGCCTGGAGCGTCAACGCACTCGAGTTCAACGGTCTGCTCAATAAGCGCCTTGCGGAACTTGCGGCTCGCGTCGCCGAACTTAGTGACGTCCACCTCGCTGGCGGAATGGCTGACGGTGCAGCTGCGGGCGTTAGAGACGCCCGTGATGGTGACGTCCTTGCCCAACTTGATTTCAACGGAGCCTGCTGGCATGGGGTGCCCTCATGTGTGCGAGTGCCAGCGGTGCGGCTGGTTCGCTCAACGTATGGGCAGCAGGGACGAAACTAGACCGGGTGTGCCGTCGCTAGTTTCCGCCGCCGTAGCGGAGTTGGTTCCGCCACTGCTCAGGTAGCTTGCCCGAGGCGACAGCCAGACGGGTCGCACGCTCCATGTACTCTTTGCCACGAATCTGGCGAGTGAAAGAGAACAGCCCCAACTGCGGCACGCCGTTCCTGCCGCCGACCATAGGCTGCGAGTTCGTCAGGCGACCGTACACCTTTCGGCTGTACTTCGACTGACCCTTACGGGCGAATGGCTGAAACCAGTATTTCGCCGTTCCGCCATACGCCTGGAGCGAAGCCACCTTGTAGCCTCGGGTTGAGCCTGGGCCGACGACTACCGTCTTGCTTGAGGTGCTGTAGTCGTACTCAATGCTCTTGCGCAGGAAGCCTTCAGGGAAGCGGCTCGTCTTCCAGCTGGTGACGATGTCGGCCTTTGGCACCTTGTCGATGACGGCGTACAGCTGGTAGCCCTGCCGCTCGCCGATCTTGTAGCGGATGTCGGTCTTAGGCCGTGGCTTTCTGCTGCTGATGACCTTCGGAGACCGAGCAATGTTGAACACGACTCGCCCGGCCTTCTTGAGCGACCGCCTGTTGGTGTCGTCCAGAAGCCGCTTGACCTTCGGCAAGTCCCATTTGAACTTCGTCCCTACACGGAACCGAAACGGTGCCGGAAAGAAACTCGGGTCAATGTCTACGATGGACATGCGAGCCTCCTACGGCGCAGACGGCGGCAGCACGTTGGACTCAAACACCCGATACGTCGCCGTGATGACGGCTCGCCAGACGTTCCTCTCCGTGAGTGCGTCGTCTGGGTTGATGTCGATGCTGACCGTCTGCGGACTTGTGACGCCAGCCGGCCACGTTACGCCGCTGAACGAGTGGGCACGCACTTGGAGCATGACTTCGTCAGCCAGGTCAATCATCCCGTCCACCTCTGCGTCAGTGGAGACGTGACGCCCGACGAACACGCTGATGGTGTAGTCCACCTGCATCATCTGCCGACTGACTCGAGTGACATCCGCATTGCCGGGAATGACGTAGATGTGCGGAACGCCCATCGCCTCGACGTCAAGGTTGGCCCAGTTCTTGCGTTCCACGACAGTGGACGTGATGCCCCACGTAACGTCCTGCAATCCCTCGGCGAGGGTGTCGGCGATGCTGCGTAGATAGCTGCTCACTGTGCCGCCTCCTCTTGGATCGCCTCGATCTCTCGCCGCCGCTCAGTCGCCATTCGCACCACTGCGTGAGCCTCTGCGATTACTCTTGGCATCAGGGCTGCGCACCGCATGACACAGTAAACGCCGATGGTGCCGCAGATTAGGAATTCGATGATGCTACGCACGGGTCACCACCAGATAGCAGAGGCAGAGGACGGTAAATATCTCACGGGCGTGCCACCAGAACACTTCGTCGCACAGGGTGTTGTAGATGGTGTTCATGTGCGATTCATCATCCGCAGGGGCTGTAAAAGCCGTTGTTGTTATCATCTGACATTGTGAAGGCAACATACGGACCTTCTCCAACAGCGTTGACGGCAGAGACTCTTACCGTCCATGTGTTGGCATCCAAGCCAGCGAAATATTGCTTGCTGCCCCCTGCGGAAGTGCTAGAAGCAGCCGTAAACGTCGCGTAGTTGTTTACACTGCCGCGCAGTCTGTATCCGGTGATGGCCGAGCCGCCGTTGCTGGCGGGCGCAGTCCAATAGAAATAGCCAGTATTGCAAGAGGTAGCACCAAAAGTGAGGCTTGTTGGCGCACCGGGAACGCTCGCCGACGCTGGCGTCACACTGCTGCTCGCCGCCGTGTATGTGCCAGTGCCATTCGCGTTGATCCCCGCCACGCGGAAAACATACGCCGTGCCATTTGTCAGGCCCGTCACTACCTGACTCGCCGTGGTGGACGCGGTGCGAGAGAAGGTAGTCCACGTTGACCCAGAGTCGCTGGAGAACTGCACCGAGTAATCGGTGATCGCGCTGCCACCGTTGTAAGACGGCGCAGTCCATGTCAGCGATACCTGTGCGTTGCCGCCGGTTGCGGCGAGCGAGGTGGGGGCGGACATCGGGCCAACGTCAGGGAATGCCGCTGTTGGCACAGTGATGGTCGCGCCGGTGTATCTCGCGCTGCGAGTGATTCGCACGTCGTCAATGTAGCCAGCGAATTGGTGCTCATTGTTCTGGGTCAATCCAATCGACGCATTAGTGCCAGTGATTGAGGTAGAGAACGACGTACTGCCTATGCGCGTGCCGTTTAAGTAGATGGAGACAACTCCAGACTGGCGAACAAAAGCAACGTGCGACCACGCTCCGGCAGATAGGCTGGCAGAACCAGACAGCACCAAGCTGCTTGTGAAAACTATTGGCGTCAGAGTGCCTGTGTTGAAACCAAGAAAAACGTTGTCTTGGTCCTCGCCAGCGTTCGATGACCTAGTGGAAAAAAGTGCCTGATACGCACTTGCACCGCTTGGATAGACCCACATCTCAACGCAGAAATCACCAGTGCCAAACGAGAACGCAGAACTGGGAGACGCCGAGAGTCTGGACGTGCCGGTAAAGTAGCTACTCTTTCCGCCCCACTTGCTCTGCGCCGTTGACTGCGTAGCGTTGCCGGATGCAGTGATCGCCTTCGGGTTTGGCGACGAATCGATGAACGTAGCACCAGTGCCGTCCATCGGCAGCAGGAGCACCACTTGTTCAAAATTTGCGTCAGCAACATTGCCCGGCGTCACCGCTGCCGAGGGCGTGCTATAAGCCCCGGTGCCGATCCCGTTGATGCCCGCGACTCTGAAAACATGGGCCACGGAGTTGGTGAGGCCCGTGATCGTTGCAGTTGTCGCCGTAGACACAGAGTCACTCGCCGTCGTCCAGGTGCTGCCGCCGTTGGTGGAGAACTGTACCGAGTAGTCGGTCACGGGTGGCACCACGATCGCCGGGGCTGTCCATGACACTACAGCCTGCGCGTTGCTTGCTGTGGCTGTCACGCCCGTGGGGGCTGCGGGTTTGAAATAGTCCCATCGCGCGTCGTCGCCAGTAGCGACGAGTTCCCAGGCGTTGTTGCCGGCGTAGCGATACTCTCGCCCGTTCTGCGTGGACGTTGCGCCGACTGCCGGGGATGCTGGGAATGAGAATGGCATGATTACCTCTAGTTACCGATCTCGACATAAACGCCAGACACATCGAACCGAAACACTCGACCAACATCCGTCGCGATGTATATCGTCTGGCTGGCCCCTACGGCTGGGAAGCCCGCCGCCGTCGCAGCCTCGACGATGTTCGCGGAGCCGCCGCCGCCAGAGCCACCAGCACCAACGACGACAGGGCGATTGGCAGCGTCACCAGCGAATAGCCTGTTGTCGGCGGCGTTGTAGCCAAGCTCGCCGTAGCTCAACGCAGGCGTCGAGCCAGCGACGTTCGACCGCTTAATTTTGACAATCTTGGGCATGACTACGGCACCGTAAGCGTTGCGGAGTTGCTGTTGACCGTCGTGTAGGAGTCCTTGCTGTACACGGCTCTGTATCGCTTGCCGTTGTCGCCCGAGACAGGCGTGAGCGAGAGCGAGCCAGCCGTGGCCGCGCTGATGTTCGTCCACGTCGCGCCACCGTCAGACGACTGCTGCCACTGGATGGCGGGGGAGCCGAAAGTCGTCGTGGCTGCGGAGGAGAAGGAGGCGGACAGGAGTCCGCCGGGCGTGATGATGGTGCCAGACGGACGGAAGCTGGAGTTGTTTGAGACGTACACTCTGTCGCCAGCGACGAGCGGCAGATAGCCGCCGATAGATCGCTGCGTCCACGTCAGTCCGTCTGGTGACGTGTAGATGTATCCGCCGATTGACCCTGCAAATCCAGAAGAAGTCGCCACTACCCAATCATTATTATTGCCTCCGCCACTCTGCCTCAGAACCCAGTTCAACCCATCGTTGCTGGATGCTATGCCAGCGTTCGTTGTCGCGACGTATCGACCATTGCGATATGCAACGCCAAAAAATGCCGCGAATGTCCCATATGCCCACGTTGTGCCGCTCGTGTATTTTGCTGAGTAGCCCGCGGGCGAGACGGCGACGAATGTCGTGCCGTCGTAGATCATCTGCCAGACCTGCGTGTTCGTAGCACTAAACGGAAGGCCAGCGTATCCAAACTGACCGACGCCCGAAGAAGTCACCGACGCGGTGTAGACGTATGCGCCGTTTGCCTGCGCGACGGTCGTGCCGTCGCCGTTAGCGACAATCCCGTAAATCGCACCACTAAGCCCGACTGAGCTTGACTGTGCTGTTGTCGTCCAGTTGATTCCGTCTTGGCTTTGCACCCACCGAGCGGCGGTTGACTGCCCATCATTTGCAGCAAAGAACCAGCCGCCGCCACCAGCAAGAAAGGAATGACTGTACGCAGCCACATTATTCGTGCTGCTGCACTGCCTTGCCGTCCACGTTGTCCCGTCGCTGCTCGTTGCCGCCCATGTTCCAGCAGTTGTTCCAGACACGAGGAATGTCAGATAGATGCCGTTCCCATACAAAACCTTTGACCATTTTCCGGCATACGGCAGCACCGCGATCCGTTTCGCCCACGTCACTCCGTCGTTGCTTGTGGCGATATAGTCGCCGCCTAGAGTGTCATTCGGCGTGGCGAACCACTTGCCGTTGGCATAGCTCACGTCGTTCCACGTTCCGCTGGGCAAAGTCGCCGCCGTGGACGAAAACTGCGACACGCTCGCCGTCGTGTTGCTTGGCTGCTGAGTCACCGTGATCGTGTCGGTCGGCACCGTTAGTGTTGCCGCGT
This sequence comes from Candidatus Limnocylindrus sp., assembly GCA_040397255.1. Taxonomy (GTDB): domain Bacteria; phylum Chloroflexota; class Limnocylindria; order Limnocylindrales; family Limnocylindraceae; genus Limnocylindrus. The sequence goes on from JBBAWJ010000009.1 coordinate 25,641, forward strand.
TCGACCGCACAGTGTTCCAGCCGCTTCGCTGGAACTTGGCCCGATACCGCTTGCCCGTGTCGGAATTCGTCAGGCCCGTCAGGGCCAGAGATGAACTCGTCTGACCGCTCACGTCTGAGTAGTTCGTACCGCCGTCCGTCGAAACCTCCCATTGAAGCGTCGGTGCCCCTGCTGGCGATGATGCCGCCGAGGTGAACGAGGCCGAGTAATTCGGAGTCGTACCCGCGACAGGCTGGCCGGTCTGCGAGGCTGGCTGCGTCGTCACGGTGATAGGTGCCACCGCGAGCGCGGCTGCGTTGCTCGTCGCGTCAGGGTAGCCGCTGGACGACACAATGCAGCGGTAGCGGAGGCCGCTGTAGCCAGTCTCGGTGATACCAGAGAGAGCGTAGCTGGCGGACGTTGCGCCGCTGACGTTCGTCCAGTTCGTGCCGTCTGGCGATGACTGCCATTGATACGAGAGTCCCGTGCCCGGCGTCGTGGCTGACACGCTGAACGTGGCCGAGGTGCCATTCGTTAGCGAGACGTTCTGAGGCTGAGAGATGATCGAGATCGATGCCGAGATCGTCAGCGTGGCTTCGCCGCTAGTCAGCGTGGCAGTCGGCGTGAGTTCCACGACAACAGCCGGGAGCCAGCCATACACAGCCGTGCCGCCAGTGCCAGCCGCGCCGCTCGTGATCACGACGCGGTACTTGTCGCCGTTGTTCGCCGCATAAGCGAGCGAGTCAAGAGAGAGCGTTGCCGACAGTCCCGTTGCGATGTTGACGAATGAGCCTGCCCCACCAGCCTGACGCTGCCACTGGTAGAGCAGCTCGGCGTTCTGAGTTGCCGATGCGGTGACGCTGAACGTCGCACTGCCGCTCACTGCCGTCTGGTCGCTTGGCTGCACCGAGATTGAGATCGTCGGTGTCGTCCAATCCTCGACTCCAACGCGCCGCCACTGATTCGTCGCATTGGCAACGTAGAGGTAGTTGTCGTCGTAGCTGAGTGACCCAGCCTTCGTCGTGGCAGTCGTGGTCGATGGCACGGTAGACCATGCGATGCCGCCAGCCTCGATCGTGACGGCCCCTGTCTTGCCGTTGACGCTCTGCACAGGTGCTGCTGCCGACGCTCGGGCGTTTGTGAAGTAGAGGTTAGTCGTTCCCTCTGTCACGCTGTCGGTGCTGCCGGGGGAGCCTGCGATCTCAACGTACGTGGAGCCGCTCCACCGATACAGCTTCCGAGTATCAATTGCGACAAACAGCTTTCCGGTCTCGCCGGTCGCCGGAAACGCCGCGAGGTTGGCGTATTCTGTGACGTCATCGACGAACGATGGCAATTGACTTGACGGTATCGTGCCGCCCACCAGCGTGGCGTAATTGCCTGCGGCCTGCTTTCCGTCGAGCACCGCCTGGAGGTTCGCGACGTCGCCGATAGCGTGCGAATGCGACGCTGGCGGAAAGCTCGTCGGCGTGCCGGTGATGCTGGCATATGAGATCGCTGGCGTGGCGTGAACGTGGTCAGCCCTCGCCGCCCTGGTGGCAGAACCTGCGCTTGCCACGCCTAGCGGCTGCGGCGTCTCGTCGGCGAGGTTGCTGGTTCCGTCGGCGCCTCGGGGAATTGAGAAATTGAGCGTTACCGTGTTTCCGCTCGCCACCGTAGTGACGGCAGCATTCGCAGACGAGGCTGCCGTCGTCACTGTGCCGACCTGCACGGTGGTAGCCGGTCCTGCCTCGCCGGTCGGCCCGGCGTCGCCCTTAGGCAGCGTCAGCGATAGCACTTGGCTAGGAGCCGTTCCGGTGATCGTTGCGGCAGCATCGTCGCCCTTGGTGACCGTGCCGATAGACAGACTATTGGCAGGCCCACTCGGCCCGACGCTGCCCTGTGGGCCTTGAGTCCCGGTGGCACCCTGCGGCAGAACAAGCGAGAGCGTCTGGCTTGGGGATGTGCCAGTGATCGTCGCAGCAGCGTCTGAGCCGGTGACGACTGTGCCGATCTTGAGCGTGTTTGCTGGTCCAGCAGCACCCGTGTCGCCTCGCGGTCCACGCTCGCCGGCGGCAGAGAACGTGACTTCAACTGTGTCGCCGTTGCCGACCGTCGGATTGATCGTCGTTGAGCCGTTGACTACGACTGAGATTTCGCTCATGCGCCGGGTGCCCTCGGAATGCAGCTGCCAGCCAAGATCGTCCTAGCCATCGTCGTTCCAGGAGTGACCCACCTCAGATACCAAAGGTATTTGATTGCAGGATTAAGAACCGCAGTCTGCGACTCCGTGAGGCTCCAGATGATTGCCCCAGTGGACGCAGTCACCACCTGTATCGTTGGCACTCCAGCCGTCGCACCTACCGTTGGGACAGTCCCGCCGCCGCCGCCTTGAAAGCCGCTAGTGCTAACCACGTAGATGGCAGATTGCAGCGCGTAGCCGGTGATGTTCACGCCGAGGTTGATGGAGACGTTGACTTCGTCGCCGACCACGAAGGTGACGTCCAGTTGGCCTGGCAGTAAAGAAAAGGTAGCTGGCACGGCGTGGATTCCTTGTGGGTCGCATTGTCACGGCGACAAGCGGCATGGCGACCGGCTATGCCTGTGCGTCACTGTCCAACCTGTACATAGACAGTTGACTCCCAGCGGTAGAGCTTGCTGGGGTCGGATGCCAGGTACAGCAGGCCAGTAATTCCAGTGGCCGGAAAGGATGCCGTCGTTGCGTAGCTCACCACCGACGATGCTGTTGCTGCCGGCGACCACGCAGAGCCACTCCACGTCACTACTTGGCCTGACGTTGCCCCGGACTGCGTGAGCGTTGAAAGCGTGTGCGTATGCGATGCAGTAGCAAAGTCTGAAGATGCAGCGCTTGCAGCAGTTCCGAGCGTCGGGCGGCCAGACAAGTCAGAGTACGATCCAGATGTTGCAACGGCGGACAGCCCGGCAATGCCTATGGTCTGCGTAGCCGCGTTGTACGTGAGCGGAGAAGTTGCTGCGACAACTCCAGATAGACCTTGCGGACCAGTGGCACCGGCAACGCCAGCCGGTCCCTGAATTCCCTGCTGACCAGCCACGCCCGCTGGCCCCGCTGGGCCGACATCGCCACGCTCGCCAGTGTCGCCCTTGGCTCCGGCTACGCCGGGAATGCCCTGCGGGCCTTGGCTGCCCGTGTCACCCTTCGCGCCGGCCACGCCGGGAATACCCTGCGGCCCAGATGGACCGACGCCACCCGCAACGCCGGGCAAACCGTCAGCGCCAGCTGGACCCGCTGGGCCAACCGCACCCGCCACTCCGGCTGGACCTTGCTGCCCGACATCGCCGCGGTCGCCCTTGGCTCCGGCTACGCCGGCTGGACCCGCTGGCCCCGCCACTCCGGCAGCACCCGCAACGCCGGGGATGCCTTGCGGACCGGCCACGCCCGGCAAACCTTGCGGACCAGCAAGGCTAATCTCAGACCACGCTGCGAGATCGACAGCAAGCCGCCAGAACTTGTTGTCAGACAGCGTGAACACCAGCATCCCCGCCTCTCGCCGCAGCTGCGGGATAGCGTCCCTCTCGGCGATGTCGGCAACGCTGCGATAGCCACCCTTGCCGTACCTCGCCTCATGCGAGGCGTGCGAGTCAGTCGTGTCAAACGGCACGACCGGCGCGAGTACGTTCGTTCCCTTGATGCTTGACATACGTCAACTCACCACCAGATTGACGGTGCCGGTAATTGGATACGTTGAGCGATAGATGCCGTAGCTCGTCGCAGACTGCCCGGCGAACGTGATCGTCCTCTGCGTCGTCTCCCAGGCGGACGACGTCAGGCCAGACACGGCAAACGCCGGAACGCCGAAACTCGTCGGAAGGACGACGTAGATATACGCAGTCTGTGCAGTAATCGTCCTCGACTGTGCCCGAGAGCCTCCGAGGTCATTGGAGAGGCTGGCGACGATCTGGGCGTCAGTGATGGTCGTGGCAGCGAACGAGCCCCAGAAGCGACGCCTGAGCGTCGGAGCGACCTGCGAAGCCTCGGCAGTGGCAATCGTGTGGACTCGCACCGTCTGCCGGAATGCGTCGCCGTAGTGGAACACCGGCACGCCTCGCGGGCTCGTCACCTCGTACGTGACATCCACGCCGTTGACTGTCTCAACGATCTTGTCGTGCCGCAGCGGCTCGCCGAATGGCAGCGTGCCAGCCTTGATGACGAAGTCACGAGACTCCCACTGCTCAATCACGCCGCTGGTGCCTTGCGACTCAAAGCGACTTGTGCCGATGGTGGCAAGCACTTCGCCGTAGTCCGCGCCTCGAGAGTAGCGAACAGACCGAGACGCACCAGCCGCCAACTGGCTGGCGAGCCATGACGCACCGCTAGCGAGCATGTCGGACATAGGCACCTCTGGCTACAAGACCGCCGGGCGGCGCGGAAAGGAGGACGCGGCCACCCGGCGGCTTGCAGTGGGACGGAACGAATCAGCCCTGGTTGAGCAACACTTTCACGGTCGTGTCGCCGCTCGCCTGAGCGTACGCAGCCTTGCCAGCCCGCTTGTTGCTGCTGGAGGTCGTGGTGATGTTGCCCGCCGTGGCATCCCAGTAAACGATCACGCCCTGCGAGATCGCGCCGGAAGCCTTCGGCAGTTCAAACACGCCCTCGACAGCCACAGCACCGAGCTTGTTGGCGGCAATCGCCACCGGAGCCACGGTCACAAGATCACCGAGCACGACCACATCGCCAGCCGCAACAGCGGAGGACGGCGTGTAGTCCAACAGGCAGTCGCCCTGAACATAAGAAGCCATAGATCACCTACTTTCCTTGGTATGGGTTTGGTTTGAATCATGCCGCCGGGCGGGCTTGGGCTCCCGCCCGGCGGTCACGGTTTATCGTCAGATCAAGAAGCGTCGGCCTTGATGCCAGCGAGGTATTCAGCCTTCGCCACACCCACGTCGAAGTACCCCCGCATCTGCACACCCAAGGTCGAAAAATCGGCTTCCGCCGTCTCGACAATCGGGCTCTGAACGCCGTTGAGGAAGGCCACTTCCATCACCGGCAGATCAGCCGGCGACGCAAGCAGATAGTAGTCCTCGGCGCTGGACAGGTAACTGGTCGAGACGACCTGATACCGACCGGCGAGCACGTTCACGTTAGGAGCAGCAGTCGTGTTGCCGCTGATGAGCAACGACGAACCCATGATCTCCGCAGCCGCCAACTCGATGTCGGCAGGAACGAGCAGAATCCGAGGCTCGACAGCCACCGGGTTGCCGTCGGGATCTTTCAGCTTGCGGAACATCGTGGCAATCGCCTTGAGGTTCGCAAGCGAGAGAGCACCGGCGGTGGTCTTCTTGTTGCCACGAGCCGTAGTGAAGAACGCCGAATCGTCCTGAAACGCAGCCCAGAAAAGATCGTTCAGGGCGAGAGCGCCGCCACGGCCAACCCGCTGCGGGGCAGCGGTCAGGGCACCGAGGTCATCGTTGATGAGGTCAGTGCGAGTGACGCTCGTCATGATGCCGTAGGTCTCTGCCGAGATCGTCCGGCTCTCATCGCTGAGACCGGCGTTCTTGATCTCGCCGCCGTTGGCGACCTTCTGGAACTTCATGCCGCCGTTCAGCCGGTAGCTGGTGACGGTCTTGAAGTCGTTGACGGAACGCACCGAGGATATGGACCGCCACGAGGACTCGACGCCGTTGAATCCGGCCAACAGGAACTTGTTGACGGTGCTCGACAGGATGCCGCTGATGGAGTGGGTAGCCCACGCCGCAGCAAGGATCGGACGCAGAGTCGCAGCCGACACCCGGCGAGGCCCGGTGTAGCCGCCCTCCTCGGCAGCCGAGAGGAGCACTTCGCCGAGCGACGTCGTCCGCTGAATCTTGGCAGCGGCTTCGAGGGTCTTGGCGTCGTACACCTTTTCGACGTTCGGCAGGCTGCCCTGAAGGGCGAACGCTGCCTCAATGACTTCGGGCGTGCGAGCGTTCGGCTGCGCCATGTGGATGGCAGGAGCCGCAGGCCGCTCGTCGCGGGTCGCGATCAGCTTTTCCATTGTCTCGACTTTCTTGGTGAGTTCGGCAATCACGCTGGCGTGATCGACTTCGGGCTTGGCCTCCACGGCGACACTCGCCGTGGCTTCCACAGCGGCAGCCACAATCGGCTCCTCTGCGGGCGTCTGGGTGGCGTTGTCCGCCATAGAAAACTCCTCGTCGGCTTCAGCCGCGATGGCGACGCTGGTAGCTGCATCAGCGCCAAGAGTGACGAACGAAACCTCTCGCAGCGCAGAGGCTTTGACGACACGAACCGGCCCGACGTGGGCCGCTCCGTTGACTTGCGTGACGCCATCGGCGTCGATCTTCTGGTGCCGACGAACGTCAGCACCAACGGACGCCTGGAACTGGTAGCCAGCCGCAGCGAGTGCGGCGACTTGGTCGGCGTTGGGATTCTGAGCGAGAATCTCGCCCTCAACGATGAGTTGCCCAGCCTCAATGAACGGGCGGCCCTGCCCGAGGATACTGCCGAGCGTGTAGTCATGCCCGAGCACCACAGGCACCGTCGCCGGAAGCTGCATGCCAGCCATGTCAATCACGACAGGCTCGCGGCTCCAGCCCTGACGAATCTGAGCGCCGGTGTAAGCGACGATGCGGAACCGCTTGCCAGCCGGTGCCGATTCGCCTTCGGCTGCTTGCAGGAACTCGACGCCAGAATTCAGCTTGATTGCGTTGGTCATGATGCTTCGTTCTCCGGGTCGCCGTTCTCGTCCATGCTCCCGCCGTAATTGACTTCCGGCGTGAAGTCCACGAACAAGCCAAGTTCATCCATCAGCGCCACCTCGGCGGCTCGCTGCCGAAGTTCGACATCCCACTGCTTGCCTTGCTTGGCGTACTCTGCCGCCAGCGTGGTCGTGTGATTCCGTAACCTCGTCTCGGCAGCGTCGGCTTCCTTCTTCGGGTCAACGTGTTCTTTGCCGTCCCACTGCCACGACCAATCCCACTCTGAGAAAGGTGGAACGCCTTGCGGCACGTAGCCGGCCAGCGTGGCTTCGTTGACCCACGCTTCCAGCAGACGGTCGAGCATCTTCCGCTCCAGATCGTCACGCATGATTTTCTGCGTCGTCGAATAGACCTGATGGTCCATTCGACCCGATGCGTAGTTGTATGACGACGAGTCCAGTGCAGAGACGTTAAACGGAAGCCCGAGGCAGCGCCCGATTTCTTGAATGAGTTCGCGCTTGAACATTGAGTACGTGGACGTTGGCTGCTCTGCCTTCAGCTGCTCAAACGTCCAGCCGTCTGGCAGCGTCACCATCGTCCGCTTCTCAATCGGCATTTCCGCAAACGCCTCGACCTCGTCCACCTCTGCGGCAGGCGAGTTCGTCCGCAGGAATCCAGCGAAGTCAGCGGCACTCTCAGCAGCAGCACACACAGCCTCGGTGTACCGGCGAAGCTGTGCGAACAGCTTGAGTGCTGGCGTCACCTCGGGCATGCCACGGTGTTGACCAGGCCGCAGAGGACGGAACCAATGCACCATCTGAGCCGCCGGCACACGCTGGTATTCCAGAGCGTTGATGCGGAAGTTTGCGCCTGGGTGGTAGTTCAGCACCCGATAGGCAACGACGTTGCCAACAGCGTCAAACTCAAGACCGTCAACGGTTGATCCGTCAGGCGAGACGCTCGGACTCACCGGATTGACCGGCTCGCTGACCATCTCGGCTTCCACGAGTCGAAGGTCAAGCTGCACGCCCGACATGCGTGGATTGGTAATCATCATGGCGAACGCTTCGCCGTCCACCACCAGAGCCTCGCGCATCGTGCGAAGCTTGGATGCAAGGTCGATCTGCCACGACCAATCAAAGAACGCACGCTCAACCATCCGCGCGGTCTCGTCGTCTCCAAACTGCAACTGAAGCCGAGGGCCAGTGCCGACAAGGTCGTTGGCGAGCGTGGCAGACATTCCCGCGAGATACGAGTTGTTCTGCCGCTCGTAGCGGGCACGATTCCGCATCGTCCGCCGCTTATCGGGCGACAGTGCGGTATCAGCGGCGAATGCGTCGGCGGCTGACCAGTGTCGGTAATCGTCGCCACGCTCCGCAGCGTCAAACTTGGCACGGACACGCACCGGCATCGCCGCCGGCTGCGGCCTGTTGCCACGCTGAAACAGGTTGCCGAGCAGTCCCACTTAGATAGTCCCCGGCGGGATGAGCTTGTTGAACCGCAGGCCGCGCCGCTTGTTGGTGCCGCTTCCTGCGGCTGCGTTCTTTGCCGATAGGTACTTGTCAGCCTCGATCATGGCGGCGACGTCCTGGCTCTCGACCTCACCGGCATCGGTGCGAACCCGTTTGGGGCCGGATGCCGTCTCTTCGATTTTCTGGCGCAGTTCGTCGCTCATGCGAGCAACGCTACGGGAAACGGCGTGCGTTCCAGACCGGGTATGCCGTCAGACTTCGGCCCAGTCTTCGCCCCGCCGCTCAAAGAGCACGACCTCTTTGACGTTCAGCTTGCGGGCAATCTCAGCCGTGAACGGCGAGAACACCGCGAGCACCTTCCGCGAGTCGATGACGCCAGACGCCAAGAGGAACGACGTCAGCGCCGTAGCCTTGCCAGTGTGCCGATACCGATCCTCCACGAACTGCTCAAGCGTCTGCATGCCACGCCAGACGTGCGAGCACGCCCACGCCACCATTGAACCGTCTTGGTGGTAGACGGCAATCGGCGTGCAGCTGCTGGACTCGCCTTCCAGTACGCCCGTCACTTCGGCCTGGAACTCGCTGCCCGGCTTGGTCAGCCTGGAACGAATGGCGAGCATGTCCCGAGGCTCAAGACCATCAATAGTGGTCAGCGTGATTTGATTCATTGCATCCGCTTCACTTGGATAACCTTCTTGCCGCTGGCTCCGGTCGGGATTGTCACACGCTTTCGCTGCCGCCCGCCCGCCTCTGTCGCCACGGGATGCACGCCCGCAATCGACGCCGCTACGGCAGAGCCGACAAGGCAATCCCAGAAGTGATTTTCACGCCGGTTGTCTAGCTTCCACTCGTCAACGACTCGCCCGCGTGCCTCAGTCCTCACCGGGAACTCGCTGGTGAGGTGCTCAACGAGCATGTCGTGATCGCCAGCGTGGAGCGTGATTGCTTCGGGATCTCCGATTGCCAGACGCAACCGGGCGGCACTGAACGTCTTCCAGTAGTTCGTGTCGTACGTGCCGTAGCGCTGGTTGGTGGCAGTCTGCCGAATCACCCAGTTCAGCCCTAGCTTTTCGCCTCTCCCCTTCTTTTCGGTCAGAGAGCCGCCCGAGGCACCGATGCCTTTGCCGCGAGTTGGCAGCAGACTTGCCGCAAACACAGACCGACGGCAGAACGTCCGCACCACTTCGGTGGACTGCTGCCAGTTCTCGTCAATGCACACCTGACGCACACGCATCGGCACGGAGTCCTCACGCAGCCACTCCTTGCCGAGCAGGATTTGCGAAAGCTGGTCAAGCCCAGCCGACAACGCACCCTCGAAGCCGGCACCCTTGGAAACGAGTGCCAAAGTCTTCTTGGCGTTCTTAGCTTCAAAGAACGTGCTCGTCTGGTCTGGGTACGTGCCGTAGGCAACGATGTGACCGCCGAACGCCTCGCCCCATGAGCAGACGAGCCAGTAGAGAAGATTCTGCTGAACGTCGATGAACGCCGTGAGCGTCTGGTGCGACAGCGGCACGACGCCACGCGGCAGCGTCAACGCCCTGGCTGACAGCGACCGCTTGTCCAGCTTGTCGCTGGCGATGTCGTCTGCCAGCGGTGCGTTCTGGTACTCAGCCATGAACGCAGACTCGCCACGGTCAATGCGTAGATTCCAGGCGTGTTGGATGGCGCTGAGTTCGTCGTCGTGCTTCCGCTCGGGCCACGCCACGCGAGAGCCGGCATCCATCACCGCCTGCTGGCTGGCATAGAACGCATCGGCAGCCGCAGTGCCTTCGCCGCTACGCTGGCCCTCGCGCCGCATCTCAGCGTACTGGCCCCATAGCTCATCAGCGGTCGGCCACTCGTAGACAAGCTTGGTGCGTTCGCCTTGCCACGACGGATGACGCATCCGGTCAAGCAGACGGTCAGCTAGGTCATCGGGACGGATGACAGTGATCGTCGCCAAGCCTGCGATTTTCTTGCCGGGACCGGACAGCCCGAGGATGGCACCGGCGAGGATGCGTTCACGGGTTGCCACTTGCGACGGCGACGCAGACGACTCGTCAGTCTGTGGGTCGTCTATCAAACACAGGTCAGGCCGGATAGTCTTTCCGTCCGGTCGAGTGTGACTGACGCCACGAATACGCCCAGTGATGCCAGCGACTCGCACAGCTGCACCAGCAGAAGCAGCCTTGCCGATCCACGGCAGCGTCACCTTGTCTGCCGTCCATCCCATGTGCGTCGGCTCGCCCTCGCACGTCTGCCCACGCACGCGAGCCGTGATGC
>JBBAWJ010000010.1:0-33924 GCA_040397255.1 Candidatus Limnocylindrus sp.
TTGGCGTCGGGAGTGCTCACAGCGGCAAAGGGGGGGAGCAAGTGACGAAGGCGAAGCAGGTAAGCAAGGTGACCGTAGGAACGCCCGTGAAGGCGGCACCAGCCAAGGCCGCATCAAACAAGGTCGCCCCAAAGGCCGCTGCAAAGCCCGTCACAAAAGTTGCCCCGAAGCCATCTTCTAAGCCAGCCGCTAAGCCAAGCCCCAAGCCCGCCGTAAAGCCGGCAGCGAAGGTCGCCGCGAAGCCTTCTGCTAAGCCAAGCCCCAAGCCCGCCGTAAAGCCGGCAGCGAAGGTCGCCGCGAAGCCCGCCGCCAAGCCCGTTGCCAAGCGCGGCACGCTTGCAACGACGAAGCCCGCCGCCAAGCCCGCCCCAAAGCCCGCTGCGAAACCGGCAGCAAAGAAGACGGCGCCAGCAAAGGCCGTCGCGAAGAGTGCAACCAAGCCAGCCGCGAAGAGCGCCGCGAAGCCGATCACCAAGGCGAAGCCGATCGTGAAGCCTGCGCCAGCGAAGGGGAAGAAGGCCGCCTCTCTCGCAACATCACCTGCTTCAGCCACGAAGTCGAAGGGCGAGAAGGCGAAGGCCGCGAAGGTGGCACCAACTGCACCGGTTGCCCCCGCAAAGGCGCAGGGGAAACTCGCGAAGGGTAAGGCGGCGTCCGGCCCAGCTGCAAAGCTTGATGGCGTCGCTGAACCTGGCGCGGCGGATCTCGCCGAGATTGAGGTTGACGGCGTCGAGATGCTGAGCCCAGAGGCGGCCGCTGCACTCCTTGTTGCTGAGGTTGCCCCAGAGGCACCGAAGCCTGAAGTCGTCGAGCCAGTTGCGGAGTCGACGGGTGTTGACGATCCGGTGCGCATGTACCTCAAGGAAATTGGCCGCGTCGGCTTGCTCACCGCTGAAGAGGAGGTCGTCCTCGCCAAGATGATTGAGCTCGGCGAGCAGATGGCCGACGAGCCGTGGAAGGCCGTCTACAACCTTCACCAGTGGACCCATCACGAGACGGAGCTCAAGACGCGCAAGAAGAAGGAGTGGTACCGCCTTGATCCGGCGCTTGCCGCTAAGGCTCACGCCACGTATGCCGAAGCGATCGGCGCGTGGGTCAAGGGGCATCACGTGCACGAATGCAAGGTCACCGGTTTTGATAAGGCCTCGCGCGAAGTGACGGGCGAGACCGCCAAGAAGAATTTGATGATTGCGAAGAGCCTGGTAAAATCGTTCAACGATCCGAACCGACGCAACCTTGTAGCCAAGACGGCGGAGATGATTGACTTCGCCTTCCAGACGGTGGGAACCGGCGACATGGAGAGCCGCGACAACGGCGTGCTCCAAAAGCTCTTCCTCTGGGCCCGCGACGAGATCGCCTGGCCAGCACTGGAGACGTGGATTGTCCAGGGGAAGCACATCGCCAAGGATGGGAAGGACTGGATCCGCGAGGCGGGTTGGGACCCGGAGAATCCAGCGCTCGGCAAGCTCCGCGGACGCGAGGGCTATGTCGTGCAGCTCGGCTGGCGAGGACGTGAGGAGCTGACCAAGGCGAACCTGCGCCTCGTCGTCTCGATCGCCAAGAAGTACATCGGGCGCGGCATGAGCTTCTTGGACCTGATCCAAGAGGGGAACATCGGTCTCATTCGCGCCGTTGAGAAGTTTGAGTACATCAAGGGCTTCAAGTTCTCGACCTACGCAACGTGGTGGATTCGCCAGGCGATCACGCGAGCGATCGCGGATCAGGCACGAACGATCCGCATCCCGGTGCATATGTATGAGCAGCTGAATCGACTCACCCGCGTGCAGCGCCAGCTCTTCCAGGAGCTTGGCCGCGAAGCGACGGATGATGAGATCGCCAAGGAGCTCACCAAGGTCACCGAGTCAGAGGTAACCGCGGAGCGCGTGCGCGAGATGCGCAAGGTGAGCCAGGAGCCGGTCTCCCTCGAGACGCCGATCGGCGAAGAGGAGGACAGCCACCTCGGGGACTTCATCGAGGACAAGTCGGCGAAGAAGCCGGACGAGGCGGCCAACAGCCAGCTCCTCTCAGAGCAGATCGTCGCCACGCTGGAGTCACTCAGCCTCCGCGAGCAGCGGGTGCTGAAGTTGCGCTTCGGCCTCGAGGATGGGCGGCAGCGCACCCTGGAGGAGGTCGGAGCGGAGTTCAACGTGACCCGCGAACGCATCCGCCAGATCGAGGCGAAGGCGCTGCGCAAGCTGCGCCACCCATCGCGCGCACGCAAGCTGCGCGACTACCTCGACTAGGGGGATCGTGCGGCGGGGAGGAGCGGCGGCCCTCCCTGCTAATATTCCGCTCGCGGCAGCGGCCGCGCTCATTCCGGCGTAGCTCAGTGGTAGAGCGGGCGGCTGTTAACCGCCATGTCGTAGGTTCGAATCCTACCGCCGGAGCCAACCTGCTAGGCGAGAGAGGCAATGGAGTGCTGAGCCCATTTGAAGCGGCGGCCTATCTGCGGAAGCACGCCCCCCTCTTTCGCACCCTTCGGCCCCTTCAGGCAGCTGCGTGCTCCCTCCTCATCGCCGCCTCCCTTGCGGTTGCTCCTGCAAGCGAGGCCTTTGCCGCCCCGAACCTCATCGACCGAGAAGTAACGAGTGACCTTGCAGGTGCATTCCGAAGCGGAGTTGCGCTGGTATCACCGAAGCCGAGACCAAGCGCCGTTGTCACGCCATCACCAAGTCAAACCGCGTCACCAGATACGAGTCCGAGTCCGGGTACGTCGCCAGGGACATCGCCGCAGCCATCAGCCACGCCATCGGTAGCGCCGACCGATCAGCCGATGGTACTTGTGACGGATACTGCCGACGGGACGCGTATTTATACCGACGAACGATCCTCGTCGAGCTTCTTGGCAGCATCGATTCCGTCAATCCAGCAGGCGCTCAGCATCCCAGGCATCTGGTTCAGCGGCCTGCTTGCCGCCATACTGCTGGCGTTCGGAGCCATCCTCTTAGAGGCACCATTTGATTGGATCAGACGACGTATCAACGACATTTATTCGCGCGTCGTTGCCTACATACAGCCAAAGGACCGTGGATCTCGACTCTGGAAGATCTTCGGCATCCGCGTCGACGTTTTTCCATTCTTGCTCGTTGGCCAGCTTATCGCCGCGTTCAATGCGCCGCTTGACGCCATTGCGCCGATCCGCCAGCTGATCCTTGGCTGTGTATATGGTGCGATTGCCGCTCTGATCATCCACGCGGTGACGAAATGGCCAGAGATTCGCCTGCAGCGGATCAAGAACAACGACAGTGGCGAGATGCGAGCGCAGTGGTTGAGCCTCGTGCTCGCCCTGAGCGCAGTTGCGATCGCGCAGTCGTTCGGCCTCGCCCCCGGACTCATCGTCGGAATTTTCGCGATACGCTCCTTTCGGAAGAGCCTTGACGAGAGCGGATCTGCACGGAGTGCGTGGCATCTTTCTCTGATGTTGATTGCCGCCTCCCTGATCTCGTGGTTTGGTCTGGAGTGGATCGCGCTGCGCATCACTGACCCAGAGACGCCGTTGCGCATCCTCTCTGACACCGTGCTGGGTACCCTAGTCGTTGCAGGGAGCCAAGGTCTGATCTGGACACTTCTCAACCCCGCCGACGATGGCTCCAGGGCGCTTCGCCGCCACTCGATCGCTCGGTGGGTTCTGCTCCTTGCCGTAGGGATCACGATGGTCATCGCCATTCTCATGAATGGTGGGGAGTTGCAGGGGGTCCTTTCGCCAAATGCAACGTTTGAAGAGTTGCGTGGGCTAATCTTGTCTGGTGTGGCGCTCTTCGCGATGCTACTCCTACTCCACCGATTCACCGCCGCCAGGGCGACGCGAAGGAGAGCCCGCTGACCACATGACTGAAACGTCTGTGGTAGGTTCAAAATCTACCGTTGGAGTCGTCACCATTGAGAGAGAAAGGTTGCGAGAAAGAAATGACTAGTCGCATCGCACTTCTACTAATTATGGCTGCGTTCACAGCCTCCATCCTTGCTGCGGCGGCCTACCCAGGCAATCGCATGGATTCGGGTAACTGAGAGATGGTCGCAAACGGACTCAGTGAGAGCCCCCAGGCCTACCGCACGAAGTTGCTTGAGCAGAGCGACAGCCAGATCGATGCCTGGGCCACCGGCTCACTGCGCGACATGGCGAAGCGCAAGGGGATCGTTGCTGTCATCCGCGAGTTCTCCCACTCGGCACATCTCGATGAAGATGGTCTTGCTGGCGCATACACGCTCGGTGGCGGCCCGGCCGCAACGATGGGGCGTGATGCTGAGGGGCGACTCCTCCTCCCTGCGGTCAGCCTCTGGTGCCTCGTCCCCGGCCTGCGCACGGTAGATCCGAAGGGGAGTCGTGAGCGACTCGTCGCCTTCCTCGTAGCGACCTTCGAAGAGGTCGTCTACATCTAACTGCGGGCGGCTACTCCGACTTCTGGCGCAAGATCGCGGCGAGGTTATCGAGCTTATTGCGCGCGATCAGCAGCCACTTCGCCATGTTGGCGCGATCCGTTTCACTGAGTGGCGCCCCCAACTCTGGCTGATCAATCTCATGCAGGACCAACGCAAGCGCGTCGATTGAACTTGCGAGGCTGTCGCGGGCGTTGGTCAGCGCCGCGTCTGACGCTGAGGCGATGGCCGCCGCTTGTGCGGAGATTGGCGCTGACGCACTCGCTGCTACTGGCTTTGAGGCCGCAATGATCGGGCGCTCGCTCGGTGAGGCGTAGGGGAAGATCGACGGTGCTACGACCTCTGGTGCGGCGGTCGGCTCTGGGCGCTCGTCGCGCACAATACTCTTGAGGCGGGCGAGCGAGAGTTCGCCGCGCAGCACTTGCGCCGCCAGTTCACTTCGTCGTGCCCGATCGGTGATCTTCATCAACTCATAGGCATGGCTGATCGTGTCGGAGCGCTCCGCCACCATTGCGCGGATGTCGGCTGGCGCATGCATCAGGCGCAGCCGATTCTCAACGTAGCCCTTATCCTTGCTGATGCGTTCGGCCAGCTTGCGGATGCTGTAACCGAGTTCGCTCGTCATGCGCGCGAAGATCGCCGCCTCATCGAGTGGGGAGAGGTCTTCACGCTGGAGGTTCTCAATGATTGCAACCTCAAGAGCGATCTCATCGCTCATCGCTTCAACGATAGCAGGAATCATCGGCATTCCGAGCGAGAGCACGGCACGCCAGCGTCGTTCGCCGGCGACAATCTCGTAGGAGCCCGGCTCGGTTGGGCGCACGATGATTGGCTGCAGCACCCCATGCTCACGAATGCTGGCGGTGAGCTCATCGATCGCCAGCGGAGGGAGTGCGAGGCGGGGCTGCTTAGCGTTGACCGTCACGCGATCGACGGCGATCTGTCGCACCGAGCGGTCACCGTGGGCGCCATCGGGTGGGAGGAGCGAGAGAATGGCGTCGTCGAGCTCCTGCCCGCCGAGCCCCGAGTCGCCCGTTGGCTGCTTCCCCTTCGGCATGCTGCCTCCTCGTTTCGCTTCGTGCGCCTTACGGCCCACCGTTTCGCCGCATCGTACCGCGCAAGGGGTGTGGGAGAATCGTGCGGAGCGAAGTGCCCGTATCGGGCCAAGTAGGGGAGGTGAGCGTGGGTAAGGAGCAGGGGCGCGACGCCGCGCGCGACACCACCACCTCAGGCGCACCCCTCGAAACGAGCTACGGCCCGAACCCATCCCGCGACGCCGCCGCAGAGATCGGCGCACCAGGTGCCTTCCCGTACACGCGCGGCGTGCAGGAGACGATGTACCGCGGCCGCCTCTGGACGATGCGCCAGTACGCCGGTTTCTCAACGGCACGCGAATCCAACGAGCGCTATCGCTATCTGCTGGAGCAGGGCCAAACCGGCCTCTCGGTCGCCTTCGATCTGCCAACGCAGATGGGCTACGACTCCGACGCACCAGAGGCGGAGGGTGAGGTCGGCCGCGTCGGCGTTGCGATCGACTCCATCGCCGACATGGAGACGCTCTTCCAGGGGATCCCACTCGACAAGGTCTCAACCTCCATGACGATCAACTCCACCGCGCCGATCCTGCTCGCACTCTATGTGGCGGTTGCCGAGCGACAGGGGGTCTCGCGCGCCGAGCTCTCGGGCACAACGCAGAACGATCTCCTCAAGGAGTACATCGCTCGCGGTACGTACATCTTCCCGCCCGAGCCATCGCTGCGCCTGATCACCGACGTCTTCGAGTGGTGCGCCACCGAGCTGCCGAAGTGGAACACGATCAGCATCTCGGGCTATCACATGCGCGAGGCGGGGGCGACCGCCGCGCAAGAGCTTGCCTTCACCTTTGCTGATGCGATCGCCTATGTCGATGCAGCCATTGCGCGCGGCCTCGAGGTGGATGCCATCGCGCCGCGGCTCTCCTTCTTCTTCGCCGCGTGGACCGACATCCTCGAAGAGGTGGCGAAGTTCCGCGCTGCGCGCCGGATCTGGGCGCGCATCATGCGCGATCGCTACGGCGCAAAGAGCGAGAAGTCGCTCCTCTGTCGCTTCCATGTGCAGACCGCCGGCTCCACACTCACGGCGCAGTCAATTGACAACAACGTTGTACGCGCCGCGTACCAAGCCCTCGCTGCGGTGCTCGGCGGCGCGCAGAGCCTGCACGTCAACGGTAAAGATGAGGCCCTCGCCCTCCCGACCGAAGCGTCGGCACGCCTCGCGCTGCGCACCCAACAGGTGCTGGCCCACGAGGCTGGCGTCGCAGGAACCGTTGATCCGCTCGGTGGCAGCTACGCCGTGGAGGCGCTCACCGATCAGGTGGAGCGCGACGCCCTCGCGCTCATCGCCGAGGTTGACCGGCTCGGCGGCATGGTCGCCGCTGTTGCTGTCGGTTTCCCGCAGCGCGCGATTCAAGACTCGGCGTACGCCTACCAGCGCGAGGTGGAGAGTGGCGAGCGCGTGATCGTGGGCGTGAATCGATTCGTGGATGAAGAGGTCGAGACGCCAGCCATCGCCCGTATTGACCCGGCACGCGAGCGGGAGCAGGTCGCCGAACTGAAGGCTTTCCGTGCTGGGCGCGATGCCGCGGCCGCAACCGCCGCCATCGCCGAGGTCATCGCCACGGCGAAGGGGAGCGCCAACATGATGCCGCCGATCCTCGCCGCGGTGAAGGCCGGCTGCACCGTTGGCGAGATCAGCGCCGCCCTGCGCAGCGTCTGGGGCGAGCACCGCGAGGCGATGGTCCTATGAGCCTCCCCGTGCGCGGTCGCATTCACCATGTTGCATCCGTAGTACGCGACATCAACGCGTCGATCGACTTCCACACGCGCGTGCTCGGGCTGGCGCTCGAGCAGGTTGCCGAGGTGCCATCGCAAGAGGTGCGCATCGCCTTCCTTACCGCCGGTGACTCCAAGATCGAACTCGTCTCACCAACGAATGAGACCAGCGGCGTCGCGCGCTTCCTTGAGTCAAAGGGGGAGGGTTTCCATCATCTCTGTTTAGAAGTCCCTGACATCACTGCGGAGCTCACCGCTCTTGCCGCTGCGGGGGTGCAACTGATCAACGCCGAGGTGGTTGCCGGCGTTGAGGGGCCAGTTGCCTTCTTGCATCCGAAGAGCTGCAACGGCGTGCTGATTGAGTTGATTGAAGCGCCTGGTGGCCCTGCGTGGACGAGGCTCGGATTCGGCGCTCCAGGGGAGCTGCGCATTCGCTAGCGCTTAGCGCTTCGTGTAGCCGGCCTCAATCAAGAGTCGTGGCAGTTCCGTCGGCGAGGCGGCCACCTTGAACCCGGCGGCCTCCAGTGCAGCGATCTTGTCGATCGCCCGGCCCGATGCGCCAGAGACGATCGCCCCAGCGTGGCCCATGCGTCGCCCCTCAGGTGCGGCGCGTCCGGCGATGAAGGCGACACGTGGCAGGTGCTTCAGATGTTCGCCGGCCCACGCCGCGGCCTCCTCTTCGGCGGATCCGCCGATCTCGCCGATCAGCACGAGTGCGCGCGTCGCAGGATCTGCGGCGAAGAGCTCGAGTGCGTCACGGAAGGTGGTGCCGATGATCGGGTCGCCGCCGATACCGAGGCAGGTGGACTGACCGATGCCAGCATCCGTCATCGACTGCACCGCCTCGTAGGTCAACGTTCCGGAGCGGCTCACCACACCAACATCACCAGGAAGGTGAATGGAGGCGGGGATGATGCCGATCTTTGCGCCGAGGCCGTTCATGCCCGGCGTGGTTGCGCCTGGGCAGTTCGGTCCGATCAGTCGCGCGCCGTGCTGCTGCACAACGGCGAGTGCGCCGACCATGTCGTGCACGGGGATCCCCTCGGTAATGCAGAAGATTGTCTTGATGCCCGATGCGGCCGCCTCGGCGATCGCGTCAGCGGCGCCCGCAGCAGGAACGAAGATGCAGCTGGTGTTCGCGCCGGTCTTCTCGACCGCTTCGCGTACGGTGTCAAAGACGGGAACGGTGCCGTCAAGGCCGAGCTCGCCGCCGCGACCTGGCGTGACGCCTGCAACGATCTTGGTGCCATAGGCGGCCATCTGGCCAGCGTGGAAGCCACCCTCACGTCCGGTGAGGCCTTGTACGACGAGTCGCGTGTGCTGATCAACGAGAATGCTCACTTGCCGCCTCCCGCTGCAGCGAGCGCTACAGCCTTCTCCGCCGCCTCATCGAGGCTCGCCGCCGTCTCAAATCCACCTTCACGTAGCAGTACGGCGGCCTCTGCCGCGTTAGTGCCAACGATGCGCACGACCATCGGCACGGTGCGCTCCTGTTGCGCTCGCGCCTCGATGAGTCCCTTCGCGACCTCGTCGCCGCGCGTGATGCCACCGAAGATGTTCACAAGGATTGCCTTGACTCCCGTATCGGCAAGGATGATGCGCATTGCGGCGGCAACCTTATCGGCGCGAGCACCGCCCCCAATGTCGAGGAAGTTTGCCGGCGTGCCGCCGGCGCGGGTCACGAGGTCGAGCGTGGTCATGGCGAGGCCGGCGCCGTTCACCATGCAGCCGATGCTCCCGTCGAGTCGGATGTAGGAGATCCCCTGTTCGCGCGCTTCGCGGTCGATCGGATCCTCGCTGTCGGCATCGTGCCAGGCCGCAAGGTCGGGATGTCGATCGAGCGCTGAGTCGTCAAGCGTCACCTTGGCGTCGAGGCAGATGAGCCGTTCGCCGCCAGGAAGCTCTGGTGCCGGAACGACCGCGAGCGGATTCACTTCAACAAGGTCGGCGTCGCTCTC
This sequence comes from Candidatus Limnocylindrus sp., assembly GCA_040397255.1. Taxonomy (GTDB): domain Bacteria; phylum Chloroflexota; class Limnocylindria; order Limnocylindrales; family Limnocylindraceae; genus Limnocylindrus. The sequence goes on from JBBAWJ010000010.1 coordinate 9,146, forward strand.
GCGCGCAATCTTCACGAGCCCCGCCGCAATCACGCAGAACTGCTTGAGCAGTCCACCGCGCAGCCCAATGCCAAAGCCGAGTTGGCGCGCCTGGAACGGGAGGAGTCCAGCGTGTGGATGCGCGACTTCGCGAACGATCGCGGTCGGATCCTTGGCGGCGACCTCTTCAATCTCCATGCCGCCCGCGGCGGAGGCCATGACGAGAACACCACGTGTGGTGCGATCGATTAGTGCGGCGAGATAGATCTCGCGGATGATCGTGGAGGCTGGCGCAACGAGCACGCGTCGCACAGGAAGGTCCTTGATCGTGAGTGCGAGAATTGTTGCGGCGGTTGACTCGGCCTCTTCCGTGCTCCCGGCGAGCTTGACCCCGCCGGCCTTGCCTCGTCCGCCGACGAGGACCTGAGCCTTAATCACGACCTGGTCTACCCCGCTGGCGAAGAGACGTTCGGCGATGGCGCGGGCACCCGCGGCGGTAGTGGCAACGTCGGCATCTGGGACGGGGAGACCGGCTCGAAACAGGAGTTCTCGGGCTTCAGCCTCGTGTAGTTTCACTTCGCCTCCGCATGGTTATTGGTGGGCTCTCCCTCGCTGTAACAGAGGGTAGTGTACGCGGGCAGACTTCAAGCGTTGCGGTTAGGATTCAAAGGGATTAATTCTCAGGGTTTCAACGCCCTGATTGGGAGTAAGGAGGGGTTTGCACATGGCCCAAGGATCTAGCCCACTCGCCTCCCCGCAGAAGCTTCGAAACTACCCGTCCTATCGCGGCGGGGAGGGGATGGTTGCCTGGGCCTTCCATCGAATCTCAGGCATTGGCGTGTGGGCTTTCATCGTCTTGCACGTAGTCGACATTTGGTTGATTGGGGTCAATCCCGAGCTCTATGACCAACTGGGCAAAATTTATTCAAGCGCGCCTGGCCGCGTGATGGAAACCCTCCTAGGAGCGGCGCTGTTTTATCACGCCCTCAACGGCATGCGCATCGTCGTCATGGACTTCTGGCCTGCACTGACGATCTACCACCGTGGGCTGTGGCGAGCTGTTTGGGTCACCTTCTTCATCTTTGGCCTACCCGGCGCGTACATCATCCTGAAGCCTATCTGGGAGATGGCAGCATGAGCGCCCAAAAGTATTCGATCTCCGGCCGCCCACGCCCGACAGGGTCGCGTGTGGATCTCTACGTCTGGCGGGCGGTGCGAATCACTTCAATTGCGCTCTTCGTATTGGCGCTAGCGCACTTCTCCATCACGCACTTCGTCTTCGAGGTTGGTGACCAGAGTGCAGAGTGGGTCCGCCAGACTCGTTGGAACTCGATTCCTCTCCGCGTGCTGGACTGGGGGATGCTCATGGCTGTGTTGGTGCATGGATTCCTTGGTATGCGGACGGTCATGCAGGACTATGTCCCCTCGCGCATCAGGCAAGCGTCGCTCGTTGGCCTGTATGCCATCGCACTCCTGCTATTCGTACTTGGCACCCAGGTCATTGCGACGCTACCGATGCGTTAGGGGGAGAAATGAGTAGCGCACTACGAGCAGAGGTTGGGCAGATCGACGTTGACGCGATCGTGGTCGGCGCAGGTGGCGCCGGACTCTGGGCGGCGCTCGAGCTGGCGCGCGAAGGGATTCCCACTGCAGTACTGACGAAGCTCTATCCAACCCGCTCGCATACCGGAGCCGCACAGGGTGGCGTTTGCGCGGCACTCGGCAACGTTGAAGAGGACCACTGGGAGTGGCACATGTTTGACACCATCAAGGGTGGCGACTACCTCGCCGACCAGGATGCGGCCGAGGTGCTCGCACGTGAGGCAATTCCCGCCGTGATTGAGCTTGAGCGCATGGGTCTTCCATTCAATCGGACCCCCGATGGAAAGATTGACCAGCGTCGCTTTGGTGGGCACACGCGGAACTACGGCGAAGGGCCAGTGCGGCGCAGTTGCTACGCCGCCGACCGCACCGGCCACATGATCCTGCAGACGCTCTATCAGCAGTGCATCAAGGCGGGGGTCAAGTTTTACGACGAGTATCACGTCATAGATCTAGTCTTTGAAGGCGGCGAGGCGGACAAGGGCGGGCGCTGCTCTGGCGTTGTTGGGTACAAGATCGCCGACGGTACGCTCCACGTATTTCGTGCGAAGGCTGTGCTGCTCGCAACAGGTGGATACGGTCGCGCGTGGCGCGTCACCTCCAACGCACATTCGCTTACTGGAGACGGCATGGCACTCGCTTGGCGGCATGGCGTGCCACTTGAGGACATGGAGTTCTACCAATTCCACCCGACCGGCATTGTCGGCACTGGCATCTTGTTGAGCGAAGCCGCGCGTGGCGAGGGTGGCTATCTGCTGAACGACGCGGGGAAGCGCTTCATGGAGAACTATGCGCCGAAGCTCATGGAGCTGGCCCCGCGCGACATGATCTCGCGCGCGATCTATCAAGAGATCCGTGAGGGTCGAGGGATCGGGGGGAAGGACTATATCCATCTTGACGTGAGGCACCTCGGTCGCAAGGTGATCGAAGAGAAGCTCCCTGACATCACCGAACTTGCTCGCATCTATCAGGGCGTCGAGCCGATCAGTGAGCCAGTCCCAGTGCAGCCAACCGCGCACTACGCCATGGGCGGTGTGCCAACGAACCTCGAGACAGAGGTGCTCGCTGATGCGCGCGGCAACGTCGTGCCAGGCCTCTTCGCGGCGGGCGAGGTTGCCTGCGTCAGCGTGCACGGTGCCAACCGACTGGGTACGAATTCGCTCGTTGACCTCCTCGTCTTCGGCAAGCGCGCGGGGATTCGCATGGCGCAGATCTGCAAAAGCACCCCACAGCCGAGCCTCGTGCAGGGTGCCGAGCGCGCGGTGCGCGATGAGCTCCTCGCCCTGAGCACACGCCCATCTGGGGTGCGCCCGGCCGAAATTCGCCGTGAACTCGCCGCGCTGATGATGGACAACGTCGGCGTCTATCGCGACGAGGCCCTCCTTGGCGCCGCAGTAAAGGGGATCGCCAAGTTGAAAGGGGAGTACGCCAACGTGCGCGTGGAGGACACCGGGAGCGTCTTCAACACCGACCTCCTCGAAGCGCGCGAGCTCGGCTACCTGCTAGACACCGCGGAGGCGACAGCAGTCTCCGCCTACGCACGAACAGAGTCGCGCGGTGCCCACAGCCGTGAAGACTTCCCAGAGCGAAACGACGCAAAGTTCCTTGCGCACACTCTGGTCTGGCAGGGGAGCGATGGTGCACCAGCCACGAAGCTAGACTACAAACCGGTAACGATTACCAAGTTTGAGCCGAAGGCGAGGGTTTACTAAATGGCTTCTGCCACACAGGTTGAGCTCAAGATCCAGCGATTTGATCCGGAGCGCGACAGTGAGCCGCACTGGCAAACGCTGACGGTACCGGTGGAGCCTATGGATCGCGTGCTTGACCTGCTCACGCGGGCAAAAGAACTCTTTGATGGCTCGATCACCTTCCGTCGCTCTTGCGCGCACGGTGTCTGCGGCTCTGACGCCCTGCTAATTAATGGTCGTAATCGGCTCGCCTGTAAGTTGCGAGTAGAAGCGTTGGGCCGAACGATCACGGTGGCTCCACTCCCTGGACTGCCGATCGTCAAGGATCTTGTCGTTGAGATGGAGGAGTTCTTTGAAAAATTCCGCTCCGTACAGCCGTATCTTGTGGCGGCACCAGTTGAGGGTGACGGTGAGCGGATTCAGAGTGAAGAGCAGCGCGATCGCTATGACGACACGACCAAGTGCATCCTCTGCGCGGCATGTACAACCTCGTGCCCAAGCTTCTGGGCGCAACCAGAATATGTTGGCCCCGCAGCTATCGTGAACGCGCACCGATTTATCTTTGACTCGCGTGACGAGAACGCCGATACACGCTTGGACATCTTGTCTGACGAAAATGGCGTGTGGCGTTGCCGCACCACCTTCAATTGTGTAGAAGCTTGCCCACGCGGCATCAACATCACGAAGGCGATCCTTGAGGTTTCCTCCGCAATCAGCGCACGGCGGTAACGTTGTCGATTCGGTCATACATCATTCGTACCGATGGTGCGTGCCGGGGGAACCCTGGGCCAGCATCTATCGGCGTGGCTCTCTATGACGCCTCGTTGCCTGGATCCGATGATCCTAACGCGACGCCCATCGCCTCAATCTCTGCAGCGATCGGCACGACCACGAATAACGTCGCAGAGTGGCGTGCCGTGGTGGCGGCAATTGACTTCGCTGCCGAGCTTGGCGCGCGCGAGATTGACCTGCTTCTCGATAGCAAGCTTGTGGTTGAGCAGCTCCAAGGTCGTTGGCGTGTGCGCGACGCCAAGCTGGCCCCGCTCTGCGATGAGGCGCTGAAGGGGCTGACGCGCTTCGCGCATTGGAGTGCGCGCCATGTGCCACGTGCCCTAAACGGTCGCGCCGATGCGCTCGCCAATGAGGCGCTTGACCGCGCGCTGCGCGGCGGGCCCGCCTGGGTCGCGCGCCGCCCGCAAGATTCAGTGTCTGCCACAGCGACGCCCACCTCCAGCTCCGAATCGTCCGCGACGGCAACGACGCACATCACGGTGCTCGGCTCAGGGGCGAGCCGTGGCGTGCCGCGTGTCGGTTGTCGCTGCGGCGTCTGTCTCTCACGCGATCAGCGCAACCGCCGTCTGCGCAGCTCGGTACTCGTGGAGTGGCTCGACGGTGCCACTGAGCGTGGCGTCATCATTGATCCCGGGATGGACCTGCGCCAGCAGGCGCTGCGCCATGGTGTCACTCGACTCGATGGTGCGCTGGTCACCCACATTCATGTTGACCACAGCGGTGGGATCGACGAGTTGCGCGCCTATACCGATGCACAAGATGTTGTACTGCCGATCGGCGCAGGAGAGGCGACGGCGGATGAGCTGCGGAGGCGCTGGGAGTACGCGGTTGATGGACGAACGGCACCTGGCTCGGGAATCCCTGCGCTGCAACTGGTTGCGTCGGATCGCGAGGTAACGATCGCGGGCCGCTCATTCCAGGCGATCCACATCGTTCACGGGAAGCACCCCGCTCACGGTTGGCGGAGTGGGGGATTCGCCTATCTGACCGACGTCAGCTCGGTCCCGGCGGCATCGCGCGACCTTCTGGGCGACCTTGACCTACTGATCGTCTCGGCGCTGCGCGATCTGCCGCACCCAACGCACCAGACCGTGGACGAGGCGCTGGAGTTGATTCGGGCGGTTGCCCCGCGTCGGGCGCTCCTCACCCACCTCGATCACGACCTCGACTTTGAGGATCTGGCGGCACGCCTCCCTGCTGGGGTTGCCCCCGCCTTTGACGGGCTCGTCGTAGAGGTCCCGGCGCGCTAGACTGCCGATCCGGCGAGATGGCCGGACGGTCGCGTCGCCCCCTTCGGGGAGCGTCGAGGAAAGTCCGGGCTCCGAGGTGTAAAGGCAGCGGGTAACGCCCGTCCGCCGTAAGGCGCGGACTAGTGCCACAGAGACGAGTCCGCCGCAGAGCTTCGGCTCAGCGGTGGGGTGAAACGCGGCAAACTCTGCCTGGAGCAAGGTCGAATAGGGAGGCATTTCAGTCGCTTGCGACTGGACCGGCGCACCGCCGGGACCTCCGGGTTGACCGCTAGAGCCCCCGAGCAATCAGGGGTCGAGATGGATGGCCGTCCCCCCGCAAGGGGGACAGAACCCGGCTTACAGGCCATCTCGCCGGACTCCTAGCCGCGCTGGATTCGTGCTCGGCCGCCCCCCTGAACCCCTCTCGCCAGCCCCGCCCAGGCACCCCCTTGACAGGGGCGATTGGTGGGGGCAAGATGCACCTAAGTGGTTCCAAGTGGGGGAAGGTGGGGTAACACCTCCCAGTGGGCCGCGGCGGAGGGTGTACTGGTGTTTACCGGCGAATATCGTCATGCCATCGATGGAAAGGGACGCGTTGCCGTCCCTGCGCGTTTCCGAGCGCAGCTCGATGAGGGTGCCTTCGTCTCCCGTTGGCTCGACAACTGCCTGGCGATCTTTCCGCGCGCCGCGTGGGATGACCTCGCCGCCCGCGTCGCCGCCCTGCCAACCGGCAACGCCACCGCACGTGAATTTGCCCGCTTCCTCTTCGGCAGCGCCTTTGAGGTCGAGCTCGATGCGCAGGGCCGCCTCCTTCTCCCTGCAACGCTGCGAACCTGGGGGCAGCTCGACGCCGAAGCGATGGTTGTCGGCGCACGCGATCACGCCGAAATTTGGACGCCGAAGCGCTGGGATTCGTATCGCGGCGGCATGGAATCTTCTGACGCCCTCGCCGCACAACTCGAGGAGCTCGGCTTCTAATGGCGACGGGTGCGACCCTCCATCGCCCCGTCTTACTGACAGAACTGCTCAGCGCCCTGGCGGTGCGCCCCGACGGCACCTACGTCGACGCCAACCTTGGTGGTGGCGGACACGCCGAAGCGGTGCTTGAGAACGCAGGGCCACGCGGACTCCTTCTCGGCATTGATGCGGATGGTGGCGCGATCAGGATGAGCCACATGCGACTCGCTCGCTTCGGCGACCGCCTCTCCACATTTCATGGCAGTAGTGCATACCTCGCGCGTGCCATCACCGATGCCGGTTTCAGCGAGGTTGACGGCGTCTACTTCGACCTTGGACTCTCCTCTGATCAGCTCGTTGACCGCGAGCGCGGATTCGGGATTCGCGCTGGCGGCATTCTCGACCTGCGCTTCGACACGCGCACCGGTGAATCCGCGGCTGAGCTGATTGCACAGGCCGGCGCTGCGGAGCTTGAGCAGATCTTTCGCGACTACGGCGAAGAGCCCCACGCGGCGAAGATTGCGCGAGCCATCGTTGCAACGCGCGGAAGTGCGCCAATCACCACTGCAGAGGGACTCGCCGCGCTTGTTGAGCATAGCGTGCCAAAGCGCTACGGCCCACCATCACGGATCCATCCAGCGACGCGCGTCTTCCAAGCGCTGCGCATTGCGGTCAACGACGAACTCACCGCTCTCAGCACGGCGCTTGCCGCAGCGATCGCCGCACTTCGCGTCGGTGGGCGCGTTGTCGTTCTCACGTATCACTCCCTTGAAGATCGCATTGTGAAGCAGGCGTTTGCTGCCGCTGCGCGCGTCTGCATCTGCCCGCCGCGTGTTCCCGTCTGCACTTGCGCAAACCAGGCAACGCTGCGCCTCATCAACAAGCACCCCATCACTGCAAGCGAAGAGGAGATTGCTGCAAACCCACGAAGTCGCAGCGCTAAGCTTCGAGCGGCAGAGCGACTAGAGCGTGCAGCATGACCACGATCGGCCGCTCAATCCGCGGCGCACAGTTGGTGACACCACCGTATCAGCCACGAATCTCCGACAGCCGAGCCGCCGCTGCGGCACGGCAACGCATTGCGATCCGCAACACGTTCAAGCCTCTAAACGCCGCCGTAGGAACCGGTTCAATTCGCATTGGTACGCGTCCACTCCCAGGAACTCCGGTCCCACGTACCGCGGTGATCCCAGGTGCCGCTCCGCGTGGGCGCATCGGCGTCTCTTCATGGAACGCGGTAGAGCGCCACGGTGGCCTCAGCGCCAAGCTCGGCGCAATGCTCATGCCGACCGCCGTCATCTTCGGTGCCTTCTTCATTCTGACCATCCTCTCGATTGAGATCGCAACGTCAAGCGCCAAGGTGACCACCTTGATTGATGAGCAGACGCGGCTGATGGAGGAGATTCGCGTCGGCGAGACAGATATGAGCCGACTCGGTCGTGAGCCGGCGGTGCGGCGACGCGTGACCAGCCTCGGCGTTGTGCAGCTAGCGGACCCGCTTGTTGTGAAGGTTCGCTAAATGGCGCCAGATCCGCGGACCGTGCGCACCGACTCACGCCTCCGCGCCAACATCGTCACGTTCGTACTGATCCTCATTGCTACCATCTGTGTGGCACGACTCGGCTACTGGCAGGTTGTTGCTCGCGATCAACTGCTTGATGCCGGTGCCGCTCAGTTGCGGACGACCGTCACCAACGAGCCTATTCGGGGCACCATCACGGACCGCACCGGTGCCGTCGTGCTGGCCACAACGGTGCTGCGCCACCGCCTCCTCTCCCAAGGGGCGGCGCTCTCAGCGGTAGACCGGGCATCGACCGCTGACGCGCTGGTCACGGCACTCGCGTTGAGCCCATCGAACGCCACCAAGGTTCGCGCTGTGCTTGAGTCTGGTCGCAAGTGGGCCGTGCTCCTCCCAGCGCTCGATGATGCTCAGACAGACATCGTGCGAGGGGAGATCGCCGCGGATCGCGTCCGTGGTGTGACCCTTGAAGAGGTTCGCGTACGCCTCTATCCGCAGCCAGGCGGCGGTGTGGGCACGACACTTGCGAGTCACATCCTCGGATTCGTTAACTCGGATGGGGGTGGCCAGTACGGCCTTGAGGAGTATTACAACGAGCAGCTCGCCGGTGCGGCGAGCATCAGCACAACGGTGCGTGGCACTGATGGTCAGCTAGAAACGACGCAGGTGACGACAGGTCGAACCCCATCAAACCTGCAGCTCTGCATCGACGCCACGCTGCAGACCCTGGTTGAGCAGGAGGTTGCGACGGCCGGGATCGCCGATGATGCCGAATCCGTGAGCGCAATCGTGATGGACCCGTATACGGGCGCAATCATCTCCTCAGCCTCATGGCCCTCCTACGATGCCAACAACTTCGGCGTGACGGCGGCGCGAGACCCTGGCCGTTTCATTAATCCAGCAACAACCAGCGTCTATGAGCCTGGATCGGTGATGAAGGCGATCACCTCAGTCGCTGCACTGGAGTCAGGCCTCTATACGCCGACCACCAAGATTCAAGATGAGGCACTGCTCACGCTTGATAACGGCGCAACCAAGGTGCGCAACTCTGACCTCAAATCAAAAGGTTCCATGACGCTCACCGCTGCGCTTGCCTGGAGCCGCAACATCATCTTTAGCAAGGTTGGCCTCTCACTCGGCAGCAACGCACGTGAGGCTGCCGCGCGCCTCTATGCCACATGGCTGCGCTTCGGTTTCGGTGGCAAGACCGGCATTGACGTTGTTGGAGAGAGCCAGGGCTTAGTGAACGATCCAGCCGATCGTCGATGGCGCGAGATTGATGTCGCGAATGCCTCGTTCGGACAGGGTGTCGGAACGACGCTCATTCAACTTGCCGTTGCCTACTCCGCGCTCGTGAACGGTGGCGTGCTGGTGCGTCCACGTCTCGTTGAGTCAGTCGATGGCGTCACCATTCCAATCACTGTTCGCGGCACGGCGACCACCCCTGATGTTTCTGCGCAGATGGTACGTATGACCAGCCAGGTCACATCCAGCGTCCCCTTCTACGCCAAGCTGACCCGCATGGACGGGTACGCCTACGGCGGAAAGACTGGAACCGCGCAGATTTGGCTGAAGGACGCCGACGGCGGTAAGGGTGCGTGGGACTTTGAACACTACAACTTCACCTTCGTTGGCTGGGTCGGCAAGACTGCGCCGGAGTACGTCATCGCAATCTCCATTCGCCGAGGGACTCCGGTCACACAGCGCCAAGGTGCGATCGTGAATCGCATCGAGTCCTTTGAGCTCTTCCGCCGCGTGGCGCAAGACCTCATCTCCGTGTACAACATTTCCCCCGCCGTTGCGGCTGCAGCTGGCGGCTTGACTCCCCCCACCCACCCCGGCGTGCCGGAACCCTCCGCTCCGGTTATGCCGGCGGTGGGTGGGGATCTACCAACCTTCCGCAGCGTGAGGCGCGGCTGATGGCCCTCTCAGCAGCTGCACGAACGGTCAGCGGGCCTCTTGCCACATCGGGCCACGAACTTGCCAGCATCATCGGCGGCGCGCTGGTCGTCGATGGCACGAAGCCGATTCGCGGATGCGCGGTCGATTCGCGCCTTGCCACTGCAGGTCAGATGTTCCTCGCCCTCCCGGGTGAGCGAACGCACGGCCTTCACCATGTCAGCGAGGCGCTGCGCGCCGGTGCGACGGCCATTGTCCTTGAGGGGGGAGAGGCAACTGCAGAGCTTCGACAGATTTTGGCCGAGGTTGAGCTGGCGGTACGAGCGACGGGCGCTTCGCTGATCAGTGTCGAGGAGGGGCGTGTCGCCCTCAGCCGTGCGGCGACGGAGTGGCGCAACCGCTTCACGCTTGAGGTGATCGGCGTCACCGGCTCTGTGGGGAAGACCACGACGAAGCAGCTCATCGCCGCCGCCCTTGGGGGTGAGTCGGCCGGCTGCGCCGCCACCCCAGGAAACGCCAACAACGAGATCGGGCTGCCCATGTCGCTGCTCAATCTCCCTGACGGAACCGTGCGCTACGTCGCTGAGATGGGGATGTACGTCGAGGGTGATATTCAGGCGCTCTGCACCCTGGCGCGCCCCCGCATCGGTGTGGTGACCGCCATTGATGCCGTGCACGCCGAGCGGGCAGGGGACCTTGATGCCATTGAGCGCGGCAAGGGTGAGCTTGTTGAGGCACTCCCGCCTGAGGGCTGGGCTGTACTCGCCGCCGACGACCTCCGTGTCGCTCGTCTCACCACGCGAACACCGGCGCGTAGCGTTACGGCCGGCCACGCCGCGACCGCCGATATTCGCATCGTTGATGCAGTACTCGATGAAGCGTCGGGCCACACCGCCGTTACCTTGCAGATCCGTACTGAAACGGTGCGCGTCGATCTGCCGCTCTTTGGGCTTCACTTCGCCAAGGCGGCGGCGCTCGCTATCGCCGTTGCAGATCTTTGCGGCATCGCACCAGGTGAGGCAGCGGCCCGCCTCGCCACCGTGCAGCTTCCATCTGGCCGCGCCACGGTGCGCATGATGTCGGGCATTCGAGTGATTGATGATGCGTACAACGCTGCACCGACCAGCATGGCAGCGGCGCTGGCAACACTTGCAGCCTGCCGCCCACACCGCTTTGCGGCGCTTGGTGCCATGGGGGAGCTCGGGGCATACGCCGCCGACGCTCATAACGCCGTTGGGCACGCCGCCGCAACGAGCGGGCTTGAACTGTTGATCGTGTTTGGCGCCGAGGCCGACGGCATTGCCGAGGGGGCGCGGGCTGGCGGTATGCCGATCGAGAAGATCATGCGCCTAAGTAGCGACGAAGCTGGCATCGCCGCCGCCGTTGGACTCTTGGGCGACATGGCCGCGTCGGGCGACACTATCTTGGTAAAGGCATCGCGCTCGGTAGAGCTGGAGCGATTAATCGGTGGGCTCGCTACCCGCTGGAGTGAGGAGGCGAAGTGATTGTCATTGTTCAGGCGCTCGTACTCGCATTCGTCTGTGTCTTCGTGCTGATGCCGGCCTACCTGCGCCTCTTGAAGTACGCAGGGTTCGGCAAGCGCGTCCGACGAGAGTTTGGCCCTGAGTGGCACATTGTCAAAGAGGGGACACCGACGATGGGTGGACTCCTGCTCACGGGAATTGTGATTGCCCTCGCGCTCCTCCTTGATGTAGTCGACGCCTCCACCTACGCCGTCCTGCTTGCGCTTCTCGGGGTCACCCTCCTCGGCGCGTTTGATGATTGGTTGAATGCGCGCACCGGCGACGGCATCTCAGCGCGACAGAAGCTGCTCTGGCAGACCGGGGTGGCAATCATTTCGGCAATCTATCTGCAGCAGCACTTCGCCTTCTCCTCACTCGTCGTGCCCTTTGTTGGCGAGGTGCCGATCGCACCAATCTTGTGGATCGCCGTCGCCGTGGTCGCCATCGTCGCGACGAGCAATGGCGTGAACCTTACCGACGGCCTCGACGGGCTCTCTGGCGGAACCATGACCTTCGCCTGGATCAGCTATATGGTGATCGCGCTCCTCAACGCTCCAGGTCAGGTCAACCTTGCGATCGTCTGCGCACTGATCGCCGGTGCTCTCGTTGGTTTCCTCTGGTTCAACGTGCATCCCGCGAGCGTGATCATTGGTGATGCTGGCGCACTCGGATTCGGCGCCGCACTCGCAGTCACTGGGCTGGTGACCGGCCACGTGCTGCTCCTGCCACTGATCGGCATCATCTTTGTGGTGGAGACCGGCTCGGTGATCCTGCAGGTCGCGAGCGTCAAGCTCACTGGCAAGCGCATCTTCTTGTTCACGCCGATCCACCACCACTTCGAGCGGCTCGGCTGGGCGGAGACGCAGATCACCTTCCGCTTCTGGATCATCGGCGCGATTGGCGGCATCCTCGGTATCGTCACCTTCCTGGCAACACGGGCACAGGGATGAGCGGCGGCGGCCTCACGCTGAACGATCTTGAGGCGCCAGCCATTGCGGCGGGGAGCCTGCGTGGGCGCAACGTCCTGATCCTTGGTGGCGGGCGCACCGGCCAAGCAACTGCGGCATTTGCCGCTGGAGCGGGTGCGAACGTGACGGTCCACGACACAGACACCATGGAGCGAGTGGTCGGCGCTGCCGAGGCCTTCGCTGGCAGCGCAATTCGTACCTCATTCGGCGATGCCGAGAACCTGGCGCCGCTGCTCGCCGAGGCGGATCTCGTTGTGCATAGCCCCGCGGTAACGCTCGGATTCCCTACGGTCCGCCCCACCATTGAGCGTGACCTACGCGCCTTTGCCGCTGGGGCGATCCCGCTGGCAGGGGAGAGGGGTACGCGTGGCCCAGTACTGATCAGTGAGCCGGAGTGGGCGCTTCGCCTCCTCGGCAACCGTTGGCGTGTTGGCGTGACGGGGACGAAGGGGAAGAGCACCACCAGCAACCTGATTGCGACGATTCTGGCGCGAGACCCATCGCACCCGGTAGAACTCGGTGGCAACAACGGGAAGCCACTGATCGGACGCGCGGCAACACTCCCAGCGGATACACGTGTGGTGATCGAGCTGTCGGAGCTGCAGCTCCCATCGCTCCACTCGGCCGTTGATGTTGGTGTGTTTACGAACGTGACCGTTGATCACCTCGATCGACATGGCAGCGTTGCTGCCTACCGTAGCGTCAAGCGACTTCTCGCAGACCGCATCGCCGATGATGGCGTCATGGTCGTCAACCTTGATGATCCAGTGGTGGCCGCGTATGGAGGAATCGGGCGCGTTGAGATGGTCGGATATCGTCTCAGTAGCCCAATCCCAGGCGGGGTTGGGATTGTTGGAGGCTGGATCGTTGCCGCTGGCGTTCTGCGCGCGCCGCAATTTGGTGGCGGTGTCGCGGCGACCGGTCCTGGTGGGCGCATCATGCCGGTCGGCGAGATTGCACTCCCTGGCGAACATAGCGTGAGCAATGTGCTCGCCGCCGTGAGCGTGGCACTCATTGCGGGGGTGGCACCAGACGCAATCCGGAGTGCGGTAGGTTCATTCACCGGTATTCCACACCGACTTGAGACGGTTGCCGTGGTCAACGGCATTCGCTACGTGAACGATTCGCAGGCGACGCAGCCAGATGCGGTTGCCGCTGCAGTTCGCTCATTCCCAAAGCCCCTGGTCCTCATTGCTGGCGGACGAAGCAAGGGGCTCGACCTTACCGACCTAGCGCCGATTGTCGCCGAACGCTGCTCCGCCGCCGTGGTGATGGGTGAACTTTCTGATGAGCTCGAGGCGCTCTTCCGCAGCGCAGGACTCCAGCGCATTGAGCGCGCGACGAGTGTGGAGAGCGCGGTAGCGGTGGGAACCAGCCTGGCGCACGAGATCGGCACCCCGAGCACAGATGGGATTCGCGCCACGCTGCTGTTGAGCCCGATCGGTTCCAGCTTTGATATGTACAACAACCCCTTCGGCGCACGTGGCGAGGCGTTCCGCGCCGCCGTCCTCGCACAGGTTGAGGCCACACAGTGAGCCGACTCGTGCGACAGCCTGGTGTGACGCGCACCCCTGGAGCTCGCCCAGCCAGCGGCGGGGCACCACAGCGAATCGGCTCTGCGCGCCAGCGCATCGCGAGCGCGCTACGGATCGAACGTCCTGGCGAAGATATGGCGATCCTCTTCCCCGCAGTCGTCCTCGTTGGGATCGGGGTGCTGATGGTCTTCTCTGCGTCTGCGATGAATAGCCTGATCAAGACGAATGACGCCTACGGTGCGGGTGGCAAGCAGCTCTTCTACGCAATCATCGGCTTTGCCTTCTTGTACATCCTCTCTGCCGCCGATTACCGCCGCTGGCGCTCGTTCGCACCCCTCGCCATGATCATCTCGATTGCCCTCCTGATCGCCGTGATGATCCCTGGCGTTCCCACCGAGGCTGGGCTCCGACGCTCGCTCTCGGTTGGACCGATCAGCATCCACGCCGCTGAGGCGGCGAAGTTCTCGCTGATCATCTTTCTCGCTGACTTCCTGGCGCGACGTGGTCACGAGATCGGCAAGACGTTCGAGACGATGCTCTCGCCACTCTTGGCGATCGTGCTCTCCGTTGGCCTTGTACTTGTTGAGCCAGACCTGGGCACCGCGTCGATTCTCGGCCTGATCGGATTCTCACTCCTCTTCGTCGCGGGCGTTCCACTACGCTGGGTGCTGGTGCCGGGGCTTGGCGTTGCAGCGGCTGCCATCGCGCTGATGTTCATCAACGGATATCAGGCCGCCCGCCTCGGTGGGTTCAGCGACCCGTTCTCTGATCCAACCGGCTCCACCTATCAGACGCTGCAAGGTTTGATCGCGATGGCGGTCGGTGGGCCGCTCGGCTCAGGTCTCGGCTCCTCCCAGCAGCTTGGTGGAATCAACATCCCGTATGCATGGAACGACTACATCTTTGCGGTGATCGGCGAGGAGGCTGGCCTGCTCGGCATGCTCATCGTGATCGCGGCCTTCTTGGCGATCGCCCTGCGCGGCCTGCGAACGGCACGTCGCGCCCCCGACACCTACGGCGCACTGCTGGCGACGGGCATCGTGGTCTGGATCTCCGGGCAAGCATTCATCAACATTGCGGTTGTCCTCGCCCTACTCCCAGTGACCGGCGTGCCGCTCCCGCTGGTCTCCCAGGGCGGCTCTTCACTCATCGTTCTGATGGCAGCAATCGGGCTGCTCCTCTCGGTATCGCGTGAGACGATGGATCCAAGCCAGGCAGGAGGTAGTGATGCGCGTGCTAATCGCGGGTGGCGGAACGGGGGGACATCTCTTCCCCGCGTTCGCCGTAGCTCGTACGGTTCGCCAGCTCCACTCCGACGCTGAGATCAGCTGGCTCGGCGGCGCACGTGGCGTCGAGTCACGCCTTGTCCCAGAGGCGGGGTACCCGTTGACGCTCTTGGCCGCCCCAAGTCTGCGACCGAGCGGCGCAGGATTGCTCGTGACGGCGCGTGATGCCGCCAAGCTGCTCTGGTCAATCCCACAAGCGATTCGCCTGATCCGTCGCGTGCGACCCGACGTGATCTTCTCCACGGGTGGATACATCGCCATTCCTACGTTGATTGCCGCGTGGCTCACGCGCACGCCGAGCCTGCTCTGGGAGGGGAACGTGCAGGCGGGACGATCGAACACCCTCGTTGCACCGCTCGCCTCACATCGCGCAGTTGCCTGGCGGCAGACCGCGGAGCGCGCGCCATGGAGCGGTGCGAAGACGACCGTGACCGGCACCCCTGTGCGCGAGCTCACGATTGATCGCACAGCGGCACGAACGGCGCGTGGCCTCAGCGAGAGCGATCAACTCCTCTTGGTGTTCGGCGGCTCGCAGCGCGTTCGTCGATTCGAGACGGCCCTCGACGGTGCGCTTGCAACGCTGCTCACCGGGTGGAGCGTCTTGCACGTGGTGATGGAGGGCCTCCCCGATGCGGAGCGTCGACGAGCGAGCCTCCCTGCGGAGCTGCGTGACCGCTACCTGCCCGTCGCATTCCTGGGTGGGGGAGAGATGGAGGGGGCACTCGTCTCCGCCGATCTGATGCTCGGACGCGCCGGTGCATCAACAATTGCCGAAGCGGCCGCCGCTGGGCTCCCCGCCATCATCGTGCCGTACCCATTTGCCGGCGGCCATCAACGCGCCAATGCAGAGGCTGCCGCAGCGGCTGGCGCTGTGACGCTGATCAACGATGAGGAGCTGACCTCCGAACGCCTCCTCGCGGCGGTTGCCAACTATGCGACGCCAGCACAGCGCGCTGCAGCGGCGCGTGCCGCTGCAACGTTGGCGTACCCTGACGCCGCGATGGTCATCGCGCAGAGGCTGCTGCAACTGGGCGGTCGGGAATGAGCGAGGCGCACACGCATCAGCCGTGGGCCGGTGCCGAGGTTGCCGCTCGCGAACTGGAGCGCCGACTCAGCTTGAAGGTGCTGCGCAACGAGCCACTCGCCGAACACACCACGATGCGTGTCGGTGGGCCGGCCGACCTCATGGTCACCATTCGCGATCGCTTCGCCCTGCGTGGGCTGGTTCGCCTCGCTGCGTCACGTGGCTGGCCACTGCGCATCCTTGGGCGCGGCAGCAATGTGGTGGTGGGAGACGCTGGCATTCGTGGCATCGTTGCCCTCAATCGCAGCGCGGGGTACGACGTCGATCAGGCTGCGGGGACGATCTCCTTCGATTCAGGGGTCCCCATGGCGAAGGCGTCGACGATTGCCGCCGAGGCGGGGCTCACCGGGCTTGAGTTCGCCCTCGCCATTCCGGGGAACATCGGTGGCGCAATCTGGGCAAATGCTGGAGCGCACGGCGGCGAGATGGCCGCGATCACCACCTCCATCACGCTCCTCCGCGCGGATGGCTCCGAGTCGGAGATCTCTATCGCCGACGCCGCGTTCAGCTACCGCGAGTCGCGATTCAAGCGACCAGAGGGGGGCAGCGAGGTGATCCTGGGGGCGAGGGTCACCCTGACACCAGGCGAGCCAGAGCTGATCAAGTCGCATCTTGAGGAGATTCGCCGCTGGCGTCGCGAGCATCAGCCGCTCGGCATTCCGAGCGCTGGCAGCGTCTTTCGCAATCCCCCAGGCGAGCTGAGCGCTGGCGCACTCATTGAGGCTGCGGGGATGAAGGGTGTGCGCATGGGCGGCGCAGAGGTCTCCGAGATGCACGCCAACTGGATCCTCAATCGTGGGGGGGCGACCGCAGCGGAGATCCGCGCGCTCCACAACGCCTGCCGCGATGCGGTTCACGCACAGTCCGGAATCACCCTCGCCACAGAGATCGCCTTCATCGGGGAGTCCGCCGCGTGAGCGGGCACAGCGCTCTCCCACCAGTCCTCGTGCTCTTCGGCGGGAGGAGTGCGGAGTCAGATATCTCCACGATCTCTGGCACCGCCATCGCCGCTGCGCTGCTTGATGCAGGGCTGCACGTAACGCAGGCACATATCGCACGAGATGGTTCGCTTCGACCGTTGCCAGCGGCGCACCGCCGCGGCGATCTCCCTGGCGGCGCATACACGGATCTCACCGCGCCAGCGCTCCGTGGCACACAGCCCATGGCGCTCGATACCTATCTCCAAAGCGTTGCCGCATCGGCCCCAGCAACGATCGTCGTCCCTGCGCTGCATGGACCGGGCGATGAAGATGGCACGATCGCCGCAGCGGCTGCGGCGGCCGGGCTGAACTATGTCGGTGACACCCCCGCAGTTGCCGCCCTCGGCATGGACAAGCCGCGCTTCAAGGCGCTCGCGCGCGAAGGCGGAGTAGCGACGCTCCCTGAGCTCGTCATCACGCAACGCGAGTGGTCGTCAGACAGAGAGGGTCTCCTTCGTGCCATCGCCGCATTTGCCAACGAGCATACGTCGACGGGCGCACTGATCGGCAAGCCTGCCGCACACGGCTCATCTATCGGTATGAAGATCGCGCACACGTCAGCCGATTGGGCAGATGCGGTTGACGAGGCGTTGCGCTTTGGCAATCGCGCGATGCTTGAGCCGTACCTTGAGCGTGCCCGCGAGCTGGAGGTTGCTGTTCTCGAGCGCACGAACGGATCGGTGCAGGCATTCGGTCCTGGCGAGGTGTTTCCCGGCCGTGAGTTTTACGATTACGACGCCAAGTACGCGCCGGGCGTCTCGCGCACCACGACGTCAAGCGACCTACCACGGGCTCTGGCAGATGAGATGCGCGCCGCCGCCGTTGCGCTCTTCACCGCCGCCGAGAGTCGTGGCCTCGCACGCATGGACTTCTTGATGGCGCGGAGTGGCGAACGCGCCGGCCACTGGTACCTCTCAGAGGTGAATACCTTCCCTGGCTTCACTCCGATCTCGCTCTTCCCCGCACTGGTGATGGCGGGTGGCTCGAGCTTTACGGAGCTGTGCGTTGAGCTTGTCGCTGCAGCGGCGGCGCGCCCCGCACCGCGGAGCACGCGATGAGCGATCGCAGATCATCGACAGGGGATCGCGGGCAGCATCGCGGTGCAGGCGCACGACCATTCGCCCCGGGTGAGGCGCCGCTCGGCGTACGCCCTGGGCTTGGCGGAAGCCGTCGACGCGCTGGCGTGACGCCAGTCAGAGGCTCCGCGAATCGGCACCCGAACGAAGAGCCTGGCGCGACGTCGGGGCGAGGCCCACGCCTCACCCCAGGGGCAGCGGCTCGGCTGCGTCCGATTGCCCTCGGCGCACTCTTGGTGGCGGCGTTCCTCCTACCTCCGGTGGCTGCGCGCGCCAGCCTCACGACGGTCGGCAACATCTCAGTCGTCGGCGCCCTGCTCCTTGATCCCGATGCGGTGATCGCGGCTGCAAACATTCCGATCGGCAGCAGCCTGCTCGGCGTGAACCTCCGCGCCGCAGAGGAGGCGGTGGCAGCGCTGCCGCTCGTCGCCTCAGTGCGGGTCAGCGCTGGGCTCCCTGACGGCATTCAAATTCGGGTGCGCGAAAAGTCACTCCTGCTGCGCTGGCAGATTGGTGATCGGATCTACGCGGTCAGCGAGAGCGGCGAACTCCTTGGTGAAACTGCCTCGCTCGATCTTGCGACATCCGCCGCAGCCGCACTTGCAGCAGCCCCGCTGCTCTATGACGACCGCACGCCGAGTCCACTCCCTACCGTTGGTCAGCTGACGGCGACGGAGCTCGATGTGGCCACGCGCCTGGCCTCCCTCAAGCCAGAGGACCTTGGCACCGCGGCAACGACGCTCACCCTTCGACTCCTGAGCGATTTCGGCTTCGTCGTGGAGGCAACCGGGCCATCGATTGAATGGAGCGCCGTCTTCGGCATCTACTCCGCAACCATCCGCCCAACGAGCATGATCCCAGGCCAGGTCCGCCTCTTGCGCAGCTTGCTCGCCGGTCGAGAGACCCGCATCGGCTGGGTGATCCTCGCTGACGACCAGGCTGGCACGTACACGGCGAAGGGGGTACGACCGCCATCACCGTCCGTAAGCCCCAGCCCAAGCCCGGGCACCAGCCCAGCCCCCTCTGATCCATCGCCAAGCCCTTCAGCGCCCACGGTGAGTCCGTGATCGTGCAGATAGGGAGGGGCGTTCGGGTGAGCAGGGGTATGATGCGCAAGATGAGCGCACAGTGTGGAGGGAACTACTAAATGGCAGATGAGCGCTACACAACGATTGCCGCGATCGATATCGGCACCTCGAAGGTTTCGTGCGCCATCGCGCACATCGGTGGCGAGAACGGCTCCATCAGCGTGATTGGTAAGGGGACCTACCCGAACCAGGGGATGCGCAAGGGAGTGGTCACCGATATCGAGAAGACGGGCGCTGCGATTCGCGCCGCCGTCGATGCCGCCGAGCGTCTCTCCGGCTATCACATTGAGCACGCAACCATCACCATCTCCGGTAACCACGTCCAAGGTCAGAACACGAGCGGCCAGGTTGCCGTCGCCAACCCCGATCGCGAGATCCGCGACGATGATGTCGACCGTGTCCTTGAGGTCTGCCGTGCGATCGAGGTACCGAACTCGCGCATGTTGCTCAATGTGCTTCCCTCGTCGTACATCGTGGATGGCCAGGAGGGGATCCAGCAGCCACGGGGCATGATCGCCTACCGACTCGAGGCTCGCGCGCACCTCATCACCGCCGGCAGCACCGCCGTGCAGAATCTTGAGAAGTGCGTGCAGGCTGCTGGCATCGCGGTCGACGATTACGTTCCAGCGTCGCTCGCCGCTGCCGAGCTGACGCTCACTGAGACCGAGCGTGAACTCGGAACAGTCCTGGTTGATGTCGGGGCAGAGACCTGCGATATCGCGATCTTCCACCAGAATGCGGTCGTCTATACGGCGGTCCTGCCAATCGGCGGCGCCTTCATTACGCGTGACGTTGCGATTGGGCTCAAGACGAGCCTCCTTGCCGCCGAAGAGCTGAAGATGACCTACGGCACCTGCGACCCGCGCACCGCCAGTGACGCGGAGCAGTACAACGTTCCCGACGAGCCAGCCGGTCGGCGCATTGGCCGACTCGAGCTCGCTCGCATCATTGAGCCACGTATGAGCGAGATCTTTGAACTGATCGCTGGTGTCATCGCCAAGGCGGGTCCAGAGGTGACTAGCGCAGGTGTTGTCTTGACCGGCGGTGGGGCGCTGCTTCAAGGCGTCGAGGCGCTTGGACGTGAGATCCTGAAGGCACCGGTTCGCGTTGCATCGCCAACTGGGCCAATTCTGGGGATCCTCGACGAGTTCCGCGGGCCCGGCCAGGCGGCCGTGCTCGGCCTCTTCTCTTGGGTCGCTCGCGGCCTGGATGAGGCGGGGATCGCCGAGGAGCCAGAAGCAGGATTCGTAGGGCGCCTCTTCGGGTGGGTGCGCAACCTCTTCGGTCGTATTCGGGGGTAACCCAACCCGCCGCGAATAGCGGGCGGGGCGCTGCTACACTTCGCGGGATCGACGGGAGGGCGTCGTCTAAACGGGGCTAGCCCCGGGCGGCGCAGAGTCGAGGCAACAGGTCCGGAGGGCATGGAGTCGATGGCAGCGCAAACCGAGAATTTCGCGCTCATTCGCGTCGTCGGTGTCGGCGGCGCAGGGTCCAACGCCGTCAACCGCATGATTCGCGCCGAGCTCCTCGGCGTGGAGTTCATCGCCGTGAATACCGATGCCCAGGCGTTGGTGAAGTCCCATGCCCCAACCCGCATCCGCATTGGTGACGGGATCTCTCGTGGCCTCGGCGCCGGCGGTGACTCTGCCGTGGGTGAGCGTGCCGCCCAGGAAGATATCGAAAATCTGCGCGCCGCCCTTGAGGGCTCCGACCTCGTCTTTGTGACCGCTGGCATGGGTGGCGGCACCGGCTCGGGCGCTGCCCCTGTCGTTGCGAAGATCGCCAAGGAGATTGGCGCCCTCACGATCGGCATCGTCACCAAGCCGTTCGTCTTTGAGGGGAAGCGACGGGCTGCGGTAGCCGAGGCTGCCGTGAACGAACTGCGCAAGCATGTCGACACCCTCATCGTTATTCCTAACGAGCGACTCCTGAGTGTCGTTAGCCGCCAGACCTCTATGGAAGACTCGTTCCGCATCGCCGACGACGTGCTGCGCCAGGCGGTCAAGGGCGTCAGCGATGTCATCACGGTGCCTGGCATCATCAACCTCGACTTCGCTGACGTGCGTTCGATCATGCGCGACGCTGGCTCCGCCCTGATGGGGATCGGTCGCGCCAGTGGCGAGAACCGTGCCACCTCCGCAGCCGAGATCGCGATTGCCTCACCACTCCTCGAGGTCGACATCCAGGGCGCTACAGGCGTGCTGATCAACGTCGCCGCTTCGGCCACCGTCACACTCCATGAGGTGAACGAGGCGATCAACCACATCACCGCACGCGCAGACGACGAGGCGAACATCATCTTCGGCACCTCGCTCGACGAGTCGCTCGGCGATGAGATTCAGATCACCGTGATTGCCACCGGCTTCTCAGCGGATCGACAGGGTTCGACCTCCAGCCCACGCGCCCCATACCGAGCGACCGATAGTGGCGCATGGAGCCTGCGTGACGACGGCGTTGCCGTGCAGGAGGCTCCGACGGGGAGCCTCACCTACACCCCCACACCTGAGTCCACCCCAGTTGGCCGTGACGAGGCCGACCAGGCACCTCTGCCAGTCGCTCCGCAGCCAGAAGAGGTCGACCTGAGCGATCTCGATATCCCAGCCTTCCTGCGTCCGCGCAACCGCATCTCCTAGTTGCTGGGGGTAACCCCAGGCGATGCTAAGCGCCGCTGATCTCACCACCCGCTATCGCGAGCTATTAGCGCGCGTGCGCGCCGCCGGCCCTGCCCAGCTGATGGTCGTCACGAAGGGCGTCGCCGCTGAGCAGATCGCCGTCATCGTCGACGCTGGGTGCACCCTCTTTGGCGAGAACCGCGTCCAAGAGCTGGAAGCGAAGCGAGCCGCCGTTGCAGCACTGCGACCCACGGCGAATCTCACCTGGGTCCTGATCGGCCCGCTGCAGTCGAACAAGGCGCGACGTGCGCTGGAGGTTGCCGACCGCATCGCCACCGTTGGGAGCGTTGATCTGCTGGAGCGCATCGCCGCACTCGCCACCGAGCGAGCCAAGCCAGTTGAGATCGCCCTCCAGGTGAACGTGGACAAAGATCCGGCAAAGTCGGGCTTCACCCCAGAGTCCCTGCGCGCGTCACTCCCTGCCATCGCCGCAATCGTTAAAGGGGCACCGATCACCCTGGCTGGGCTCTTTACGGTGGGGAGGCTCACGGCGGGCGGGGAGGCGGCACGACCAACCTTCGTTCAGTTCCGAACGCTTGCGGCAGAAGTCGACGCTGATGCACGAGCCCTCGGCCTTGTACTCGG
Source organism: Candidatus Limnocylindrus sp. (assembly GCA_040397255.1). Taxonomy (GTDB): domain Bacteria; phylum Chloroflexota; class Limnocylindria; order Limnocylindrales; family Limnocylindraceae; genus Limnocylindrus. The sequence goes on from JBBAWJ010000010.1 coordinate 31,611, forward strand.
GCCGCTGCGCTCCGCGGGGATGAGCGGCGACTTCGAGGTCGCGATCAGCGAGGGCTCCACCGAAGTGCGGGTAGGGAGCGCGCTCTTTGGGCCGCGCGGGTAGGCTATAGACATGAGTACGTCAGAGATCATTGGCCTCATTTTTCAGACCCTTTGGTGGGTGATTCTGGGGCGCGTGCTCCTCTCTTGGTTTGATCCCTCCGGGAACTATCGGATCTCGCGCGTCATCTACGACATGAGCGAGCCCATCCTCGCGCCAGCCCGGCGCATCCTGCCAACGTTCGGCGGCGTGGACTGGTCGCCGCTCGTCACGATGATCGTGCTGAACCTGCTCGAGAACTTCATCCTCAGGAGTCTGGCTGGCTGAACCTAGTAGAATCTGCGCCCGAGGGCGATTAGCTCAGTTGGTTAGAGCGCACGGTTCACATCCGTGAGGTCACTGGTTCGAGTCCAGTATCGCCCACCACACCTTCAGCGGCAGTTTCTCCGCGCGATTCGCCCCATCACTGGTCACCTCATCCTTCGACTCGAACCAGTGATGATCACCAGCTGTTCAGCACTCTGCAGCCTCACCCCACTGGTTGCAAGAGTCAGCGCGCCGTGCTTATAGTTTGCCTATGAACACTGGTCGGCTACTCGCTGCGCTTGCCCTCACCTCAGCCCTGATGGTGGGCTGTAGCGGTGGGAGTGCGACTGCTTCACTGACGCCCTCACCAGACGGTAGCTCGACAGCCACACCGATCGCCACACAAGACTGCACAGCCATTGAGGCTTTTGCTGATCTCCAAGGCTGCGATTTCGCTGGCGCCGACCTCGATGGTGCCTATCTCTGGAGTGCCAACCTTGCTAACGCAAACCTGACTGGCGCCAGCCTCATCGCTGCCACCTTCATTGATGCCAACCTCACTGGCGCCAACCTGACTGACGCCGCCCTCTCAGGTGCAAGCCTAACTGGCGCCAATCTCACTGGTGCAAACCTCACTGGTGCCGACCTCGATACCGCCGACCTCACTGGAGCCAACTTAATCGACGCTGACCTCACTGATGCCAACCTAACCGACGCCAACCTGACTGGCGCAACGATGCCTGACGGCTCTATTCACCCTTAGGCGCTGAACTTCGCGACCTGCTAGCTGCTCTTCGCCATCCTCCGCAGCACCGCCGGCATGATCCCGCCGTTGCGGTAGGTGTTCACCTCGTTTGGGCCGTCGAGGCGTACGAGCGCTGAGAACTCCTTTGCAGGGCCGGTTGGTGCATCGTTGCTGTCGACGGGCTGCGCGCTGACGCGGATGGTGGCGCGTGCGGTGCAGCTGCCGATGCTGCCGATGGAGAAGCGCTCAGTGCCAGTCAGGCCCCGTGTTTCGGCGCTCTCGCCTGGTAGGAACTGCAGTGGCAGAACGCCCATGCCGATGAGGTTGGAGCGGTGGATTCGTTCGTAGGACTGCGCGATCACGGCGCGTACGCCGAGCATGCGCGTCCCCTTGGCAGCCCAGTCACGCGACGAGCCTGAGCCGTACTCCTTGCCGGCGAGGATGATCAGGTCGCTCCCTTCAGTCTGATAGCGCGTAGCTGCATCGGCGACGGCGAGGATCTCTCCCGACGGATGGTGGCGGGTGACTGGGCCCTCAGTGCCGTCAGCGAGGGCGTTGCGAAGGCGAATGTTGGCGAAGGTGCCGCGCATCATCACCTCGTCGTGGCCACGTCGTGCGCCGTACGAGTTGAAGTCGCCAGCGGCGACGCCGTGCTCAATGAGCCAGCGCCCGGCGGGGGAGTCGATGCGGATCGAACCGGCCGGGGAGATGTGGTCGGTGGTTACTGAGTCGCTCAGCAGCAAGAGGGCGCGAGCGCTGGTGATGTCGGCGATCGGCTGCGGCTCGGGGGTGATCCCCTCCGTGAAGGCGGGTCGCGAGACGTACGTTGAGCTGGCGTCCCATGCGTAGGTGTCGCCGGTAGGGCTCGCAAGGTTGCGCCAGCGTGCGTCGCCGGCGAAGAGATCCTTATAGCTGCTGCGGTAGAGCGAGGCGTCGGCCGCGGCTGCAACAGCCGTGCCGATCTCGTCATCGCTTGGCCAGAGATCACGCAGGAAGACGGGGGTGCCGCTCTTGTCGTTGCCGATCGGCTCCTGCGTGAGGTCGAGCGTGACGCGCCCCGCGAGTGCGAGTGCCACCACGAGTGGTGGGGATGCGAGGTAGGCGGCACGTACCGACGGATGGATGCGACCTTCAAAGTTGCGATTCCCGGAGAGGACGGCGGCAACGGTGAGGTCACCTAACTCGATGGCGGCAGAGACCCCCGTGTCGAGTGGGCCGGAGTT
>JBBAWJ010000011.1:0-24755 GCA_040397255.1 Candidatus Limnocylindrus sp.
GTCATCGCCTCAACCTGGTCGTGCGTCACATAGACGACGGTGGTCTTGAGGCGGGCGTGCAGGCGCAAGATCTCGGCGCGCGTCTGCACGCGCAGCTGCGCGTCGAGGTTGGAGAGTGGCTCGTCCATCAGGAAGACGGCCGGCTCGCGCACGATCGCGCGCCCAAGGGCAACGCGCTGGCGCTGGCCGCCGGAGAGCTCTTTCGGCTTACGCGAGAGGAGCTTGGTGAGGTCAAGAATGGCCGCCGCCTCGTTGACGCGGCGCTCGATCTCGCCCTTCTCAATCTTGCGCAGCTTGAGGCCGAAGGCGAGGTTGTCTCGCACGGTCATATGCGGGTAGAGGGCGTAGCTCTGGAAGACCATCGCGATGTCGCGGTCCTTCGGGGCGACGTCGTTGACGACCTTGTCACCAATCAGCAGGGTCCCGTCGCTGATCTCCTCGAGGCCGGCGATCATGCGGAGTGAGGTGGTCTTGCCGCAGCCCGAAGGGCCAACGAGCACCATGAACTCACCATCGTGGATCTCGAGAGAGAGGTTGTCGACGGCGAGGACCTCGCCGTACTTCTTAGAGACACCCTGGAACGTCACCGTAGACATGCGCACCCTCCTCGCTGGCTGGCCCCTCTATGGGGGCATCCCGCCGCGCCGCGAGTCTATCACCGGCCTGCGCCCTTGCTGCTGGGGTGTTGCGATCCGCCCCGGCAGGGGCCTAGAGGGTCTTGGTCACCTTGCTGAGCCCCGCGGGGGCGTCAGGGTTCTGGCCACGGGCGACCGCGGCGGACTCTACGAGGGCGAGGAGGGCGATCCCGGTGGCGGGCACGCTCAGCAGCCCTCCAGAGATCGGGAGGGGGAGGAGGTCGGCGCTCGGAGCGCCGCTCGTGACGATCCGCAGGAGTGGCACGCCAGCGCTGCGCAGCCGCTCCGCCACCGTTGGCAGGCTTGGAGCAGTGGCCGGATCAGTCTCGATGAGGACCGCGGGGGTCTCACTGCCGGCTGACGCGATAGGCCCATGGAGGAGATCAGCCGCCGAGTATCCGTCAGCAAATACTCCAGTAGTCTCGCGCAGCTTCAGCGCGAACTCCAGCGCGTTCGGATACTCAAAGCCGCGGGTGGCAATCAGCACACGAGTTGCAGTACGCATGGCGTGCACGGCGCCCGACGCGTAGTCCGCGGCGATCCAGGAGTCCGTGGCCTTCAGCGCCGCACGCATCTCGTTCGGAATCTCTGCGACACGTTCGGCCCAGTCGACGCTCCGCCCTGCGGCCCGCGCGGCACCCGCGGCCATCAGTACGATCGCAACGAGCTCAGCGAGATAGGTCTTCGTTGCGGCGACGGCGCGCTCCTCACCTGCGCCAAGGTCAACGAGGTGCTCCGCCGCACGCGCTAGTGGCGATGTTGGCTCGTTGGTCACGGCAATCGTGAGGGCACCCGCCGCGCGTGCCCCTTCGGTCATGGCGATGATGTCGGGGCCAGCCCCAGATTGACTGAAGGCAATGAGCGTCACATTTTTGTTGGCACTCTGCACGCCATATTGCGTAAGGATGCTGGCAGCACCGAGTGCGACTGGAACACCGAGCGCATATTCAAACACGTAGCGTGCAAAGACTGCGGCATGATCGCTCGTTCCCCTGCCGACAACCATGATGACGGCGGGCTTCCGATCGGCGAGCGCTGCACCAATCTTGGCGATTTCTGCACCCCGAGCGATAAGCCGCTCTGCGGCCGGAATCGCCTCTTCAATCTCGTGACGCATGATGGTCATCTCAGGACTCCTTCGCCACCCCGGTCGGCATCTGCTTGATTCGCCACACCGGCCCAAATAAGAGTGGCACGAAGGCTAGTGTGCCACCGATCCCGCCAATGATGAGCGCCTCGCGCAGCCCCAAGTTTGTGCCGATGATCCCGCCGAGCAGGGCGCCGATCGGAATGGTGCCCCACACGAACCAGCGCATCGTGGCATTCATGCGCCCAGACATCTCTGGCGGCGTGAGCACCTGGCGCAAGCTGACCTGGTTGATGTTGTACAGGGTGCCCGACGCAGCCGCAGCGAAGAAGCCGCCGCCAATCACAAGTGCATTCAGTAGATCGTTCCCGGGCTGGCAGAAGGCGAGCACCACCAACATCGGTCCGCCCAATGGGATGGTGAGGACGATGGTTCGGCCGACGCCGAACTTCTTGGAGATTCTGTCGGCGAACACGGCGCTGAGAAGCCCCCCAGCCGATCCCAGCGTTGATGCGAAGCCGATGAGCGCCACGGAGAGGCCGAGCACGTTGTAGGCGAAGAGCAGTTCGACGGTTCCGGCAATGCTGCCAAACAGGTTTGACGTTGCGGTGGCGCCGCCAATCGTGCGCAGCGCAGGATGGCCGAAGACGTAGCGCAGGCCGGCGGCAATGTCGGATCGCAACGAGGCGCGCGGCTTGCTTGCCACTGGTGCCGCTGCGTCTCTCTGTTCGGCAACGGACTCGTGATGCGGCTTGATGGAGAAGATGAAGAGCGCCGAGAAGAGGTACGAGATGGCATCAATCATCACCGCCGCAGGCGCTTTGACAGCGGCGATCAGTGCGCCAGCGAGGCCCGGTCCTAGGAGCGCCGCGGCAGAACGGCTGATCTCGAGCTTCGAGTTCCCCTCAACAAGATCCTCCTTCGGAATCAGTGATGGGAGGTAGGCCTGATAGGCGACATCGAAGAAGACGGTGAGGGTGCCGAGCAAGAGGCCAACAATGACCAGCTGCGGAATGGAGAGGACGCCGAGCGCGTACGAGATTGGCAGGGTGAGCAGCAACAAGGCTCGCCCAATGTCGGAGACGATCAGCACGCCACGTCGCGGAAGTCGATCGACGAGTGCGCCAACGAGCAGCCCAAAGACCAGGAAGGGGAGGAAATCGGCGAGGTTGATCAACGCGATCTCCATTGGGCCTGCGTTCAGTAGTTGGATGGCAACAATCGGCATCGCCAGGTGGCTAAAGCTGGAGCCGAGGTGGCTGATGGTCTCGGCAGTCCAGAGGCGGACGAATCCCGGGTCGTTAATGAGGCTGCGACGAGGTGCGGCTGTGGGCACGGGGCGCTCCTCACGTTGGTGGGGTGGCCAGAGGGAATTGAACCCTCATCTGCGGCTCCACAAACCACGGTCCTAACCATTGAACGATGGCCACCAAGTCAGCCGCCATCTTACCCTGCGGGGAGTGGGGTGGCGCAGGGTAGACTGGGGGTCGGCGCCTGTGCACAAGCCTGGCGCCCGTAGGGAGGGTCAAGATGCAAATTCGACGCACTATGCCGGCCATGGGCCGCATTCCCGCCGCCGAGTACGGCGTGACGCTGGGCGACTTCTTCTTCCCCGTCTTCCTCGGTGAGCGTCTCGGCGCCCGCCTTCAAGGCCTGGCGCTGGCAGTCGTTGGCGCCGCGATCGTGGCCGCCTCCGCCCAGATCGTGATTCCCCTCCCTGGCACTCCCGTGCCGATCACCGGGCAGACCTTCGGCGTCCTCCTCGTTGGCGCAGCCCTCGGCGCGCGCCGTGGCCTTGCATCGATGGCGCTCTATCTTGCCCTCGGCATCCTCGGCGCCCCGATCTTCCGCGAGGGGAGCCACGGCATTGAGAAGTTCTTCATCTCTGGTGATGCCGGCCCGCTGCAGTTCGCGCCAACGGGCGGCTACCTGGTTGGCATGCTCTTCGCCGGATGGATCGTTGGGCGACTCGCCGACCTCGGCTGGGATCGCAGCGTGATCGGCACCATCGGCGCCATGGCGATCGGCAGTCTGATCATCTACAGCTTCGGTGTGCCATGGCTCGCCGCCTCAGCAAATCTTGAGATCGGCGTTGCGATTGAGAAGGGGCTCGCTCCATTCCTGCTCGGCGACGCGATCAAGCTCGGGCTTGCGGCTGCGGTCTTCCCTTCGGCCTGGTGGTACGTGAACCACGGCCGGAGCGACGGTCCACGCTGATCTAACGGCGACGCACCTGATGCGTCGACCCGTTCGCGCCGCACTCCTCGCCTTTGACCTCGGGAGCACCTCGGTCAAAGCGCTCCTGATCAACGCTGAGACTGGTGCGCCGATCGCCATTGCGCGGTGTGCGACCAGTGGCGGAGCCGACCCGCGCGAGCAAGATGCCGACGTTTGGTGGCAGGCGATCTGCACCGCCTCCCATGAGGTGTTGGCCCTGGCCGCTGCCCAGAGCGCAGAGGCGATCGAGGTTCGCGGAATCGGCGTCGACGGTCACGGCCCATCCCTCGTCCCTGTACGCGCTGATGGAAGTGCCGCTGGGCCAGTCTTGATGTGGCGCGACCGCCGTTCAGCCGACGACGAGGCCGCACTTGAAAAGATTCTCGGACGCGGCGGATGGCTGCTCGGCGAACTGCCGAAGGCGCGCTGGCTCCTCCGAGAGCGCCCTGAGGTCGCCGCTGAATCCACGTGGCTGCTCTCGTCGTGGGATGCGCTCACGCTGCGACTCTCTGGTGAGGCGGTCAGCGCCTTCTGGGATCCGGCGCGCAGCGTCTCGCCCGCGCAGCGCAGCGCCCTGCTCGCCGCAGGCCTCGATGAGCGCGCACTCCCGCCTGAGGTATTCCCGGGCACCAGAATCGGCACCCTCCTCCCTGGCCCAGCTGCAGATCTCGGCCTCCCTGCTGGCCTGCCGATCGCGGCAGGGTTGAACGATGGACTCGCCGCCGTGATCGGCGCGGGCCTTACGAAACCTGGACTCGGTGTTGATGTGGGCGGCACCGCGGGCGGCGTCGCCGTTGCAGCAACTCCGTCGGAGGCAGCGCGCATCGCCACCGCACTCCCCGGGCGCCTCTGGGCGGGACCAACCCCTGCGCCGTTCGGTGACGGGGTGATCCTCGGCGGCGCCTTCGCAGGCACCGGTCGACTCTTGGAGTGGGTCGTTACAGAACTGCTCGCCAGTGATCCAGCGGCGTTGCCCGCGCGTCGCGCTGAACTCTTTCGCGCCGCCGCGTCGCTACCGCTCGGTGCTGATGGACTCATGGCGAAACCGATCTCCAATCTTGGCTGGAGCAGCCCGCGCTCCGCCGATGATGCGTTCGATGGGCGAACCGATCGACATACCGCAGCGCACCTGGTGCGCGCAGCGATTGAGGGGGGCGCCCTCGCCGTTGCGCACCTGCTTGCACCAGCGATCGAGGCTGGGCTGCAGATCAGCGAGATGCGACTCTCAGGCCCAGCGACCGGTGCAGCGCCAGGACCGCTCTCTGGCGGCGAGCCAGTCTCCGCGCCACTGGTTCAGCTCCGCGCCGATCTCTTCGGCATCCCTGTAGTGGTGGGCCAGAACGCTGAAGCCTCGGGCGCCGGCGCTGCCGCCCTTGCTGGCGTGGTAGCTGGCTCCTTTGCCAACCTTCGCGAAGCGTCACACGCAGTCGCTGCGCCAGCACAGCGCATTGAGCCAAGTGTCAGCGCGCGCGATCGCGCGGGGGAACTGCTCCAGAGATACGGCGCGCTCTCGTCGGCAACGGGGGAGAGCGGCGCGGGCCGCCGCGAAGACTAAGCCTTCCGCTTCGGCTTTGCCGCAGACGTAACCTTCGGCGTGGTCGCAGCCTTGATGGCCTGTGTAATCTCCAAGCGTCCGGCGGCGGTTGTTGCAGCGGCACCATCGGCGAGAGGGAAGTGGCAGGCCACGTTGACCGTCACATCGCGCGGCGTGGCGACCAGCTTCGGCTCTTCGGTTGAACACTTCTCTGGGTTGCCGAGCTGCTCACGCAACCAGCAGCGCGTGCGGAAGCGGCAGCCCGATGGTGGCGAGATCGGCGATGGGATCTCGCCTTCAAGGATCAGTCGATCCTTGGTGTCGTGCTCTTCAACCTTCGGCACCGCCGAGATCAGGGCCACGGTGTACGGGTGCTGCGGCTTGGTGAAGACGCGATCCACTGGACCAATCTCAACGACCTTGCCGAGGTACATCACGGCGACGCGGTCCGAGAAGTAGCCGACAACGTCGAGGTTGTGGCTGATGAAGAGGTAGGTCAGCCCCTTCTCTTTGCGGAGGTCGGTGAGCAGATTGAGCACCTGGCTTTGAATCGAAACGTCGAGCGCGGAGACCGGCTCGTCGAGCACGATAAACTCTGGGTTCACGGCGAGGGCGCGCGCGATGCCGATACGCTGTCGCTGGCCGCCGGAGAACTCGTGTGGGTAGCGTGAGGCGTAGTTCGGGTCGAGGCCGACGAGGTCGAGCACCTCGCGCACACGCTTCTCGCGGGCGGCAGGGTTACCGAGGTTATGCGCGAGGAGGCCCTCTTTGATTTGGTCGCCGATCGGGAGGCGTGGATTCAGCGAGCCGAACGGGTCCTGGAAGACGATCTGCATGCGCTTGCGCAACGCTCGTCGCTGGGTGGCGGAGAGCTTCTTGATCTCGCGACCATCAAAGGTGACGGTGCCCGCGGTGGTTGGCTGCAGGCCAAGGGCGACTCGACCGAGCGTAGTCTTACCAGAGCCTGACTCGCCAACGAGGCTGAGCGTTTCGCCGCGTGCCACTGTGAGGTCGACTCCGTCGACCGCGCGAACGGCGAGAGGCTTGCGGATCAGTGGAATCCCACCGCGAACCTGGAAGTGGCGCTTCACGCCAACGAGCTTCAGGAGTTCACGCTGCTCTGCAGGCTTGCCACTCATCGTGCCGCCCCTCTCTTGGTTGCTGGAGCCTTGCGCTTCCCTGCTGCGGTGCCGTCAAGCACCTCCTTGGTGCGAATGCAGCGAACGAGGTGGCCATCCTTGAGCGGCTCAAGTGGCGGCACGGCGGTGGTGCAGGCGGTGATTGCGTAGCGGCAGCGCGGAGCAAAGCGGCAGCCGGCCGGGAAGGCGTCGGGCGACGGCACCATGCCGGTGATCGTGTTCAGCTTCTTGCCGCGCGCCGCGAACGAAGGGATTGAGGTGACGAGGTCACGCGTGTATGGGCTCGCCGGCTCGCGTAGCACGCTGGCGGCCTTACCGGTCTCAGCGATCTGGCCGGCGTACATCACGGCGATGCGGTCGGCCGTCTCGGCAACGACGCCAAGGTCGTGGGTGATGAGCAGGAGTGCGGCGCCACGCTCGGTGGTGGTGCGACGCAGCAGGTCGAGCACCTGTGCCTGAATGGTGACGTCGAGGGCGGTAGTCGGCTCGTCGGCAATGATCATCGAGGGCTCGCCCGATAGGGCCATGGCGATCATGGCGCGCTGTCGCATGCCACCTGAGAGCTGGTGCGGATACTGCTTGGCGCGTCGGTCTGGCTGCGAGATCTCAACCTGCTCGAGATAGCCGATCGCCAGCTTGTGCGCCTCTTTCCAGCTCAACTTGCGGTGGGCAACGATCACCTCGGCGATCTGTTCACCAATGTTCGTTACGGGGTTAAGCGCCGAGAGCGGCTCCTGGAAGATCACGCCGATCCCGCCGCCACGAATTGGGCGCAGCTCGTCTTCGCTCAGTCCAACGAGTTCGCGGCCCTTGAACTTGATCGATCCCTCGATGATTGCCTGCTTGCGGCTGAGCAGCGAGATGATCGCCATCGCCGATACGGTCTTACCAGATCCCGACTCACCAACAATTGCCAGGCATTCGCCAGCGGCAAGATCGAATGAGACGCCGTCAACAACCTTCAGGATGCCGCGGCTGGTGCGGAAGCTGATCCCCAGATCTGTCACCGCCAGAAGCGGTGCGGTCGACGCCGACGCGCGCTTGCTCACGGGGCTCCTCTTGGCGGCGCTCACGATCGTCGACCCTCCGGCTCAAGGCTCTCGCGGAGTGCATCGCCAATCATGTTGACGGATAGCGAGGTCATGATGATGAAGAGGCCGGGGAATCCGAGCCACCACCAGTTCCCCTGCAGAAGGAAGTCCTCAGCGTTGGAGAGCATGTTTCCCCAGGTAGGGGTGAGCGCCGATACGCCGAAACCGAGGTAGCTGATGAAGGCCTCGCCGATGATGGCGCCACCCACGGCAAACGGGAACGAGACGACGACGGGGCCAATGGCATTCGGCAACACATGGCGCACGGCAATGCGAATTGGACGTACGCCGAGGGCACGTGCCGCCTCAATGAACTCCATCTCGCGCAGGGCGAGCACCTGTCCGCGCACAAGGCGCGCGATGCCCATCCATCCGAAGACGATGAACACAATGATGACGGTCTGGAGTCCTGTGCCGCCAAGGGCACTGAGGATCTTCGCTCCGACAATAATCACGAAGAGGCTTGGGATTGCGAGGAAGACATCCACGACGCGCATGAGGAACGAGTCAAGCCGCCCACCAAAGTAGCCGGCGATGATGCCCACAAGCGTGCCGATCGTAATAGAGCCGACCGCGGCGGCAAAACCGATGAAGAGTGAGGCTCGGCCCCCGTTGACGACGAGCATGAAGACATCGAGCTGCAGCTGCGCCGTTTCGCCAAAGATGTGCTCCGCCGAAGGGCCGCGCCCAAGGAAGACGAATTCACTCGGCTTTGGAATCTCACCCACGTGATATGGGGCGAAGAAGGGTCCAACGATGATGAGGAGGAAGATGAAGCCGAGGATGGCGAGACCCCACGGACCTTGGCGACCGGCGAAGAAGCGCCTACGCGCCTGCACCCATGGACTCTCGGCCTTCTGCGCCTTGGTTGCCTTGGTGGCGTGTGTCGCTGCGGTCACAGGCGCACCCGCGGATCCAGTACGGCGTAGAGCAGGTCAGAGATGAGGTTGCCGATTACCACCATCAGAGAGCCGATCAGCAGGATCGCCATAAGAACCGGGTAGTCCAAGCCGTTTGTGGCCAATAGCGTCAGTCGACCGACGCCGGGCCACGAGAAGATCGTCTCCGTAATGAGCGCGCCACCGAAGAGGAAGGGGAAGGCGAGTCCGAGGTTCGTTGCAAATGGCACGAGCGCGGTGCGCAGCGTGTGTCGGAAGATGATTCGTCTTGAAGAGAGCCCCTTTGCCCGCGCGGTACGCACATGCTCGGCGCTGAGCGCATCGATGACGGAGGCACGCACGTAGCGCGAGTCACCGGCAACGCTAATGATGACGAGCGTGGATACGGGCAGAATCAGGTGGCGGGCAAGGTCGATGATGGCGGTTAGCGGTGCGCTGGCGAAGTACTGCCAGTAAGCGTCACTACCGAATGCAGGCGAGAGTCGCCCATCGGTCATGCCGCTCACTGGTGTGATGCCTAGGGTCACGGCGAAGATCCAGATCATCATGAAACCGAGGATGAAGGTGGGGAAGGTTGAACTGACGTACGTGACGGTGGTCACCGCATTGTCAAACCGCGTCCCGGCGCGGAGGCCGGTCCATACGCCGAGGAGTACCGCCAGGCTGAGCCAAATCACAATGGAGAGGCCGGCGAGGATGAGCGTTGGTAGCGCGGCCGCTGCGATCAGGTCGCCGACGTTCTCGCCATTGGCGTAGGAGTAGCCGAGCTCACCATGCAGGATGCCCGTGTAGATGCCAGAGATCTCGCTCGGCAGGAAGGTTGGAAACCCAGTTGGACCGACGAGGGCATCGAGGCCGTCCTTGTCGCGGCGGCAGGCGCCGAGCCAGCGGCAGTACTGCACGGGGACCGGCTTATCGAGGCCGAGCGAAATGAGGTACCCCTCCTTCTGCTCTTGGGTGTACTTCGGGTTTTCGGCAAACTTCTGCTCAGGGCCGCCAGGCGCTGCGAGAATGAGCGCATAGATAAGCACGCTCGAGCCGAGCATGATCCCTATCCCGAGCGCGATTCTGCGGAGCGCGTACTTGATCATTGGCCGACCTTTCTACGGGTCTGATTTTCAGGGAGTGTAGCCCTCAGCCTAGCCGATCGCTTGGAGGGCCAGATAGCACTCGCCGCGAGGCCCTCCCGAAGGAGGAACCTCGCGGCGAGAGTGGTTTCTACCTCGTAGAACCCCTAAGCGCTCTTAGTTCGCAACTGCGACGTCAAGCTCGTAGGCGTTCCAGATTGGGCCCCATGCCTGATGGGCAAGGTACCCGGACACATTGGCCGAGACCAACGTGATATCGAGCCAGTAGTGCAGCGGAATCACGACGGTGTTTGCCGCCATGAGGTCCTGCACGGTGCCCATCAACGTCTTCTGCTCTTCAACGTCCACTGAGCCCTTGATCGCCTCGAGGGCGGCATCAAGCGCTGGGATGTTGACGAACTGGTCGTTGCCGCCACCGTTCACTTCGGTCTGGCTTGAGTGGTACGAGTCGTACCCGCTTGGCTCAACCGAGGTGATTCCGAAGGCGTGCAGCGCCACGTCGTACGAGCCCTGCGCAAGGTTGCACTTCGTGTTTGGCGGCGTATCCGTCAACGTGCCGAAGAGCGTGCCGGCGCCGACCTGGTCGACGATGCCCTTGATGCCCACTTCCTTCAGGGCTGCAACGAGCAGCTGAAGGGTGGCGCCACGGGTTGGCTTCATCGTGGTGCAGAAGTCGATGATGGCTGAGGTGCCGTCCTTCTCGACGATGCCGTCGCCATTGGTATCGACCCAACCACCATCCGCAAGGGCCTTCTTTGCAAGCTCCGGGCTGTTGTCAGCCGGGATCTGGCTCGAAAGGTCCTTGTAGAAGAAGAATGCTGGGAGCTCAACGTTCGTCGCAAGGAAGCCGGTGCCGTTCTGGATCTGATCCAGGTAGCCCTGGCGGTCTACGACGTGAGCGATTGCCTGGCGAATTGCCAGGTCAGAGGCCGGGCACCCACCACCGCGCGCCGCGCGGGTTGGGAGCGCGCCATCAACGTCAGCCTCGGCGGGAGCCCCGTCGCTGCAGACCGTTGTGGAGAAGTTCGGGCGAAGGAACTCAACCGTGAACGCAGGCAGCGTGCGCTGTGCATCGCCAAGGTCGACGGTTGGTGCAAACTGGCTGCCGTCAAGGTCGGTGACCATGTCGAGTTCGCCAGCGCGGAACTTCGCAGTACAGGTTGCAGGTGAACCGCACACGACGTACTTGAGTCGTGCAAGCTTGGCCTGCTTGCCGTTGCGAGGATCCTTCCAATAGGTGTTGCGAACGATCACCGTCTCGACACCGGTCGTGCGGCTCTCGTACTTGAATGCACCACTGGTTGGAACGTTTGGCAGGTCCTTGGTGCGGTAGCCCGCGCCCAAGAGCATGTCAGTCGAAACGTCGGTGGCAGGGTTTCCGCCAAGGACGCTACCAACGGTGTACTTGCTGAAGTAGTGCTTTGGCGCAACGGCCGGGCCGTACTTCAGGTTCGCGTAGATCTTCGAATAGTGCACGACCATCGTGTTGCCGTTGCAGTCGATTGCCGAGATGTCCTCGGTGCCGACCTTGGAAACGGCAGTGTTCTTTGGGTCGAGGATCCACTCGCGCGCATACTGGTAGTCGGCGCAGGTGAGATCAACTCCGTCAGACCACTTCCACGCGCGGAGCTTCCAGGTGACGGTTGCAGCATCGCCGCCCACGCCAGGAACCTGAATGCCGCCGTTGGCCTTGCTTGGGGCCGATTCGGCCATCCAAGGCTCGAGCTCAAGCTTCTCGTTGAGTCGAAGCAGACCATCATGTGTTGCGCCCACGATGTTCGAAGACATCACGGTGCTATAGAAGAATGGGTTCAGCGAGTCCGCGTCCTGATAGTCACCGATGAGCAGTGTTGCTCCGGTGACCGTCGAACCGGTCGACCCGCCGCATGCCCCGGCAACGAGTGCGGCAGCGACCGCAAAGGTTGCGAGTAGCGACCTCTTTCGCATGTGTTTCCTCCTTAGCGGCTTCCCCGACAGGGTCACCGTCAGACTTGAAGCGCGATCTGCGCTTGGCGGAATCCTATCTGATGCGGGGCGGGAAATACCAGAGGGGGAGCGCAGGGTGGAGCGCGGCGGCCTGAGAGGATTGTTACGGTTGCAGGCGGCGGGTCTCCCAGGGGCCTCCGGGGGTGGCTCGGAGGTACTCAAATCGGTCGTGGAGGCGGTACTCGCCCCCCTGCCAGAACTCCCACTGGGCAGGGGTGACGCGGTAGCCGCCCCAGTGCGGCGGGAGGGTCGGCAGCGCCTCGGGGGTGGGCGCCTGACTGGCGGCCGCCGCGCTCAGGGCGGCCTCAAGCGCAGCACGATCGGCGATCGGCTCCCCCTGGGCGCTCGCCCAGGCGCCGAGCTGGCTCTCGCGGGGGCGGCTAGCAAAGTAGGCGGCAGACTCGGCCTCCGAGAGGCGGGCTACCAGTCCCGAAAGGCGCACCTGTCGCTCCAGGGTCGGCCACCAGAGGGTGAGGGCTGCCGCTGGCCTGGCGGCGAGGTCGCGCCCCTTGCGGCTCCCGTGGTTCGTATAGAAGTCGATCCCCTCGGGGCCGATGCCGCGGATCAGGATCATGCGGACGCTCGGGTTCCCGGCGTCGTCGGCGGTGGCGAGGGCGGCGGCGAGTGGCTCGGGGACCTGCTGGGCGATCGCCTCGTTGACCCAACGGCGGAACTGGTCGACCGGGTCGGGGAGAAGATCACTGGCGTCGAGGCGTCCGCGCTGGTAGTTCGATCGATCGCCGAGCGGCTGACTACTCATCGGCGTCAGGCGAGTCCGGCCGGCGCCTCGAGTCGCGACTTGAGGTCGCCGAGGAAGGCGGCGACCAGTGCGCCATCAACGGCGCGATGGTCGGCGGAGAGTGTGGCGGTCAACATCGTGCGCGCCACCACGGCGCCGTCGCGCACCACGGCGTGCGACTCACTTCGACCCGTCGCCAAGATCGCAACCTGCGGCGGCGTGACGATGGCGGTGAACTGCGTCACCGGGAACGAGCCAAGGTTTGAGAGGGTGAAGGTCTGCTCGGTAAATTCCGCAGGGCGCAACTTGCCGATCTTGGTGCGCGCAACAAGGTCACGCAGCTCCGCGGAAATGGTGGCGAGATCTTTTGCTGCGCAATCAAGGAGTGCCGGCGCAACGAGGCCGTCGGGAATGGCAATCGCGATGCCGATGTTGATCGGCGTGGAGCGCTCGAGCGCCTCGCCCTCCCACACTGCGTTGAGTGCGGGGTAGGCGGCGAGCGATTGCGCGAGTGCGCGCACCAACCACGCCGTCAGGGTGACGCGATCGTCACCAGTGCGTCCGGAGTTCAGCGTCTCATTGGCGGCAACGACCGCATCCATCTCAATGTCGGTGGAGACATAGAAGTGCGGCGCCTTTGATTTGGACTCGACCATGCGACGGCTGATCGCCGTGCGCATTGGTGTGAACTCAACGGGCGTTCGCCCTGGCTTTGGCATGCGCGAGTTCGGCTTACTTGCCGTCTTCGACGTAGGCGATCACGGCGCCAACGGCGACTTCGGCGCCAGCGGCGTGCACGATCTCTACAAGTGTTCCCGCTGTTGGGGCCTCGAACTCGACGGTGGCCTTCTCGGTCTCGAGCTCGCCGATCGGCTGGCCTGCAGTGACGGTGTCGCCGACCTTCGCCGTCCAGGCGCCGATCTTGCCGACCTCGCTGTCGTAGCCGAGTCGGGGCATCTCTACTGGTACGCGCATCGCATCCCTCCTTGGGCGGGCCACGGGCGGCTCGCACGCTCTTGCCTCCCCACGAGGGGTGGCGTTGGGGTCAGTGTAGCCCCGCGCCTAGCGCTGTGACTCGAGGGCCGCCTCGACGGGCATCTCTTCGCCGTGGTGGATGCGCGTCGCCGTATTCCAGTCGTCGCCCACGTCGGCGGTCGCCGCCGCCACGAGGCGGAAGGCCCCCGTCACGATAAAGATGCCGACGTAGGTGGGGTAGGCGACGGGGAGCAGGGCCAGCACGACGACGCCCGCCAGCTGGCCAACGGCGAGCGCCCCTGCGGTGGTGGCACCGTAGGCCGACTGCGCGCGAATGGATTCGCCAGGGGCGGCGAGTCGGAGCACGCGCTCCTGTGCCGAGAGGATGCCGGCGGCGAAGCCGACGGTGATGATGACGATGACCACGAGCAGTACCAGCGGCGCATATGGATTCCATGGACCGGCGAGGATTGATGAGGCCATGCCGACGCCGCGAACGACCAGTGAGATGCGATAGAGACGACTCGCCGAGCCGCGCTCCAACCAGTTACCAATAAGGATCGCGCCGACGAGCGCCGCGGCGGAGCCGATGGCCGCCATGAGGATGGCGTACGCCGCATCCTGTTTCAGCACGACGATCGCGTACACCGAGAGATACGGCGCGAACCCGGCACCAACAGCCGAGATGATGTTGGTGCGAAGGAAGCGGCGCACTGGTGTTGAGAGTGGACCAGAGCTTGCGGCGCGACCCGCCGATACCGCACCAGGTCGTGGCAGCCCGCGCAGCGCGCGCAAGAAGAGGAGGCTGGCGATCAGGCCACCAACGAATGCGGGCGCGTAGATGAGGACGCCCCAGTCTTGCTCGCCAACGCGAACAAGGAGTGCCACGGGCACAAGCAGTACTGAGCCGAGTCCGAACTGAATGGCGAGGGCGCGTGGGGCAACGAAGCGGCGCTCACGCTCGGGGAGGATGCGACCAAACCAGGTCTGCACGTTCGCCCCAGCAATCGCCTGCGCGGTAGCGCCGACGCCGAACCCGATCGCGATCAGGCCGATGCCGGCGAGCGGCGGCAGAACGCCAGCGGCAATCGCCACCACGACGGCGATATAGAGGATGGGTCGCAAGAGTGCGGCCGCGCCGATCAGCAACGTCAGCCGTCGCAGGTCGCCGCCGTTGCGGCGAAGTGCGGCGGGCATAAGCCCCTGCAGAATTCCACCGACAAAGGGGAAGAGGCCGATGAGCGTCGCAAGTGCTGGCGATGCGCCAAGCGTTGTGACGAGGGGGATCGAGAGGCTGTCCCCATTCAGGGCGACGGCGACGGCGTCGGAGACGGCAAGGGTGCGGAAGGCGGCGTAGCGGCCGGTGAGGAAGCGCCGCCAGTCAGCGATCGCCCTACTCACCGCCCGTGAGCGGCGGAGGTGCTTGCTCGGACCTGCTCCTCAATACGATCAATCTCGGTGACGATCGCAGTGCGCAGGGCATCAAGCTCGCCACGGGCCTTGATGGTCGTTGTGTCAATCGCCGTCAGCGTCGTCTTGATCTGCTGCACCGTGCTAATTCGATCGCGCAGCGCGTCAATGGCATCTTTCACCGCTGAGAGGTCAGCGCCGCTCCCCTCCGACTTGGCGCGAATCAGCGCCGAGATGCGTGCGAGTCGGTACCCCGCCTCAAGGATCGCAATATCGGGAGCCTCAGGGTCAACAACGCAGTAGACGCCGTGTCGACTAATGGTGAATGGCGCCGCACCCGCCGGGGCCGCCGCCTCACTGAAGACCATCAGGGCGATCTCAGCCTTGCGATTCTCGCGCGCCTCGGCGAGCTCCTTCTCGATGGCCGGTCCGGTCATCGCCTTGTCTTTCACCTCAACCACAATCCGCAGAACGCTTGCGGAAGCGTCACGGCCGTTGATGGTGATCACCGCGTCGCCCTTCTTGGAGTCGGGGACGGCGCCGGTGACGCCGCCCGTCCCTTCGATCTCATCGTTTGTCGCGCGCAGTAGTTCGGTGTACTCCGCGATGACACGCGACTCAAAGTCGGCGCCCTTCGCCGTTCCCTTCTTGCGCTCGCCCTTTGCCGCCTTCTGCGACGCGTCGAGCTCAACGATCTTCAGCAGCACATCGTCGAAGCGCTTGGCGATCTCGGCGCGGAAGCCGCTCAGTGGCGACGCCTCGCGCGTTGGGTCAAGCAGGTGGGCGAGCTTACTGGCATCGCCATCGAAGTAGGTGCCGAGGATGGTGTTCAACTTACCGAGCGCTGAGTCGCGGCGATTCTCGTCAAAGAGGTCCTTGGTGAAGAGGGCCAGCTCACCCTTGTCGCCGAGGAAGCGCTCCAGGGTCGCGGGCAGCGCACCACCCTCGTTGGCGAAGGTCTTGCGCAGAATCTCCTCGACCTCGGCGGTTGCCTTCTTGTTTGACTCGCCGGCGTCGCTGAGCAACTTGTCGAAGGCGCGACGCACGTGATCAACATCGATGGAGCCGCTGGCGCTCTGCAGCGCCATCAGGCCGACGCGCATGGCGCGTTCAACCGTCTCGGCGCGGTCCTCGGGGGTGCGGCTCTCGAGGAAGCCGGCGAGGGCGCGGTCGATCACCTCGAGGGAGGCGATGCGAATGCGGTCGCCAACGATCTCAACCTGCGTCGGCTTATTCGCCGAACTGATCGGCACGATCTCGGGAACTCGCTCGCCGCTCATCTAACGGAGCGCAATCTGGCCGCAGCCATCACAGAGGGCAACGATCGCGTGCTTCTCGCGGGCGTAGCCGGCGGTGTGGAGCACTCCAGGGCAGCCGACCGTGCGGCAGCGCCAGGCCCACGCCTCATCGCCATCGGCACCGTCATATGGGAGCGCCTCGGCGCTGAGCTTCTCGGCGAGCCCTTCGCGGGCGCCGAGCGTTGACGCAATAGCGGCGGCGCGGTCTGCCTCGCTCTCGCGCTTGTAGGGATACGACTGGGCGACGTTCGTTGGCATGCGCTGAGTATACCGACCACCGAAGACGGGAACCCGTATGCTTCACCGGTGACTGGATCAATGAAGGCCCTGCTCCTCGGCACCCTAACGTTGCGCACCGCGACGGGGACCACGGGCGCTCTCCTTATTGTCTGGAACAAGTACCTCAACTCCACCGGGTCGGTCACGATCACCCCGGTTGATCTTGCAACGATCACGCTTGCCTTCTATGTGACGGAGCTGATCGGCTCGCCGATCTTCGGCATCATTGCCGACCGTATCGGACGAAGGCCCGTGATGCTGCTTGGGCCACTCTTCGGCCTTGCAGCGGTGATCCTGACGCCGTTCTCCATGACGATCCCGCTCCTTATTGGTACGCGCCTTCTCGAGGGCGCCTCAACGGCGGCCAGCGTCCCCTCGATCCTTTCGTACGTCGCGGCGAAGACGAGTCACGACGCCGCGCTGCGGGGCCGCGTAGTCACCCTCTTCGAAGTGGCAACTCTCGGCGGACTCCTCGTTGCGGGGACGGCCCTGGCTGGTCCGCTCTGGGCGATCTTCGGGCCGGCAGCCTTCGCCGTAAATGGTGTGATCTACGTTCTCGCCCTCCTCTTCTTCGCCTACGGCGTGAAAGATGAACATGCCGCACCACCACCTCAGACTGAGAACCGCCTCCGCAAGTACGTCAAGCTGTTCAGTCAGCGAGGGATCCTGCTCTTCGTGCCAACGTGGGTCTCGATCAACGCCATCATCGGCGTCTGGGTGCCACAAGGGCTCAACCTGCTGCTCGGTGACGAGACGGTGAAGCTCTCTGGTCAGTTCCTGCTCAGCGGCTTTCCGTTTATCGTCGTCACTTCAGGCTTCGCCTTCGTTGCACTCATTGGCGGCGTTGGGCTCTTCTTCTGGGGGAATCGCTTCGCCAACTTCCGCCGCACCACCATGCTCCTCCTCGGCCTGATCGCCTTCGTCGTGGCGATGGCCGCCATCTTTGCCATCAATCGCCTCTCTGGCAACGAGCTGCCGTTGATCGCACTCCTCTTCGCGGTGCTCTGCGGCTCGATGTTCTTCATCGCTGGCGCAACGCCGGCGGCGCTCGGCTTCTTGGCCGACGTCTCCGAGCGCTATCACACCGATCGCAGCGCGGTGATGGGCCTCTACTCCATCTTCCTGGGTCTCGGCCAAGTCATTGGCGTGAAGATTGCGGGCGACCTGGCGGTCACCTTCGGGGTCGACGGGTTGGTCTACGCCACGCTCGGATTCCTCGTGGTTGCGGGCACATTCCTGCTCATCCTGCGCCGCGTTGAGCACGAAATTCTCTTGCCGAGTGCACCTGGGCAACACGGCGCGCACGGCTGATCGGCGCCGATAGACTCTAGGAGACGTGAGGGCGATCTGCCCGCACGCATGCTGGGAGGGAGAGACACCATGGCGAAGTCAACGGTCGCAATCATTACTGACAGCGCATCGGACATTCCACCTGATGCAGCCAAGCGGCTCGGCATCACCATCGTGCCGGTCATCGTCTCCTTCGGCTCCGAGAGCTTCAAGGTGAACGAGGAGCTCTCCATGGATCAGTTCTGGAAGCGACTCACCGCACCTGGGGCACCATTCCCAAAGACCGCAGCTCCGCCACCCGCCGCCTTTACCGCAGCGTATGACAAGGCGTTTGCCGGTGGTGCAAAAGAGATCGTCTCGGTGCACGTCGCCTCGAAGCTCTCGGCGACGTATCGGAACGCCGAGATTGCCGCCGCAGACCATCCGCAGTCGAAGAACATTCATCTCGTTGACACCGCGACCGCATCGGCGGCCGAGGGGCTGTTGGTTGCTCGCGCCTATCACCGCGCCGCGGAAGGCTGGAAGGCGCCACAGATCGTCGCCGAGCTCGGAGAGCTCATTCCAAAGACGCACGTGATCTTCTTCCTTAACTCGTTGGATTACTTGAAGGCCGGCGGCCGCATTAGTCCAGCGCGAGCGGCGATCGGCGGACTCCTTTCGGTGAAGCCGATCATCGACATTGTTGATGGTGAGGTTGTCACTCTCGATAAGCCGCGAACTACGGCGAAGGCGCGCGAGCGTTTCATGGAGCTGATCGGCGCATCACCAATTCAGGAGCTGACCATGCTCCATTCGGAGGCGCCTGATATTGAGGCGTTCCGCGACGAGGTCTGCGCTCGGTTCCCTGAGATCGCCGCCCTGAAGCCAGGGATCGTTCGAGCGGGTGCGGCCATTGGCCCACACACCGGCCCGAAGGGTCTCGGCGTCGCGCTGATCCGCGCCTAGCCACAAAACCTCGCCTCGCCGCACGGGCGCCAGCACGCCGCAACCTACGCGCAACGCCTTTTAGGGGCGCGTTGTAGGGTTGGGGAGATCGCCGCACGGCGTCCGCCAGGCACCCGCCAGGGCGGCAGATGAGAGGTACAAAACGATGAGTGCACAGAAGAGCGCCTGGGCAGTTGCGCAGCAGCAGTTCGACCTTGCCGCAAAGCGGCTCGGCCTCGACTCCGGCATCGCCGCCGTCTTGCGCGAGCCACGCCGACAGCTCACCGTGCACTTCCCTGTGCGCATGGACGACGGATCAACCCGAGTCTTCGAGGGGCACCGCGTGCAGCACAACCTCGGACGCGGCCCAGCGAAGGGCGGCATCCGCTTCCACCAGGACGTGAACATCGAAGAGGTAAAGGCCCTCTCCATGTGGATGTCGTGGAAGTGTGCCGTGATGGATCTTCCGTATGGTGGCGGCAAGGGAGGCGTCACCGTTGACCCGAAGAAGTTGTCACTCGGTGAGCTTGAGCGCCTGACGCGACGCTTCACAACCGAAATCGCCGTCATCATTGGGCCGGAGTCCGATATTCCTGCGCCTGATGTGAACACCAACAGCCAGACGATGGCCTGGATGATGGACACCTATTCGATGCATGTTGGCTACACCGTTCCTGGTGTGGTGACCGGTAAGCCGATTGCGCTCGGCGGCTCGAAGGGCCGCAACGAGGCAACGGCGCGTGGTGCAGTCTTCTGCATTCGCGAAGCGGCCGGCAAGATCAACCTCAACCTGAAGGGGGCAACGGTCGTGGTGCAGGGGTACGGCAACGCCGGATCTATTGCCGCCCGGCTGATCAGCGAGCTCGGCTCGAAGGTGATCGCCGTCTCCGACAGCAGCGGTGGCATCCACAACCCAGCCGGACTCGACCTTGCTGCAGTCGATGCGCATAAGAAGAAGACCGGGAGCGTCGTCGGCTTTGCTGGCGCAACGCTGGTGAGCAATCAGGCGATCTTGGAGATCGCCTGTGACGTGCTCATTCCAGCGGCACTCGAGAATCAGATCACCGCAGAGAATGCCGGCAAGATCAAGACGAAGATCGTCGCTGAGGCGGCGAACGGGCCAACGACGCCAGAGGCGGACGACATCCTCTTCGCAAACGGCGCCATGGTGATCCCTGACATCCTCTGCAACGCAGGGGGTGTGACGGTGAGCTACTTCGAGTGGGTGCAGGACCTGAACCGCGACTTCTGGGAAGAGGAGGAGGTCAACGTTCGCCTCGAGAGGAAGATGGTCCGCGCCTTCCACGAGGTCTACGACATGGCCCAGAAGGAGAAGAGCCACCTGCGCACAGGTGCCTACCTCCTCTCGGTGCAGCGTGTTGCCGACGCCATGACGGTGCGGGGTATCTACCCGTAAACCCTCTGCGCGCTAGGATGCGCACATGGCTGGCCTAGACCACGAAGAGCGCTTTCTCTTTCGCGAGGAGATCCTCGCGCTTGCCGCCGCGCTCACCGAGGGTTCGGCGCTCGACAACGTTGAGGATCTGCTCGTTGACCTGATCACCTCGAGCCACTTCGACGCCGAGGTGGTCACGTTGGAGCGCTCGCTCCAGGCGATGCTCGGCCAGCGCCAGGGGGCAACCCTAGTGACGGCACTCACGGCAGCCCCCGAGGTCTTCGACGAGGTGACAGAGCTACGACTGCCAGCCGAGGTGATCGATCGTCTCGCCGGTTGGCGCGCGCGCTTCGGTCTCGCGATTGATAACGCGCTGAGCTTCCTCTCGAATCCCGACGGCATTCAGGGGCATAATTTCACCACGCAGGTTGCCCATGCCGACGACCGACGAACGTTGCAGGGGCGACTCACCTTCGTGCGCTACAGCAACGAGTCGGAGTTCTTTATCGCCGACGCCAATGTCTTCCTTGAAGTTGCCGCCGAAGTGCTCGACAAGCTCGGAACACACATCAGCCGCGAGGATGTTGACCTAGAGTCGGTGACGCGCCTTAAAGAGGCGGTCAACCTGATTGAGCGTCGCACCGCGCCGCGCGAAGAGGCGTAACCCGATGACCGGCGCCGCGGGCGCACGGCAGCTCTTCCTCGCCGCGACGGGGCAGAACCGCGGCAAGACAACCACCTCACTCGGACTCTTTGCCGCCTTCCGCGCGCAGGGGCTGAACACGGGATTCATGAAGCCTGTTGGCCAACGCTGGATCACCATCGATAACACCCCCGCCGACGAAGATGCCGCCCTGATGCGCGGCGTGTTTGATCTGACCGATGCGGTCGCCCTTCTCTCGCCGGTGCAGATTCCGCGCGGCTTCACGCGCAAGGTAATCGAGGGACAGGTGGTCGAAGACCTCGGCGCGAAGATCATCGCCGCCCAGGTGGAGCTCGCACAGAGGCACGAACTGCTGCTGCTCGAGGGGACAGGGCATGCGGGCGTTGGTGCGGTGATCGGCTTGAGCAATGCCGATGTTGCCGCACTGCTCGGCGCACCGGTGATCATCGTCAGTGAGGGCGGTATCGGCCGACCGATCGACGAGATCGTGTTGAACGCGGCGCTCTTCGCCGCGCGTGGCGTTGAGGTTGCGGGGGCGATCGTCAACAAGGTCGATCTTGACCTACAGCCAGAGCTGCCGCGCCTCCTTGAGAAGGGGCTCGCGCGCCATGGAATTCCGCTCCTCGGTGTCCTTCCGTATCGCCAGATCCTTTCGAACCCCACGCTGGCGATCATCGAAGATGGCTTGCAGGGCGAGACGCTCTGGCCAGGCCGCGACATGGACGCAATCATCGGTCGCGTCTCCGTCGCCGCAATGCAGCCAGAGCATGTGATGCAGCGCATCGGCGACAGCGCCCTCGTGGTCGTTCCTGGTGACCGCGAGGATGTGATCGAGGTGCTCACGCAGCTATGGCTTGACGGGAAAGATCATCCGAACCGACCGCTCGGCTTCGTCCTTAGCGGCGGCTATCGACCGAGCTCACGAGTTCTGGACCTGATTCGCAAGGCGAACATCTTCGCCGTGTTGATGGAGGGCGATACGTACAGCGTTGCCTCAAACGTGCACGACCTACTGGTGAAAACACACCCTGAAGACCTGCGCAAGATTGAAGAGATCAAGCAGCTCGTTGCCGGATCACTCGACGTGAGCCGCATCCTTGCGGCGGCACGCCCCGTTCCAACGCGCTAGCCGACGCCCCTACGGGAGCGTGATCGCGTCGATCAGGCGCACTCCATCAACAACGGCGGCGAGAGAGACGAGGGCCTCGCCAAATGCAGCATCACCAACCCGTGCGCTCTCTGCAAGTGGCACGAGCGTGGCGCTCTCGGCGAAGTCGAGGTAGTCGAGCGAGAGGCTCGGCTCGGCGGCGATCACCCGTTCGGCGAGTGCCCGCAGCGCGGCAACGCTCGTAACCCCTGAGGCACACGCCTCGGCGATGAGCGAGAGGGCGACGGGGATCGCCTTTGCCGCCGCGATGCGACCGTTCGCTGAGAGCTTCTGATTGCGCGAGCTGAGCGCTAGCCCATCACCATCGCGCACAGTTGCGACGCGGTGGATCGCGATCTGATCGCTGCGCTGCGCCGCCAGCCACTCAATGACGCGCACCTGCTGCGCATCCTTCGCGCCGAAGTACGCCTGGTCGGGGTGCACCAGATCAAAGAGTCGAGAGACAACGGTCGCCACGCCAGCGAAGTGCCCGGGCCGCGAGGCGCCCTCAAGCCGCGTGGCGAGCGGACCTGGATCAATCGTTGCAACTGGTTCACCGGGCGGATAGATCTCGTCAACGTCGGGGGCGAATAGTAGGTGCGCACCAGCCGCCTCGGCAGCGTGCTGGTCGGCCGCAAGGGTGCGCGGGTATTGCGCTACGTCAGCGGCAGATCCGAACTGTCGCGGATTAACGAAGATGGAGATGACTACGGTGGCAGCGGTGCGGCGCGCGGCGGTGATCAGCGCCGCATGACCGGCGTGGAGCGCCCCCATGGTGGGTACCAGCGCAATAGGGCGGGGGAGTTGGGCGAGAGCCTCGTCGAGTTCGGAACGAGTGGTGACGGTACGCATCGCCCAGAGCCTGAGCTAGCGCGGAAGCTCGTCAAGGGCGGCGATCAGCGTTGCGTCGCCAGCAATCCCCTGCGCTGCGGTGGGGAAGTCTCCCGACTCCACGCTGGTTCGCCAGGTGGTGAGGGCGGCGATCGCATCGTCGCGAAGGTTGGCGATGCGCCCAGCGTGGCGTGGTGCGGCCGCGCCGAGTAGGCCGAGCAGATCGGGGAGCACCTGCACCTGTGCGGTGCAGCCGGCACCCGCGCCGATGCCGATGGTTGGAATCGTGAGGCGACTGGTGATCGCGGCTGCAAGCTCCTGCGGCACGAGTTCGATCACGATTGCCGATGCGCCGGCCTCCTGCAGGGCGATCGCATCCTCGAGGAGCGCCGCCGCCGCCTCGGGGAGGCGACCCTTCGCGCGCGGCTTGCTCTCATTCAGTGACGACTGCGGCGTGAAGCCAATGTGGCCAATTACAGGAACGCCACTGCGCACGAGCGCGGCAACGACGGGGGCCACGACGACGCCCCCCTCGAGTTTTACGGCACCACCCCCAGCGTCGCGAATGAATCGCGCCGCGTTCTCTGCGGCGGTTGGCACATCCACATATGAGAGGAAGGGCAGGTCGCCGATCACGAGGGCGGTGCTCGTTGAGCGAACGACGGCGGCGGTGTGATGCAGCATCTCGCTCATTCCTACGCGAACCGTTGATTCGTGTCCGAGCACGACCTGAGCAAGTGAATCGCCTACGAGCAAGAATTGAATGCCAGCCGCCTCGGCGAACTCAGCGGTTGGGCGATCCCATGCGGTGACGACGGCGAAGTGGCCGCCCGCGGCGTGTGCGGCGCGCATGTCGGCAACGGTGTGTCGTGCCATCAGCCTGCTCGCGTTGAGAGGAGGGCCGCCACTCGGTCCAGGATGGCGTCGGCCACGACACGCTTCGGCGCCGGGCCCACACGGGTGACGAGATCGTCGGCACCGATAATCTCTGCGGCATTTTCGGCGCTCTCAAAACCGATGCCGGGGGCGGTGACGTCGTTGGCGACGATGAGGTCGAGATCTTTCTGCTGCAACTTCTCGCGTGCCCGCGGCGTTGCACTCGCCTCTGCCGAGAAGCCCACGAGTAGTGTCTGGCGCGTGGCCCGTGGGCCGAGTGCCTGCGCCAATCCGGCGAGAAGGTCGGGGGTTGGCGTGAGACGCAGGGTGATCTCGCCATCGCGACGCAGCTTCTCGGTTAGCGGGCCGCCCGCGACACGGAAATCAGAGACGGCGGCGGTGGCAATGAGCGCGTCGGCAGGCGTCGCTGCGCCGCCGTTCGGTGCGGCGAGGAGTGCGTTGCGCAGCGCAGCATTGAGCGCGTCAACGCTCATGGCGCGCACGATGGTGACCCCTTCAGGGAGCGGCACGCTGACACGAGCGGCGATCAGGGTGACGTCGGCACCACGATCACGCGCAGCCTCGGCAAGGGCGATCCCCTGACGCCCCGAGGAGCGGTTCGCCAAGATGCGCACCGCGTCAATTGGCTCTTCGGTGCCACCAGCGGTAACGACGATCCGGCGACCCGACAGATCACCAGCGGGTACTGCTGGCGGGCGGCGGCTCTCGTTCGGTTCGCGAATCGGCGCGGCGCCAATGGCGGCCACCACAGCGTCAACGATCGCAGCTGTTTCAGCGAGGCGGCCGACGCCCGTAGCGCCACTTGCGAGCGCGCCACTCTCCGGTGCAACAAGGGCGTAGCCGAAGTCATCGCGCAGTCGCGTCGCATTCGTTTGCGTGGCAGCATGCGCCCACATTTCGCCATCCATTGCTGGGGCAACGATTACGGGTGCGGTGGTGGCGAGGCAGGCGGCGGTGACCACATCTCCGGCGAGACCGCTCGCCATGGCGCCGATCCACTGCGCGGTCGCTGGTGCAATCAGCAGTGCATCGGCGGAATCGGCGGCAACGATGTGGCCGATGCGACCGTCAGGGAGAAGGTCGAGCAGGTCGGCATCAACGGCGTGCCCCGTGAGTGTGCGCAGGGTGAGCGGTGAGACGAACCGTGTGGCGGCGGGGGTGAGGAGCGCCTGCACATCTGCACCCTCGGCGCGGAGTGCGCGCACGATCTCTGGCGACTTGTAGGCGGC
>JBBAWJ010000012.1:0-24558 GCA_040397255.1 Candidatus Limnocylindrus sp.
TTTGGATTCCAGTGATGGTGGTGCTGGCCGCGGCAACGATGACACTCGGCAACCTGGTGGCCCTCACCCAGAGCAACGTGAAGCGCATGCTCGCCTACTCATCGATCGCACACACCGGCTATCTGATGGTCGGCATCGTCGCGGCTGGTGCGGGAGAGGCGGCGGGAGTCGCTGGAGTTCTCTTCTATGCGGCGGCGTACGCGTTCATGAACCTCGGTGCGTTTGCATTCTTGACCGCGCTGCAGGATCGACCTGGCGCCACGACGCAGCTCTCCGATCTCGCTGGGCTCGGCCGCAAGCATCCGCGCATGGCGATCCTCGCGGCGATCTTCCTATTGAGCCTCACTGGCATTCCACCAACGGCAGGCTTCTTCGCCAAGACGTACGTCATTCTGGCTGCGGTGCAGGCGGGTGGGCCAGCCACGATCCTCGCCGTAATCGCGGTGCTCAACGCCGCCATTGCCGCCTTCTACTACCTGCGCGTCATCGTCTATCTCTTCATGCGCGACCCGGCGGAGCCAGCGGTTCAGGTGGCCGAGGGGCCAATGCTGCGCGCCGGCCTGCTGATCGCCGCCATCGGCGCGGTGGCCCTTGGGCTCGCCCCCACCCCGATCATCGAGGCGGTCGTTCAGGCCCTCGCCAAGTAGGCACCGCCCCCCTCGGTGGGGGTGTAACAATCCAGCTCCCCGCCACGCCACGGCCCCGTCGCATCAGCGGGAATTCATATAAACTTCCGCTTCTATGAGCGCACAGCACGCATCCGCACTCCCCGCCGCCACGGGCGCTGCCGTCTCCCGCCTTGCGGGAGAGCGCGACGTCATTGAGGCGGCGCGCCGCGTGCACCGTGCCCTGGGCGATACCAACCGCCTTGAGGTGGTCCGCCGCCTTGCGGTTGGCCCCGCCACCGTCTCTGAGTTGATTGAGTTCACCGGCCTCTCACAGCCGCTCGTCTCGTGGCACCTGCGCCGCCTTCGCGCCGCCGGCCTCGTCACCACCGAGCGCTCCGGTCGCGAGTCGATCTGCACGCTCCGTATCGCCACCATCGCCGAAGGCCACGCGTTGATGCTCTCCGCCCTCGGCATCGCTGACCCCGCCGCCTGGATTGCCCCAGCCGATGCGCTGCCGAGCGCCACGCCACTCGTAGACGCCGTTCGCGGCGAGGAGGCCTAATCGTGGCCAAGCGCAAGATCGCGAAGCGCACAAGCGGCAAGCGCGTCACGCGCGTCACGCAGGGGAGCCTCCTCACCAGCAACGAGCGCACCGCAATCAAGCGCATCGGTGAGCCGATCGCGCTGCAGCTGGGAAGGATCGGCTTCTCGCCCGACGCGCTCACCCTTGTTGGATTCGGCATCGTGTTGATCGCCACCGCGCAGGTTGCACTCGGCAACTGGGCGATCGCGGCGGGCATCCTTATCGCTGGCACGTTGTTTGATGGGCTCGACGGGACACTCGCCCGTGCAACAAATCGCGTCACCGCGTTCGGCGCCTTCTTTGATTCATCGCTGGATCGCGCGGCGGAGGCGGCGATCTACGCCGGCATCGTTTACAGCGCCGCAGTCCTTGGTGATATTCAGATCGGAACTACAGCGGCGCTTGCACTCGGCATCGGCTCACTGGTGAGCTATGTGCGTGCGCGTGGCGAGGGCCTCGGCGTCTCCGCACACGGTGGCATTGCGCAGCGCGCTGAGCGCGCGGTTCTACTCATCCTCGGCCTGCTCGCCGCCGGTCTCAGCGGAGAGACCAGCTACCTGCTCTACGCACTCCTCATGATCGTCGCATTGTCAGTAGTCACCGTGCTGCAGCGAATTTTGTTCATTCGCGCCGCGTTGACAACCACCGGGCGTCGCGCATAGCGCGCCAATTGAATACTCGCCGCCTGGCGTGAAACGGGCGGTTAGTGAAGGCGGACCCACAAGAGTGGGCTCGCAAAGCGGAAAGGTCGCAAGGGCGACAGAGAAAGGGGTAACAGGGAAAATGGTAGAGATGAACGGGCCTCGCGCCCAATGGAATGCCCGACCGGCGCCGACAACGCCGATCAAGGCAACGAACCCGATCCGCGTCGCAATCGCGGGCGTCGGTAACTGTGCCAGCAGCTTGGTGCAGGGTCGCTACTTCTACGCCGACGTGGCGAACGATGCAAAGGTCCCAGGACTGATGCACGTCGACATTGGCGGCTATCACGTGCGCGATCTTGACTACGTTGCCGCGTTCGACGTCAACGTGAACAAGGTTGGCAAGGATCTCTCCGTTGCACTTGGCGCAGAGCCAAACAACACCTGGACCTTCCAGGAGATCCCAACCACCGGCGTGATCGTTCAGCGCGGACCAACGCTCGACGGCATTGGCAAGTACCTCAAGGACGTGGTGATCGAGTCACCAGAGAAGCCTGTGGACGTTGCCGCTGTGCTCAAGGAGCGCAAGGTGGACGTGCTCGTTGCCTACCTTCCGGTCGGCAGCGAAGAGGGGATTCGCTACTACGCTGAGCAGGCGATCAAGGCGGGATGCGCGTTTGTCAACGCAATCCCAGTCTTCATTGGTCGCGAGCCAGAGTGGCAGAAGAAGTTCGCCGCAGCTGGACTCCCAATCGTTGGAGATGACATCAAGAGCCAGGTTGGCGCAACGATTGCGCACCGCGTTCTTGCTCGGCTCTTCGCCGATCGTGGCGTGCAGCTCGATCGCACTTATCAGCTGAACTTCGGTGGCAACACCGACTTCCAGAACATGTTGGAGCGCGATCGTCTTGAGAGCAAGAAGATTAGCAAGACCAATGCGGTCACCTCGATCCTCGACGAGCAGCTTGGTGATAACCAGGTGCACGTTGGGCCATCGGACTTCGTGCCGTGGCTCCTTGACCGGAAGTGGGCAAACATTCGCCTTGAAGGGACGACCTTCGGCGGTGTGCCACTCACGGCGGAGCTGAAGCTCGAGGTGTGGGATTCGCCAAACAGCGCCGGCGTCATCACGGACGCTATTCGCTGCGCGAAGCTCGGCCTTGACCGTAAGTTGGCGGGGACGCTCGTAGCGGCGTCGTCGTACTTCATGAAGAGCCCGCCAATGCAGCTGCGCGACGATGTCGCCCACGCCGCAGTAGAGGCCTTCATCCGCGGCGAGGACAATCGCGTCCTCGACGGAACCCAGGTGACCAAAGAGGGGTACCCCACCTCTGAGTCACTGAACTCCGTTCGCGCCTAACCGTTCCGCTGCGAGACTGGCTTCGGCCAGTCCCGCCTTCACACTGGAGAGAGCCGTCGTACCCCGCAAGGGGGCGGCGGCTCTCCCCTACACTCCCCAAATGAGCGAACCACAGCCGCCCCAGGGGGCAGCCACCCCCTCGCCGCTCCACCGCCAGGCGCCAAAGCGCACCCCTGGCCATCTCGCTCGGCGCGCCTGGGAGCGCAGCGTCTACGCCGGCTACCGCCTCCTCATGTGGGTTATTGGGATCCTCCCTCCACGCCCCGTCGAGGCGCTCTTCTCCACACTCGCCCCGCTCGCCTATCTCCTCTGGCCGGCCAAGCGTCGCATCGCCGATGGGAACGCCGCGGTCGTACTCGGCGTAGCCGATGCGGATGGTCGACCACTCACTGGGAGCGAGAAACTGGTGCGCGCCCGCTCCCTTGCGAACTACCGCACCTATGGACGCTTCGCAGCAGAGCTGCTGCGCCTGCCAAGCCGATCACTGAAAGAGATCGCGGCTGATGTTGACCTAAGCGAGGCCGCATTCATGGACGACTTCCGCGCACGGGGACAGGCCGCGATCTTCGTAGGTTTTCACGCGGGTAACAACGAGCTTGGCGCCGCGTCACTTGGCGAACGCAAATATGACGTAAACGTTGTCGCCGACGACAGCGCCTTTCCAGAAATGTACGAGCTCCTTCGTCGCCTTCGTGCAGCATGGGGGATCAAGGTGATCGACTGGAAGGCCATTCGCGAGGTGTTCAGCGCACTGAAGCGCGGTGGATTCATCGTTTTACTGAGCGATTGGGGATACAAGCCCGACGGCATTCCCTGCCAACTCTTCGGTCGCTGGACAACGCTTCCGAGCGGTCCGGCGGTACTAAGCGCACGCGGCAGCGCACCGATCGTGCCGTTCTTTGTTCGCCGCGAGGCTCCTGGAAAGTTCCGCATCCTCTATGGCGCGCCAATCAGTGCGGGCAACGGTTCACCAGCCGAGCTTCTACGCGCAACACAAGAGACAGCAACGGCAATGGAGAAGCTCATTCGCACTGAACCGCTGCAGTGGAACTGCTTCAAACCAATGTGGCCAAACGCCGAAACACAACAGGATCTAGCAAAAAGTGCAGCGCAGATGTCAACAGAGACAACACGCCGTAGAGGCGAGAGCGCATCATGAGTGCGTTACTTGGCTATCTCATCATTGGGGCGCTCTCGTTCATCTCGCGCCTTCCAGAATCACTTCTTGTCGCAATCGCACGAGCGTGGGGGAGAGTTGGCCCACGCGTGATGCGATCACGCGCCGCAATGGCACGAAAGAATTTGGCACGCGTCTATACCTATCGAGATGGAGTCGCGCCAACGAGCAGCACACTTGATCGCGGCATTGAGCTGCTCTTTGAACATCATGTGCGCTTCTACATTGAAACCGCCCGAGCACCGCGACATGCGCGGAAGATCATCGCCACACGTGTACGCATTGAGAGTGAGGAGGCCGTTCGCGCAGCATTTACGCGCGGCAGTGGCGGTGCAATCTTCCTTGCTGCGCACCTTGGCGCCATCGAACTCCCTGGCAGCATTCTCGCCGACCGGAGTGGCATGAGGCCCGTTGCACCAATGGAGGAGCTCGGCAACCCTGTGTTGCAGCGGTGGATGTTGCGCGTGCGCGGCGAGGGTCTTGGTCTACGCATTATTCCTGCGCAGGGTGCTGCTGCGGTAATGTCTGCGGAGCTCGCCGCTGGTGGAATCGTTGGCCTCGTTGGTGATCGAAATATCTCTGGGCGAGGAGTGCCCGTCTCGCTGTTCGGTGCACCGGCGCGACTGCCGATCGGCGCCGGTCTGCTTGCGGTAGAGAGCGGTGCACGCCTATTCGTTGCCGCGGTGATTCGCGAAGACCGTGGGCTCTATACGGGCTACATTCGGCAGGTGGAGGTTCCGACCGCCGGAGACCGCATGGAGCGCACAAAGGTCGCGCTGGTCGGTGTCGCCGCTGCGTTTGAAGAGTTGATCAGCAAAGCCCCCGAGCAGTGGTGGACGCTCTTCTATCCAATCTGGGACGATCCACAGTCATGAGCCCAACAAAGCAACGGATGACTGGCGTGCAGGGGAGAGCCGATCTGCATATCCACACGATGGCCTCCGATGGCACCGCCGGCGTTGCGCAGGTGCTCGCGTCGGCGGAAGCGGCGCGACTCGATGTGATTGCCATCACCGATCACGACCGCATCGATGCCGCTAAGGCGGCACAAGCGATGGCGATCAAAAACAAGTTGCGCGTGCAGGTCATCATTGGCGAGGAGATCTCCACGCTACAGGGGCATGTTCTTGGGCTCTTCCTTGAGGAGCGGGTTCACCCCCTCCGATCGCTTCGCCGCACCATCGCCGAGATCCACGAGCAGGGAGGGATCGCCATCCCAGCCCACCCTCTCTTCCCGCACCCTCTCTGTGCCCAGGCGGGGGCCCTGCGGGCCGTAGTGAACGATCGTGACCCCGCCTGCCGCCCCGATGCCCTGGAGACCTTCAACCCCACGATCTTCGGCGCCTTCCCGCGTGCGCGAGTGCAGCGGCTGGCAAAGGAGCTGGGTCTCCCTGGGGTCGGCTCCTCTGACGCCCACGTGCTCGAGGCGATCGGGCGCGTCTACACGGTCTTTCCTGGGCGCTCGGCCGCCGCGCTTCGTCGCGCGATTCTCGCCGGCACGGTGAAGCCCGGCGCGGGCGAGGACCACACCGTGCTGGAGAGCCCGGCGATCTTCGCCCGGCAGATGCTGCGCAACCTCATCGGTCTCGGACAAGACCTGCGCGGCGTGACTCGCCCAATCTGGACGCTCGGCGGCGAGCGACATGGGCGCGACCTCGGCTACCCACAGAGCCATAAGCGACCGGTGAAGCAGAAGTGAAAATTGGTCTCGTCACCCCGTACGTCTATCCGATGCCAGGCGGCGTGAACGATCACGTTGGCAGCCTCTACCGCGTCCTCCGAGCACGCGGCCATGATGTGCGCATCATCACCAGTAGCCACGGCTTGCAGAAGGCATCCGAAGGCGATGTGATTCGCATCGGCAAGGGATTCAGCGTCCCATTCAACGGATCCATGGGCACGATCACGCTGAGCCCAACCTATCTACGCCAAGTGCGCGAACTCCTCGAGCGCGAGCAGTTTGATGTGCTGCACTTCCATGAGCCGTTCGTGCCGTTTCTCAGCCTCGTGGTGCTGACGCTATCGCAATCAGTGAACATCGGCACCTTCCACGCATTTGGCGGGCTCTCACTCAGTTACGAGTTCGGCCGACGCGTGATGGGTGACTACGCGAACCGACTCCACGGGCGCATCGCCGTGAGCCCGGCGGCACGGCACTTCATCAGCCGCTACTTCCCAAGCGAATACAAGATCGTGCCAAACGGCGTTGAGCCGAGTCACTATCGCAATGCGGTGCCAATCTCGCGTTATCGTGACGGCGTTCCGAACGTGCTCTTTGTTGGGAGAATGGAGCCGCGCAAAGGCTTGATCCATCTCTTGCGTGCGATTCGCAAGATGCAAGTCAACGGTGAACAGGTTCGTCTCCTCATTGTCGGCACAGGCCCTGGTGAGCGCGAGGCGCGCCGCTACGTTCTTACGCGACAACTGAATGATGTTGAGTTCCTTGGGCGCGTGAGTGATGCAGAGAAGGCGCAGCTCTTCAAGACCGCCGATGTCTTTGTCTCTCCGGCAACAGGGCGCGAGTCATTCGGCATCGTGCTCCTTGAGGCGATGTCTTCTGGCGCACCAGTGATCTGCTCCGACATTCACGGCTATCGCGCCGTGGTGCGTCGCGAGCGTGACGGCATCTTGGTTCCGCCAGCCGACTCTGACGTATTAGCGGATGCGCTTGCGCGCGTCATTCACGACCCAGAGCTGAAGGCGCGACTGAGTGCAGCGGGCATCGAGCGCTCTAAGCTCTTCACCTGGGATCGTGTCGGCGCTTCGGTTGATGAGTACTACGGTTTTGTGATCCGCCGCCTTGCGGAGCAGGGCGCCCTCCCGAGCGGCTTCAGTGCACCGATCCCTCCACCACCAGGACCGCGCCGCCGCAGCGCCTAGCGCGCTAGACCTGCGCGAGTCGCGAGGCGAGCTCGCAGAGAAGGCGCGCCGTTAGCCCCCACACTCGTCGCTCTCCTGGTACTGGAATAACGCCGTATCGTAAGAGCTGGCCCTGCTCCTCTGCATCAACGACGTGTAGTTCATGGCGCGGGTCGAAGAGTCCGAGCTCAGCGCCGAGCGTTTCGGCAACCTCTCGCGGATCAGGGGTGATCTGCGGGGTCTGTGGCGCTACGGCAACAAGCACCTGCACAAGGAAGTTGCTCGCTGGCACATAGGCGGCGTCAAGCGAACCAACGAAGCGAATCTCATGCTCAGGGTCTGCGGCGTGAAAGCCGAGCTCCTCATGAAGCTCGCGGATCGCCGTCTCTTGTGAAGTTTCGTTCCCTTCTACCTTGCCCCCCGGGAGGGCGATCTGCCCGCCGTGACGGCCGTGCTCTGCCCGCTTAATCAGCAGCACCTGGCAGTCGAATGGGTGCGGATCAACGCTCTCACCGCCGCCCGTTGGGCTGCAGCTCCCCAGCGCCACAGGGGGCACAAGGAGCGCGGTCACCACCGCAATGCGCGGGTTGCCGCTGGCGGGGGGATTGAGGTCGACGGGCTCCAGGCCCGGAAGGCGAAGCGGGGTGAGTGCCTCTGGGAGCGGAAAGGGGAGTGCGGGGAGACGCCCCGTCGCATCGCGACGGAGCGCCTCCTCAATGCGGTCTGCGAGTCGATTGATCAACGCGACAGGTCAGCTTGGCCGGCCCGTCGCGTCATGCGAACGGACGGGAATCCGTGGCGGACGCGGCGTGCCGTGGTTCGCTGGGAGTGGCTTCGGCTTGCGACGCAGGGCATGCTCGAGCACCTGGTCGATCGTCTCCACCGGAATGATCTTCAGCGACTTGCGGATCTCCTCAGGAATCTCCGGCAGGTCCTTCTCGTTCTTCTTCGGAATCAGCACCACACGCGCACCTGAAGCGTGTGCCGCCAGCGCCTTGCTCTTGAGGCCACCGATCGGCAACACGCGGCCACGCAGCGTGATCTCGCCGGTCATTGCCACCTCTTTACGAACCGGGATGCCGGTGAGCGCAGACACGATCGCCGTCGCCATCGTCACGCCAGCCGAGGGGCCATCCTTCGGGATGGCACCAGCCGGCACGTGAATATGGAGGCCAGACTTCTCGAATCGCTCCGGCGCGATGCCGAGCTCTGCGCCGTGCGCCTTAATCCAAGTGAGGGCGGCTCGCGCCGACTCCTTCATCACATCGCCGAGTTGGCCGGTGAGGATCAGCTCCTCGCGTCCCTCCATGACACCAACCTCAACCGTGACAACATCGCCACCAACCGGTGTCACAACGAGGCCGGTCGCTGAACCGATCTGATCGTCGTTATCCATCTCGCCGTACTCGTGGCGCTCAGGCCCGAGCCAGGTGGCCAGCCGCTTGGCGTCGACCTCTGGCTTACGACCCCTCTTCTCGGCAACGGCACGTGCCAGCTTGCGCATCACGGTTGCGATCTCTCGCTCCGCATTGCGCACGCCCGCCTCGCGCGTGTAGTGACGAATCAGGTGCACCAGCGTCGCGTCGGGGATGATCGCCTGCGCCTCGGTCAGCCCGTGATTCTCACGCTGCTTCGGCAGGATGTAGCGCTTCGCAATCTGCACCTTCTCCGCCTCGGTGTATCCAGGAATTTGGATGATCTCCATGCGGTCGCGGAGCGGTGCAGGAATGGTGTCGAGCTGATTCGCGGTGGCAACGAAGAGCACCTGCGAGAGATCGAACTCCACTTCAAGGTAGTTGTCCTGGAAGGTCGAGTTCTGCTCCGGGTCAAGCACCTCGAGGAGCGCCGACGAAGGATCGCCGCGGAAGTCCGCGCCGAGCTTGTCAATCTCATCGAGCATGAAGACGGGATTCTTCGTGCCGGCCTGCTTGATCCCTTGCGCAATGCGACCAGGGAGCGCACCGATGTAGGTGCGTCGGTGCCCACGGATCTCCGCCTCGTCATGCAAGCCACCGAGGCTCATGCGCACGAACTTGCGGCCCATCGCACGAGCGATCGACTTGCCGAGCGACGTCTTACCAACCCCTGGAGGGCCGGCGAAGCAGAGGATCGGGCTCTTCACCTGCGGCGCAAGCTTGCGCACCGCGAGGTACTCAATGATGCGCTCCTTCACCTTCTCCAAGCCGTAGTGATCGTCGGCGAGCACCTTGGCCGCCTCCTTGATCTCAATGCGATCTTCGGTGGCGACGTTCCACGGCATCGAGATCAGCCAATCAACGTACGTACGAATCACACCAACCTCAGGCGATGCCGAAGGAATACGGCTCATGCGATCAAGCTCCTTGAGCGCCCGCGACTTGATCTCCTCAGGCATGCCAGAGGCTTCAACCTTCTCGCGCAACTCATTCGTCTCCGCCTGCTGCGGATCCTCTTCGCCAAGCTCGCGCTGAATCGCCTTGAGCTGTTCGCGCAAGAAGTACTCGCGCTGGCTCTTATCCATCTCGGAGCGCACCTCAGATTGGATCTTCCCCTTGATCTCGAGGATCTCAATCTGTCGTGACAAGAATGATGCGACGTACTTCAGTCGAGCAACCACATCAATCGTCTCGAGCAGCTCCTGACGCTGATCGGTCGTCATGTCAGGGGTGTAGGCCGTCATGTCGGCAAGCAGCCCTGGATCACTGATGTTCTTCGCTGCGACAGCCGCCTCTGGGGGCACCGGTGCGCCAGAGGTGACGTACGTCTCCACCTGCGCCTGCACGCTGCGCATCAACGCCTCAACCTCAACGCCGGTGACCTCGGGCGTCTCGACGATGGTTCCCTTCAGCATGAGTGCGGCGCCAGTGGTGTCGAGCGACTTCACCTTGAAGCGACGCTGACCCTGCACAACGGCGCGGAGCGTGCCGTCGGGGAGGTTCACCACCTGCGCGATCTTGGCGAGCGTGCCCATCGCATGTAGCTGGTCGACCGACGTGATCTCCTCTTGCTCTGGTTCACGTTGGGTCACCAGGGCGATCCAGCCGCCAGCGGCAGCAGCGGCACGAATGGCGGCAACGCTCTTGTCGCGGCCAACCTTGAGCGGCGCAACCATCTCCGGGAAGATGACGATCTCGCGCAGTGGGACGAGGGGGAAGGAGCCACGCCCGCGTGGCACCACAGTTTCGTCGTCGCTCGCGGCGACAGCCTCGTCAATGGCGAGCTGCTCCTCTTCGTTTAGCTCTTCATCAAGGTCTGCCTGAATCTCTCGCTCGGTTCGCTTGCTCATGCTCGTCCCCTTCTTGCCGCTTCCTGCGGCGCTCGCTTCGCCTCTTCCGCCTGACCCTCTTCGTACAGTCGCTCCAAGATTCGTTCGCCGAGCCGCTCCTCAAGCTCGAAGAGGAGTTTGATGCCGGCAAGGTTGACCCCAAAGTCTTGCGTCAGGTGGCGTATCCAGAGGATGCGCCGCAGGTCGTTCTCAGAGAAGAGGCGGATGTTTGACTCGGTTCGGGAGGGGCAGATCAGGCCCTCCTCCTCGTAGATGCGTAGGGTTCGGGGGTGGACTGAGACAATGTTCGCCGCCACGCTGATCACGTAGACCGGCCGTGCTGGATCAACCCCTGCACCGCCGCTCTTCAACACCTGATCAGGCTACAACCTTATCAATACCATTGTCAAGAGAGTTATCTACAGAGCGGCAGCCACAGAGGCGAGGGGTGCCTACTCGAGGTCGCGGCGGTACGGAACATCGAGGATCACCGTGTTGCGTCGGCCGAGCAACGTCTCGCGCAGGCGCTTCCCGTTGCCGTTATGCAGGATGCGATCCCACCAGTGTCGGCCGGCGTACTCCGGAATCAACACCACATTGATGCGGTGCTGCTCTGGTGGCAGGTGCGCATCCTCATCTTCGATCTCGTCGAGGTAGTGGCAGATCGGCTCCACGATGGCGCGGAACGGAGACTCAACCGTGACGAGGCGTACGCCAGGGAAAAGATGCTCAAACTTTTCGCGAACCTCAATCTCCTCGGCAGCGTCAAAGACAACGCGCACGGCAGTCAGCTCGCCAGTGGTGCCTTCAAGGATTCGACCAAGCGTGATTGCACGAACGGTAGAGCGATTGATCTCGCCGAACGGGGCAATAATCCTGCGTGGGCGATGTGGCGCATCAAACACGAGATCTGGCTTAATGGCCAGCTCGCGCTCGTGCAGGTTGTAGCGCTGGCGCACCAGCGCCATAAAGATGGCGACAAGTGGAACCAAGATAAAGATGATCCAACCACCAACCGCAAACTTTGCAAGCGAGATGATGACGAGAACGACACCGGTAACGGTCGCTCCAATGCCATTCAGCAGCGCTTTCTTCTGCCAATCAGCACCGCGAACATTGCGCCAGTGCACGACCATGCCAGTCTGGCTGATGGTAAATCCGAGGAATACACCGATTGCATAGGCAGGGATCAAGAGGGTGACGAGTGCGCCCGTTGCGAGAAGGAAGATCACGGCACCCACAGCAATCGTGAGAATTCCACCAGCGTACGCGAGCCTATCGCTTCGCTGTCCAACCTGGCGCGGAAGGAATCCGTCTCGTGCCAAAATGCGTGCAAGCTGAGGGCCACCGTTAAACCCGGTGTTGGCTGCAAGGAGCAGGATCCCTGTTGTAGCAATCTGGAAGACAACATAGAAGATGCCATCACCAAATGATGCCCGCGCAATTTGTGAAATGAGCGTCTCTCCACCAACCTCTTGCGGAACTTTTCCGAACGCGAACGCAAGCAGAGAGATACCAAAGAAGATTGTCGCAAGCAGAATAGACATAATGCTCATGGTGTTCGCAGCGTTCTTCGCCTCAGGCTTCTTGAACGCAGAGACGCCGTCCGAGATCGCCTCTGTTCCGGTAAGGGCAACGGAACCGTAGGCAAACGCCTTTAGCAACAGGAAGGGCAAGATCAGCTGCATCTCGTTGTGCGGGATGACGGTGACCCCTTCACTCCAATTAACGGCCGGGTCGCCCAGTGCAATGCGGACCAGTCCAACGCCAATGACCGCAATCGCGCCAAAAACAAACAGGTAGGTCGGAATGGCGAACAGTTTTCCTGATTCACGAAGGCCGCGAAGGTTGGCAAGAACAAGCAGGATGAGCGCCCCAATCGCCATCTCGACACGGAGCGGCGACAGTTCAGGAACGGCGGAGGTGATCGCGGCAACACCCGCGGCCGTGCTGACCGCCGCCGTGAGCACGTAATCAATGACGAGGCTTGACGCGGCAACCAGTGCCGGACCTGTGCCGAGCGTGCTCTTGGCCACGGCATACGCGCCTCCGCCCTTCGGGAACCCGAAGCAGACCTGCCGGTAGCTCAGCGCGACAACGGCGAGAAGAAGGCCGACGGCCAGTGCGATTACAGGGCCAAATGCTAAATAAGACGCGCCTGCGGAGGCGAGCACGATCAAGATCTCCTCGCTCGCATAGGCGCTCGACGAGATCGCGTCAGAGGAGAAGATCGGCAGTGCGAGGGTCTTACTGAGGCGTTCCTCGCCCTCTTCAGCATTAGAGATCGGCCGTCCGAAAATAAACCGCTTCGCGGCAGTCGTAGCTCTCTCTAGATCGTGGACGGGAGCACTACCCGCCGCGGATGCGACCAGGTGGTCCGGTGAAGGCTCGACAAAGAGCTCCTCGCCGCTCTCGTTGTCGTGCCAGTCGGGCTTCGTCTTCTGGGGGTCAGAGGTCATCGCGCTTCACTGCACCTTTCCCGTCGATTCAGGGCACCCTGATCGCTTGCTATTGCCCTAATCCTATACCCGCGCTCGCACCCGCTCAGATTCGTGCGGAGTGACGCGCACAAGGAGCGCCCCCTCGAGTGCGGCCACGTTCACTGAAATCACCTCAATCGCACTAGTTCCAATGAAGGAAGAAGCAGCGCTCAGCTCCGCATCCCAGCCCTCCCCCGCACGCTTCCATGCGAGCAACGAGCCTGTTGGCGCGAGAATCGGCGCTGCAAGTCGGATCAGCTCACCGAGTGGTGCGATCGCTCGCGCTGTGATCAGATCAAAACGAACTCCTCCCCCTTGCGCCAAATCTTCTCCGCGCGCATGAGCGACACGCAGTCGCGGCGCAAGCCCGCTTGCTGCGGTAACCGCTTCAAGAAAGCGCGCCTTCTTGCCGATAGATTCAATCAGCGTCATTGAAAGACCGTCGTGACGCGAAAGCAGACGCGCCGCCAACGGCACGCCAGGAAAGCCACCACCAGAGCCAAGGTCGGCGATCTTGCCGCGGCCGCGGGCGAGGAGGCGCTCAATGTGCGGAGCAGCAACCAGCGAATCCAACAGATGTCGCGTTGCGCGATCGAGTGGATCACTGATGCGCGTGAGGTTGATTGCCGGGTTCCATGCATCGAGTAGTCGCAGGTGTGCGGTCAAGATTAAAGTCTCAGCGGCAGAGAGTTCAGGGAGTGATGCTGCGGTGAGTTGGCGCGCAAGTTCGTCCAGCGTCTCTCGTTCGGTTGGCGGCAGCGCACTCGGATCAGTGGGGAGTGGCGCGCGTTCGGGAGGCGTCGTGTCGGAGCTCAGTCCGTAGCCCCACTCTTTGGAGTTGCGCTGCGTGCCGGTCGACCCATGGAGCGACGAACCACGTCGAGCACCTCTTCAATGGACTTCTCAGCGTCACCCTTCTCCGCCGCATCTTTCATGCAGCCGCGAATGTGGTCCTCAAGGATTAAAAGGCCAAGCGCGTCGACCGCGGCGCGAAGCGCGGAGGTCTGCTGCAGGATGTCGACGCAGTACTCCTCGCGGTCGACCATGCGCGCAATGCCGCGCACCTGTCCCTCAAGTCGGCGCAAACGATTAAGGAGGACCTTGCGGTCTTTTGTGTAGCTGTGCCCGACATGTTCTGCCATACCTACTGAGAGTATCTGATCACGCTGCGGTGCTACGATTCAGACGCAAGGTGGCAGGCCCCAGCCGGGGCGCCAAGTCGGGAGGAGCAAGCATGGCGGCGAGCCAGAACCCGCACGACGATATCGAGTCGGTACTGATTACCGAGGCGGCGATTGACGCGCGCGTGCGCGAGCTCGGCGCAGAGATTGGCGCTGCGTATGCGGGGAACGAGTCGCTCATCCTTGTCAGCGTGCTGAAGGGCGCGATCGTCTTCGTTGCCGACCTGATGCGCGCCATTCCAGGGAACGTGCAGATTGACCTCATGGAGGTCTCGTCGTACGACGGCGGCAAGAGCACCGAGTCGAGCGGCACCGTGCGCATCCTGAAGGACCTCTCGGGGACCATCGAAGGGCGCGACGTGCTCATCGTTGAGGACATCATTGATACCGGCATCACGTTGAACTACCTCACGAACTACCTCGCGGGGAAGAACCCGCGTTCGGTGAAGATCGTCACCCTGCTCAGCAAGCCCGCGCGGCGAGTGGTTGATATCCCAGTGCAGTGGATGGGCTTTGAGATCCCCGATAAGTTCGTGGTCGGTTACGGGCTCGACTTCGGCGAGCAGTACCGCAACCTGCGCTACGTCGGCGTGCTGAAGCCCTCCATGTACACCTCGACTCCTGGCGAGGAGTAGCTGGATGAAGCCAATCGGCCGCATCCAGTCGACCTCTGGGGGCCTCTTTCGACGCAGCAGTGGTCGACGCCTAAGCGGCATTGGCGCCGCAGGTGTGGTGCTCGGCGCACTGCCCGCCTGGTGGACACTCGCCGCCCCCGGCATACCCGCAACGGTGGGGAACGCCTTCGATACCTACGGTGCGGCTGGGTTCTTCGTTGCGCTCGCCACCCTCTTCCTACTGATTGCCCCAGATGCCTTTGGCGAGCAGCTGCGATTTGATTGGTGGCCCGTTCATGTGGCGCTCGTGACCGTCGCCTCCGTTGGCTTCATCGCCACGCTTATCGGCGCTGCGGTCACAGCAACTGGGTATGACCTGCCCCTCTCTTTCGTCTTCGGGATCGACCGCGCCCCTGGCCTCTGGATCACCCTCATTGCACTGGGCGTCTGGATCTCGGGCGTTGCCCAGATCGTTGACGCGCGAGACGACCGCTAAGCGCAATTCGTGCTCAAAAGGGGGCGTCGCGCCTCAACCTGCTAGGGTGTCTATGTGCAGCCGTGCGCTCCGACGCGCGGGCAGGTGGCCGATACCGGCCCAGCCCCGTCGTAGCAGCTCACGCCACGTTATCTACTAAGAAACCAGAGGTACAAAGTAATGGCACGTAATGTCGCTATTTTCGTAGACGTCGCAAACGTCTTCTACGCAGCAAAGGCTGCAGGCGTTGACATCGATTACGTCACGCTCCTCAAGACCCTTACGGCAAACCGCGATCTCGTTCGCGCCTACGCCTACACCGGTCTTGATCCAGACAACGAGAACCAGAAGGCCTTCCACAACTTCCTCGCGCGCAACAACTACAAGGTTGTCAGCAAGGATGTTCGCAAGTACGGCGACGGTCGCTTCAAGGCGAACCTCGACATCGAACTCGTAGTCGACCTTGTGCGCCTTGCGCCAAAGCTCGACATCGCAGTCGTCATCTCTGGCGACGGCGACTTCGCACCAGCAATTCGTGCGGTGCAAGACATGGGCGTTCGCGTTGAAGTGGTGAGCTTCCGCGCAAACACCAGCAGCGACCTTGTTGAGGTTGCAGACCAGTTTATTGAGATCACCACAATCGCCAAGGTGGAGGCGGGCGCACGAAGCGGTCGCCGCGTCGCCGCAGAGGGCGAAGAGGATCTCTCCATGACAGAGGTCCCCGACAAGCAGTCCGAGGCACCAGCACGACCACGTCGCGTTGGCGCAGCGCCTGAGCGCGAACGAGTTCGCGGCGGACGCACCACACGCACCGCAGCACCACGCACTGGCACACCGGTGCGCCGCTCGTCGGCAATCCGCATTGGTGACACGATGGTCGATGCTGATTCAATTGAAACACTGACACTTGACGATCTCGGGTCAGACGATCTCGCCGCAGGCGCTGAGGCATCACCACAGAACCACGAGGGCGCAGCTGCGTTCGGTGAGGACGGCCCACGCCGCCGTCGTCGTCGCGGTGGTCGCGGACGTCGTGGTCGTGGCGGAGTTGGCGGAGACTCACTCAACGGCATTGAGACGATGACGCTCGACGACGCCGATGATGGTGCGCCAGGCGGCGTTCCTGAATATCTCGCCACCGAGCGACGCAGCGCAACGGGTCGCGGACCGGTACGCGCTGCACGTCAGCAGCTCGGCTCCGGACCGTCACGCATTGCCGACGAGGTTGCCCGTTCGCATAAGGACGACACGATTCGTTCAGGTGCGAGCTACAACGACGCCGATGATGGCATCAGCGATGTCTCGCCAGATGTGGCCGCGCTCTTGCAGTCCCAACTGCAGGCGACTGGTCGATCGGCGAGCGAGTCGGCGGCATTCAACGGCAAAGAGGCACCAGTGAGCGGCAAGGGCCGTTCGCGTGGCGGTCGACCGGCACCGAAGAGTGCTGCGAAGCCTGCCGCCAAGCCCGCCGCTAAGCCTGCAGGACGTGTTGCCGCCAAGCCCGCCGCAAAGGTCGCTCTCGTAAAGAAGAGCACCACGCGGCCAAAGGCTAAGGGGAGCAAGGGAGCCTAACGAGATGGCGCGGGCGGTCTCAACGCCGCCTGACGCCGCTCACCCTGCGCGTCGCCCAGCACGCTTCGCAACCCGCGGTCATGACGCCGCCGCCGCGCACCTCGCCGCACTCCTCGCCGACGCACCACCACACGCCCTGCTGATTGTTGGGCCGCGCGGCGCGGGTGCAGGCACACTCGCCCGTGACGCCGTCGCCACGCTCATGTGCGGCGCGCCGGTCGACGGCGGCCCCTGTGGCGCCTGCCGCGCCTGCCGCCTGATCGCCTCAGGGAGCCATACCGACCTCGTCGTTATCTCCCCAACTGGCGTGTCAAACACGATCAAGATCGACCAAATCCGCGCTCTCGCCGCTGGTCTCGCCCTCTTCTCGGTGGAAGGGGGCCGCCGAATTGCGCTCATTGAACGCGCCGACCTCATAAACGAAGATGCGCAAAACGCGCTGCTTAAGACCCTCGAGGAGCCGCCTTCTCGCACCCACATGATCTTGGCGGCCGCTGAAGATTCACGGCTCATGCCAACTATTCGCAGTCGCTGCGCGGTGATCCGTATCGGCCTTCCAGACGCGAACCAGGCGAGTGAGCTGCTCGCCGAACGACTCGGCGTTGATGCGCCAACAGCGGTGCGGCTTTTGCGCATGTCGTCTGGTCG
Source organism: Candidatus Limnocylindrus sp. (assembly GCA_040397255.1). Taxonomy (GTDB): domain Bacteria; phylum Chloroflexota; class Limnocylindria; order Limnocylindrales; family Limnocylindraceae; genus Limnocylindrus. The sequence goes on from JBBAWJ010000012.1 coordinate 17,443, forward strand.
CCCCGGGCCACTCATTGATGCCGAAGCAACAGGCGATGCGGCACGTGCACACGCGCAGATTCGCCGACAAATTCTCGACTTCACCACAACCTCACCGCATGCGCGGCTCGGCCAGCTTGGCGCGCTGGTCGCCGATGCGCGGGCGATCCTGGTTGCGGGCGCTGATGACGGCGACGCGGCTGTTGGCTCCGAGAGTGAAGATGGCAGTGATGACGCGCCAGATGTTGACGCCGATCCGAAGAAGAAGAGTCCAGCGAAGCGCAGCGGCAAGCCGACACCTGCAGAGCGCCGTGCCGCTGCAACCGCACTCTTGCGCCTCTGGCGTGGTGTGGCGCGTGATCTTGCACTGGTGAGCGTCGGTGCGGTTGACCAGATTGCCTTCCCTGAAGATCGTGCAGAGATTGAGACCGTCGCGCACAGGCTTCCAACCGCAACCTGGGGAGAAGCGTTACGTGCCATTAATAAAGCGCTCACCGCTCTTCATCGCAATGGCAACCCTGAGTTGCTTCTTGATGCAGCGGCGCTCAGCTGGCCAACGCTATGAGTGGCAACGCACTCACGCATCAGCGAGATTTGTTCACGCGACTTTTGACACTCGGCGAAGAGGTTGCCGACGCGCTAGATCATACGAACGTTGTCTCAACACTCGGCGAAGAGGAGCTGAATCGAGCGATTACTGCAATCGGTGATCGCGCACTGTCTGATACTGCGACAACCGCACTTGCATCCGTTGCCGCAAGTATCGAGCGCGTCATCGCTGCAAATGATGCACACCGCGCCATTGATTGGATTGGGATGCAGCCGCGCCTCGTACTCACACTCCTCGCAGCAACGCTGAACCCTGCAAGCTTGCCGAAGGATGTTGTTCCGCAAAGTAGCGGCGCAACGGTCGCATCGCGGATCCCTGCGGGGATCTCGTTTAGCGACGCGCCTCGCGATGGCCGTGCCGTGGTGTACTCAGGGATCCAGGCTGATCCGATACTGCGTCCGCTAGCGGTGGCGATTGCAAACGCCACGCCCGCTGAGCGACTCGTTGCCCGAGCGGTGATGAACGATCCTGAACCAACGACTGCAGAGACAGTGGCGCTCTTTGCCGCGCTCCCATCACACCGCACCACCTCAGACCCGTTAGTCGTTGGCGCACTCGCAATCGGCGGCAAGGCACAAGCCTCCAACGCGCAGTACCGCGGCGCGGTCGTTGAGGCAACCACCGCTGAGATGCTGCGCCGACGCCCGATGCTTGCTAACGATGCTGATCGCCTAGTGCGACGCGAGCGCCGCTTCGCCATTGACAGTGTCTCTGCCGACCCACACCCGTTTGACGTCACCGTCGAGGCCGGCCCTATTCCAGAGCTGTGGGACTGCAAGTGGGGGGCCCGCGGCATTGACGCCAGTCTCCTCGCAGAACTTGAGGATGCCCGCATTCGCGCCGCTGGGAGCAGCGCGCGCATCGCTATTGGTGTTGTGGCATTTGATACCGCCGCGATCGTGGCTGCACGCCTCAGCATCGTGCGTGCTCCACGCGAGAAGACGCGATTCATCACCCTCGAAACCCTCGGACGTCTGGCGGCTGGATGAGCCTCGCCGACCGACTTACCCCTGGCCTCTCCCCGGATGAGGCCCGCCTCCCGGAGCACGCCCGCTACCGCGACGAGGGCCGCTCCGTGCGCTTCGATGAGTGCAGCCGCGCCGGCACCATGCGCGCCGCGGCAGTGCTCCGCCACGCTCAGGACCTCGCTTGGCAGCACAGCGAGACGCTTGAGTACGGCCGCGCCTGGTATGAGTCGCGCGGCGTCGGCTGGGTGGTTCGCAGCGTCGACCTACTCATCGATGAGCCACCTCGCTCCAACGAGGCCATGACAGGCACCACCGCCCTGGTCGGCTTCCGGCACGTAATGGCGCGACGCCGCACACGACTCTTTGGCGGCGCTGGCCGAGTGATCGCCGATGCCACCATTGACTGGGTGATGACCGACCGGAGCGGACGACCGGTCCGCTTCCCCACGGAATTTGAACCATTCGTCAAGGAGGTCGGCGCCACCTTCACCCCCGAGAAGATCCCCGCAGAACCATCCGGCGATACACCCGGTGTTACCGTGACGGTGCCACTGCGCGTCGCTGACTTTGACCCACTCGGTCATGTGAACAATGCCGCCTGGCTCGAGATTGCCGAAGAGGCGCTCAACGCAGCTGCACCGGCACAACTGAGCGCACCACGCCGCCGCATTCGGCTGGAGTACCTTGGCCTCACAACCAGCGCCACTGTGCACTGCATCGTTCGCGCCACCGCGAACGAGGCACGCGTCGATATCCACGATGGAGGGGGCGCTGCGCTCGTTCGCGCACTCTTCGACGTAGTCGCCTAATCTAATCTGATGAAGTCTCGCATTACGGCCGCACTACTCGCCCTGCTTGCAAGCGCAACGCTCGCTATGCCTGCACCGGTCGGCGCGGCCACGAGCGCCGTTAAAGCATGCACAACGAACAACACCAAACTTGGCTTACTCACCGCACTCGATTGCGTGCCAGTTGCAGAAGAGCACATTGGCGGCTATGACCGCAAGCTCTTCAAGCATTGGATTGATGCGAATGGCAACGGGAAGAACACCCGTGCAGAGGTGCTAATCGCTGAATCTCTGATCTCTGTGCACTTCTCTTCAACTGGAAAAACAGTCAGCACAGGAAAGTGGCTAAGCCTCTACGACGGAGAAACATGGACGCGCGCCTCTGACGTTGATATTGATCACGTCGTTGCACTCGGTGAAGCGTGGCGTTCCGGTGCATGGAAGTGGTCAAGCTCGCGAAGACAGGCCTACGCAAACGACTTAGGGGTTGCATGGACACTGCGTGCGGTGACGGACAACGTCAATCAAGCGAAGAGTGACGACGATCCGACAAACTGGCTACCGCCGCTAGAGTCAGCGAACTGCGTATATCTCACCGAGTGGGTCGCCGTAAAAATTCGTTGGAAGCTCACTGTTGATGCAGAGGAGCGCCAGGCAATCCGCGACGGCTGGCTTGATGCTCGCTGCTTTGCGCTCGGCAAGCCACCGGTGGTTACGGTAAAGATCGCACCGTAGCTAGAGGCCGAGGTTCGGTCCGTCTCCACCCTTGCGCCCGCGACGACGCTTCTTCTCAGGCGCAGCACCCTTGCTTGGCATTCCAATCTCGACCGGCTTAATCGGTTTGCGTAGGCCACCGCGCGCCTGTGCTGCAGCAACCGCCGCAGATGGTGCAAAGCCAGATGGCGTCGGTGGCATCTCTGTGCGTTGTCGTGGCGCGGGTCGATCTGGTCGGCGCACGACGATCGAACCCTGTGGCGCGCGACGCAGCTGGCGCACCCCCTCGCGCGGTTGTGCGCGATAGGCGATCAACCAGAGAAGTCCGAGTGCGGCAGGAACATAGAAGAGGCGCTCGTCGGTGCCACTCAGGCCAACAACCACAGCGCCAAGGTTGACGGCTGCAGCAACAAGCAAGAGCGGTCGGCGCAGCAGCGGAACAGCGACGAGATCTTGGTCTGCCATGGGAAGGAGTCTACTCCGTGTGGTGCGCCCGACAGGATTCGAACCTGCGACCTTCTCCTTCGGAGGGAGACGCTCTAATCCACTGAGCTACGAGCGCGAGGGGTGACGAGTTTATCAGGGGCGTGAGGGCCAAAAAGGCGAGAGAAAATAAATGAGGCGACCCCCTTTGACAGGAGTCGCCTCAAGCCGATCCGCTTGTGGGACGAACAAGTCAGCCCCGCCCGCAACGCTCAAAGAGCATCTATCACGTCGCCTATAGCGACTACCCTAACCCACCTACCCATGGTCTTTGAACAAGAACAGCTGAGAAGAGAATACCCCCCGGAGGGTCGGATTCCAACCCCCCTGGCACACCTTGTGCCGAGAGCGAGGGTTAGGCGATCGTCACCGTGGTCATCTTGACCGGCTCCAGTGGACGGTCGCCCGGGCCTGTGGCCCCCTTGGCGATCGCGTCGACCGTGGCGAGCCCTGAGGTGACCATGCCAAAGATCGTGTACTTCGGCGGCAGGCTAGCCAGGTCATCGAGGCAGATGAAGAACTGGCTCCCATTCGTGTTTGGCCCCGAGTTGGCCATCGCCACCGTGCCGCGGGCGTAGCCCATCGTCACCGGCTCATCGTCAAACTTGTAGCCTGGCCCGCCCATGCCGGTTCCATCAGGGTCGCCGCCTTGGATCACGAAGCCCGGAACAACTCGGTGAAAGATCACCCCGTCGTAGAAACCCTTCTTCGCGAGGGTGACAAAGTTCTCAACGGTCTTCGGTGCCGCGTCGTCCAGAAGTTCAATCTCAATGACGCCGGCGGTCGTCTCAATCTTGGCGGTTGCCATTCCATCTCTCCTCTGTGGCGCAAGGCCACGTGGTCGGCTGGTGCCGACGATGTGCAGAGTTTACCCGCGAATGATCAGTTGCGCGGACCAGCTACGGCGCGGAGGGGGTGACCGTGGTTGAGATGATCTTCGGAGGATCAATCGGGCGATCTTCCCCATTGCGCTCGAGTGCGGCAATGGCATCAACCACATCCATGCCAGAGATGACCTCGCCCATGATCGCGTAGGTGCGAGCGCTCTCAAGTGGGCCCGCTGCAGCGTCATCCAGGATGACAAAGAACTGACTCCCTTGCGAATCTGGCTGACTCGACCGCGCCATCGCAATTACACCGCGGCGATACGCGCCAAGGACTGGCTCATCCTTAATAAAATAACCAGGGCCGCCCGAACCGGTGCCCGTTGGGTCGCCGCCCTGAATCACAAACGGCGTGCCGTCTTCCATGTAGGCGATGCGGTGGAAGATCACGTCGTCGTAGAAATTGCAGCTCGCAAGTGCGGTCAGGTTGCTCACTGCAATGGGCGAGTTCTTCACCGCAAGCCGCACCACAAATGTGCCGAGTGATGTTTCAAACGCAATATCATTCGACGCTTCGGGGTTCAACGTTGCGGGCTGAGACGATGGGCAGCCGTTAGCGTTAGTAGATGCGCCTGGCCTTTGATCTGTTGAGCATGCGCCAAACGTTAGCGCTGCGGTAAGTGCAAGCGCTACAACGGTTGTGCGCATGTTGCTACGCATTCAATCGGCGAGCGGTGCGCAGAATGGTGACGGTCATTGCGGACATCAAGAGCACCTGGCCGATGACGACCTCAATCGTAGGGACTTGATTGAGGAGCAGCGCTGCAAGAATTGACGCCGTTGGTGGCATGGCGAGGGCGCCGAGCGAGCCAGTTGTGGCGCTCGTTGCGCGAACTCCCGAGACAAAGAGCGCATAGGCAAGACACGTTGCAATGAGCGCGAGGTAGGCAAACTGCAGCCCTGGAAGAAGAAGATCTTTTCCGACAAGCTCTGGGAGTTTTACTCCAACGACGGACGAGACTACCGACAGCACGGCGAATCCACCGGTCGCGGAGAGCGCAACAAGTTCTAGAGGGTGAATGCCTGCTGCGAGTCGACGCACGAGCACGATGTACGAGGCATAGCCAACCATGCAGGCGAAGGACCAGAGAATTCCAGCTTGGAACGTTGCGGGATTAGCAGTGGCTGCGCCATTGAAGGCAATGACGACGGTGCCGATTGCAGCAAAGACGATTGCGCCAATGATCATGCGGTCCGGTCGCTCGCGAAGTAAGACGACGCTGAGTGTGGCGACAAGTACTGGGGCGAGGCAGAGTTCGATTGCGGTGGCGATGCCAACGCCGGCGTTCGTGACCGCTTCAACGTAGGCGTATTGGAAGAACGCCTGAACAAGCCCGAGGCCGAGCCCGAGCCCAAGCACTCGCCCAGGGAGGCGGAAGGCGCCGCGGCCGAGCAGGATGCGCGCCGTGATGGCGGCGGCTGGGGCGGTGATCGCAAGGCGTACGACGACCAGCACGAGGGAGCTGAGCGTGCTCGGACCCCCGTCAGCGCCAGGGAAGGCGGCCTTGAGCTGGCCGGTGACAACGCCGATCGTGCCCCAGAGGATGCCCGTGAGGATGACGGCGCCGAGCCCCGCGAGGGGGCTCAACGCGAGTGGCTCGTTGATGCGTTTTGCAGTTGCCATGCGGGGGAGTCTACGCGAGGCGCGCAGCGTGTGCTCGCTACTGCGCGGGGTCAGAAATCCTTGAGGCTTCCTCAAAATCGATCGCGCCCGAGAGGAGCGCCTCACCCAAGATCAGGGTGGCGACCCCAACATCGCGGAGTCGGCGCACGCCATCAAGGTCGCTTACACCTCCAGCAACGCTCAACTCCATCCCTGGCTGACGCGCCGCGAGGTTCGCAAACGCCGCGCTCTCGCTCGCGTTACCACCATGGCTGAGCACAATGCGCGTCACCCCTGCTGCCGCGAGCTCATCAATGAGGCTTTCTGCCGTTGGGGCGCTTGATCGCTTCCAATTAAATGATGCAATCCGCTCCGGCCGTGGATCAAAGCCAACGGCGAGCCAATCACCCGCGGCGGCGATGCATGCGGCGAGTCGCTCTGGCTCATCAATGAGCGCGAGAGAGATCACTGCTCGCGTTGCTCCCGCGGCAAACGCGATACGAATAGCCTCGGGCGACTCTAGCCCGCCCGCAACCTGCAGTGGCGTTGCCACGAGGCTTGCAACTGCACCAATTGATTCAATGTTGATCGGTTCCGCCGCACGGGCGCCGTCAAAGTCCACTAGATGGATCAGCGTTGCACCGCGATCAACGAAGTGACGCGCAATGCGCGCCGGCTGATCTGTTGGTGCGCCAACACCGGTTGCAGCGCCAGGCCAGAAGACAATGCGAGAGCGACCCTTCTCAAGATCGATTGATGGAACGATGCGCATCGGCTGCGCTGCGCTACGCGGTTTCGGTCAGAGCTGCAGCAGTCGCCGCGATCGTCTTGGTGATCTCATCATCACTAATCCCATAGTGCGTTACCGCACGGATCTGTCCGTGTGGATACGCAACCATTAGTACGCCACGCTTCTCTAGTGCGTCAAGGAAGCGTGTTCGGCGTTCGATGCCACCAGCAACCTTGAAGATGACAAAGTTTGTAGTGACGCGCGAAGGGTCCAGTCGCTCGCTGTCTGGCTGCGCAATGTGTCCAGGGGAGATCACATCAGGAAGTACTGCGATCTCGGTAGCGAGACGTCGTGCGT